>DOZZ01000030.1 GCA_003517725.1 Bryobacterales bacterium | reverse complement strand
CAGAATGCTCCACAGCCTAATCGACTCATTACAATGAACTTAGTTGGTTTATCCTCGGGACCATCGGAAAGCGGGCGAGCGAATCTGTACAAATCCGGTAGCGGCGCCCTTTTTGCGACTTCAGTGCACCGCGTTTCCACAGGCAAACGGATCGCGAAGTATTAATTTTTGCTATACTTTAGGAAGACTTCAACAGATTGACAGTCCCGACCAATACGGTACTTGTATTGGATGTATTGAAACCGGGTCATCAGAGAGGCAACGGGAGCATGGAATTCACGATCGGCAAAACGGATCTGGTCCGCGAGTTGAGTCTGACGCAGGGCGTGGTGGAGAAGAAGACCACCATCCCGATCCTGTCGAACCTGCTGATTGAAGCGCGCGACGGGCGGGTGACGATCACGGCCACGGACCTGGAGCTGGGGATCCGCTGCAGCGTGCCGGCGAAGATCAAGAAAGAAGGCGCGGGCACGGTGCCGGCGCGCAAGCTGCTGGACTATGTGCGGCTGCTGCCGGATGCCGATCTGACGGTGAAGTTTCTGGACAACCATTGGGCCAGCATCACGTGCGGGCGCTCGAGAACGCGCATCGCGGGCATGAGCCGCGAGAGCTTCCCGGAGCTGCCGTCGATGCCCGCGACCATCGCGTCGATGCCGGTGAAGGAGTTGTCGGGGATGATTTCGCGGACCATGTTCGCGATCTCGATGGAGGAGTCGCGTTTCACGTTGAACGGTGCGCTGCTGCTGCTGCGCAACGAGCTAGTGACCATGGTGGCGACCGACGGGCACCGGCTGGCGTTTGTCGAGAGCAGTAAAGCGGGGGGCGAGCCAATCAGCTTTCGCGCGCTGGTACCGCGCAAAGCCATGGGCGAAATTTTGAAGCTGGCGGGCGAGAGCGCGCCGGATGCGCGCGTGGAACTGACGGGCGACGACAATCACCTGTTCTTCCAGTTCGGCGAGCGGCTGCTGATTACGCGCAAGCTGAACGGCAATTTCCCGGACTATGAACGGGTGCTCCCGAAGGACAACAGCAACATCGTCAAGCTGGCGAAGAACGAAGTGCGCTCGGCCATCGAGCGCGTGGCGCAGTTCGCGGATGAGCGTTCGCGCGCCATCCGGGTGCAGTTCGCGCCGGGTGAAGTGCGCATCTTTTCTTCGTCGGTGGAGACCGGGGAGAGCGAAGAGAGCGTGCCGACCGAGTATGCCGGCCCGCAGCTCGAGATCGGGTTCAACGCGCAATACCTGCTGGATTTTCTGCGGGCGATCCATCAGGACGAAGTGGAATTTTCATTGAAAGATGAAAAGAGCGCCGGGGAACTGCAGCCGGCCCGCATGGACGGCGCAACCGATCAGTACCGCTACGTCGTGATGCCCATGCGTATCTGACGCGGCGTCAAAACAAAAACAACTAATGTCCAACGAAGTGAACATGGCGTCTGAACAACCGGAACAATACGATTCACGAAGCATTAAAGTCCTGGAGGGCCTGGAGGCGGTGCGCCTGCGGCCGGCCATGTACATCGGCTCGACCGGTGAACAGGGCTTGCACCACCTGGTGTATGAGGTCGTGGATAATTCGGTGGACGAGGCGCTGGCCGGATACTGCACGCAGGTGGACGTGCTGATCCACATCGACAATTCCGTGACCGTGATCGACAACGGGCGCGGCATTCCGGTGGACATCCACGCGGAAGAGGGCGTGTCGGCGGCGCAGGTCGTGATGACCAAGCTGCATGCCGGGGGCAAGTTCGACAACAATTCGTACAAAGTATCGGGCGGCCTGCACGGCGTGGGCGTGAGTTGCGTGAATGCGTTGTCGGAGCGCCTGGAACTGGAGATCTGGCGGCGCGGCGGGACATTTCAGCAGGAGTATGCGCAGGGCGTGCCGCTGGCGCCGCTGCGGCAGACCGGCAAAGCGCCGAAGAAAACCGGCACGCGCATTACCTTCAAGCCGGATCAATCGATCCTGGAGGCCACCAAGTTCAACTACGACACGCTGGCGCAGCGCTTGCGCGAGCTGGCGTTCCTGAACAAGGGGCTGCGGATTAATCTGACCGATGAGCGCGACGATCCGGTCAAGACGCATGAGTTTTTGTACGAAGGCGGCATTGCCGAGTTCATCAAGCATCTGAACCGCGGCAAGAGCGTATTGCACGACAAGCCCATCTATTTCGAGATGGAAAAAGATCTGCCGAACGGCAGCCGCATGAGCGCGGAAGTGGCGCTGCAGTATAACGACACGTATTCGGAGTCGGTGTTCAGCTTCGCCAACAACATCAACACGGTGGACGGCGGCACGCACCTATCCGGATTCCGCAGCGCGCTGACGCGCACCATCAACGCGGCGGGGCAGGCGGCGGGGCTGTTCAAGGATGTGAAAGAGAACCTGAGCGGCGACGACGTGCGCGAAGGTTTGACGGCGGTGGTGAGCGTGAAGGTGCCGCAGCCGCAGTTTGAAGGCCAGACCAAGGGCCGGCTCAACAGCGACATTCAGGGGCCGGTGACGCAGTTCGTCAACGATAAGCTGGGCGAGTTCTTCGATAAGAACCCGACGGTGATGCGCAAAATTGTGGGCAAGGCGATCGACGCGTCGCGGGCTAGAGAAGCGGCGCGCAAGGCACGCGATCTGACGCGGCGCAAGGGCGCGCTCGATTCGGGCGGGCTGCCGGGCAAACTGGCGGATTGCCAGGAGCGCGATCCGGAACGCTGCGAGCTGTTTCTGGTGGAGGGCGAGTCGGCCGGCGGCACGGCCAAGCAGGG
>DOZZ01000002.1:397-4363 GCA_003517725.1 Bryobacterales bacterium | reverse complement strand
GCTGTCGCGCTTCATCCCTGAGTCCGAGCGCCTCATCAGCATTGAGGACGCCGCCGAATTGCAGTTGAAACAGCAGAACGTGGTCCGCCTGGAAACCCGTCCACCCAACGTGGAAGGCCAAGGTGCCGTGCGCCAACGGCAACTGCTGATCAATAGTTTGCGTATGCGTCCCGACCGCATCATCGTCGGTGAGGTCCGCGGCGAGGAGGCCTTCGACATGTTGCAGGCCATGAACACGGGTCACGAAGGCTCCATGACCACGATTCACGCCAACAGCGCCCGCGATGCCCTGATGCGCCTGGAGTCCATGGTGGCGATGGGCAGCGTCGTGCTGCCCGAGAAAACTGTCCGCCAGCAGATGGCCTCCGCCATCACGATCGTGGTGCAGGTCTCGCGCCTCAGCGACGGCAGCCGCAAATGCATGAGTATTTCCGAGATCACCGGCATGGACGAGAACGTCGTCAGCATGCAGGAGATCTTCACGTTCCAACGTAAAGGGATCGGCCCGCGCGGCAACGTTGTGGGCACGTTCCAACCCAGCCGGATTCGTCCGAAATTCATTGACCGGCTCACCGTGGCAGGCATCCTCCTGCCGACCGAGCTGTTCGAAAAAACGCTGGAAGTCAAATGAGAGGGAGGCGCGGGCAGGTTTTATGTTTCTAATTATCTTTATCGTTTTTGTCTGCGTTTTCGCTTTGACGGTGCTGCTGTTTGCCGCCTCGGGCGCCAACGCCTCCCAGCGTGAGAAGCGCACCCTGGAAATGTTTGACGCGGTGCTGGCTCCCAGCGGCCACAGCGAACTGGATGAAGCCGTCGATATTCGACGGTACGATCTGCTCAGCTCTATCCCGCTGTTGAATCAGTGGCTGGTGAAGCTCGATATCGCGCCGCGGCTGCGGCTCATGCTGTACCAGGCCAATCTAAAGTGGACCGTCGGTGGCTTGTTTCTGTCATGCATTGCGTGTGGTGTGGTCGGCGGGTGGCTGATCGATCTGCGCACGCATTCGATGGCCTTCGCTCTGCTCATGGGCGCCGCGGCGGCAAGCGTGCCCTATTGTTACGTGTTGTTTAAGCGCAGCCGGCAGTTTGCGCAGTTCGAACAAAAGCTGCCCGAAGCTCTGGACATGATGGTCAGCGCGCTGCGCGCCGGCCATAGCCTGATCTCTTCCATCAGCATCGTGGCGCGCGAGGCTCCGGACCCCATCGGCCGTGAATTCCGCAAGGCCTTCGATGAGCAGAATTTTGGTCTGGAACTGCGCACGGCACTTAACAATCTGACTACCCGTTTTCCGTTGGCGGATCTGCGCATCCTCGTCACGGCGGTTTTGATCCAGCAGGAAAGCGGCGGCAACCTGGCCGAGGTCCTCGACAAAGTGGCTTCGGTGATCCGCGACCGCTTCCGATTAAAGCGCCAGGTCGCCGTGCATACCGCGCAGGGCCGCATGACCGGGTGGGTGCTCACGATGCTGCCGGTGACTCTCGGCTTCCTGCTTTATCTGCTGAATCCGGAGCACATGAGCGTTCTTTGGAAGCGCGCCCTCGGAATCAAGTTGCTCTGCGCCGCGGCCGTCATGACCATCGTGGGCGGCTTAATCATTCGTAAGATATGCCGGGTCCGGGTTTGAGAAGAAAATAATGACTCTCGCGATCGTTGCATTCGTGGCTCTCTTCATCCTGATCACCAGCGCCGGATTCCTGCTTTTCTCCGGCGTGCCGATGCTTAAGCGGCTGGATAACGTCATCACGCCGGACCTTTCCGGCAACATCCTCGGCCGTTTCGTCAACAAACATAAAGCTCCCTCGGTCGCCGCGCTGGTGGAGCCGTTCGAAAAGATCTTGCCGCGCAGCGCAGCGGAAGTCTCAGTGGTTACGCGCCGCCTGGTCCGCGCGGGGTTCCGCAAGGAACACTATGTCCGCATTTTTTACGGCGCGAAGGTCCTGACACCGATTGCTTTGTGCTTAGTGGTCGTGGTGACGCATTTGGATCAGTACTTTTCCTGGTTCGCTTATGCCTTGGCGCTCGGGCTGGGGTTTATGATTCCCGACTTCTGGCTTGGCAACCGCATCAAAGCCCGTCAGCTCGCCATCCGATTAGGCCTCCCGGATGCGCTCGATCTGATCGTGGTTTGCATCGAGGCGGGCCTTAGCCTCGATAAGGCCACGCTCCGCACCGCCGACGAGATGCAATTTAGCCAGCCGGCGATTAGCGACGAGTTGAAACTGGTCAATCTGGAGCAGCGCGCCGGCCGCGCACGCACCGATGCCTGGCGCAATTTCGCCGACCGGACCGACGTGGAATCGGTGCGCTCCATGGTTGCCGTTTTCATCCAGGCCGATCAGTTCGGCACCAGTATCTCGAAAGCTCTGCGCGTCCATTCCGACACGATGCGCGTGCAGCGCCGGCAGCATGCCGAAGAGCAGGCCGCCAAGACCACCGTAAAACTGGTTTTCCCGCTGGTTTTTTTTATTTTTCCGTCGATTTTTTTGGTGACTCTGGGGCCCGCCATGATCACTATCATGGAAGGCTTTGATACGCTGTTCCAGTAGTTTGGCAAATTCTGCGCGAAAGGAGAACGAATGGACAACGTTACTTTGATTCGGGTGATTGCGGGCGTGTTATTTGTGATCGTGCTCTTCATCCTGATCCAACGCCGCCGCAAGAATGTTCGTTAGGCTCGCCGGGCCGTCTCATTGGGAGCTGCCGCGGGTCCGGGCCGCGGGCGTCCGCCATCGGTGGACGCTTCCGAGATTGTAGAAGTAGAAAGGGCTCACAATGTGTACGCCAAGTTTTTCGGGAGGAAAGACCACGGTGAAACAACCCAAACTCTGCGTTTTTAACCTAACCCGGCAGTCTTTCCTCAGTTTTGGAGTCACGCCAGCCGACACGCATCTGGCTCGGCTGAAAGGGCTGCTGGGCCGGATGAAATTGCACTCCGAGGAAGGCATCTGGCTGGCCCCCTCCCAAGGCATGCATACCATCGGTATGCTATTTCCCATTGACGTTATTTATCTGACCGAAGATAATCGTGTGATACACCTGATCGAGCATCTGGGTCCGTTCCGGATAACGCCGATCCGGAGGAGGTGCGCGAGCATTCTGGAATTGCCGACGCGTTCCATTTACGCGTCGAATACCCAGATCGACGACGAACTGGTCATCTGTTCGCCCGAAGATCTCGAAAAATACTCCGTCCAAAACAAAACCGAGGCCGACCACACTCCAGTGCACCTGTGAAGCGGCTTCGTTGTGGGTTAGGGGTGCGTTTTGAAATGGTTCGATGCTTTAAGTGGTTCGGAACGCAGGCGGGCGCCGCGCCAGGCGCATCCGGGAATTCTTGTTTATTATTGGGACGGTAGCACCCCCCGGAAACACCAAGTGCGCGATTGCAGCCTCCTTGGCGCATTTGTAAAAACTCCGGAACGCTGGTATATTGGTACCCTTGTTCGATTAACCTTGGTACTGGATCGGGGCAATCCGGGCGAAATACCCGAAAGCGAGTCGATCTCTATGTTTGCGAAAGCGGTTCGGCACGAAGACGACGGTGTGGGCGTGGAATTCGTCACGCCGCATGCCCAGGAGCGCGCTAAGCTCCGCGAGTTTCTGGCGCGCGCTTCTTCGCTGCCCCCACGAACTCAGGCCGCCAACGCTGCCGAGGGCGGACAGGCCTTGGTTGAGTTCGCATTGGTGCTTCCCCTCATCCTGCTGCTGGTTGTGAATGCTTTCAACTTCGGAGGCTTTCTCTACGCCTGGATTACCATATCCAATGCCGCCCGCTCCGGTGTCCAGTATTACGCTCTGAGCGGCGCGTCCGTCGGCAATGTCAGTACTCCGACAACTGCCCAGGTCCGGGCTTTAGTGACCAAGGAAGTATCTTCTTTGCCGAATGCTTCCAGTCTGCAAGTGACGGTCTGCACCATCTACCAAATTTCGACTTCTATCCCTGCTCCTGCTCCTACGTATACGTG
>DOZZ01000002.1:0-184 GCA_003517725.1 Bryobacterales bacterium | reverse complement strand
GGCGAATTTCGTAATGACTTTGATGGCCAGGGCCGCGCGCAAGATCGTCCCACCAAGCCGTTGCAACTTGGTGCGGGACGCCCGGCGCGGCGCCACGCAGGTAGAGATGACGATCTGTACCTTTCTGCTGGTGATGCTTCTCATCGGGGTCGTGGATATTAGCCGCATGGTGCTGGTTTACACC
>DOZZ01000215.1:43206-44564 GCA_003517725.1 Bryobacterales bacterium | reverse complement strand
TCCAGTCGTACTGGCCGTGCATCACGTTGTGCCCGATCTCCATGTTGTCGAGGATCTTCGACAGCGACAGCGCCATCACGCCCCCGAGCCAGGCGGGCGGCAGGAACCCCGCGAACAGCAGCCCGCGGCCCGCCACCTCCAGCCCGCGCTGGGCCTTGATGACGCGCTTGATGTACTCGACGTCGCGATCGCCAAGGTCCGCCCGCACGCGGTTGCGGAGCTCGTCGAGCTCGCGGCCGAGCTCCTCGATCTGATCGGGTGTGAGCTCAGGATGTTTGGTCGGCATGGCTTGATCTCCTCGCGTGGTCACAGTTCAAGGGCTACATCGCCGGCGGGGACGGAAACGCACAGCTGAATGTCCACGTCCTCCTCCGTCGAGACCTGACCGGTCCGGACGTCGCGCACGGCGCCGGCGGTCTTGCGGCAGGTGCAGGTGTGGCAGATACCCATACGGCATCCGAAATCAGGGGTCAGGCCCGCCGCCTCCGCCTGCTCGAGCAACGTGCCCTGGGCGATCGGGGCGGCGATCTCGCTGCGCAAAAAGTGCAGTGTGCCGTCGGCGGCCGTATCGCCGACGTTCAGGCTGGGCGGCGTGAAGCTCTCGGCCAGGACGCGCTCAGGCGCGTGCTGCCAGATCGCCCGCACGGCCTCGATCAGCGCCGGCGGTCCGCACACGGCAGCGACCGCGCTGGCCGGATCACGACCTCCGATCAGCGCACGGACCGAGCGTTCGTCGATGTGGCGGCCGCCCTCGCGCGTGGTGACGTAGTCGACGGTCACGTTCGGCCGTCCGGCGGCCAGCGCCTCAACTTCTCTCTGGTAGAGCCAGTCGTCGGCGGTGCGCGCGTAATGCACGAACGCGACGTCGCCCTGGTGGCCCTCATCGCACAGCGTGCGGAGCATCGATATGACCGGTGTCACGCCGCTGCCGCCGCTGATCAGCACGAGGCGCTCGGGCCGACGCGCCGGGAGCACGAAGTCGCCCTGAGCCTCGGCGAGGTGAAGCACCTGTCCGGGGCGAAGCCCGTGGCGGAGGTGACGCGAGACGAGTCCCTCGGGATGGGTGGTCACCGTCAGCTCGAGCAGTCCGTCGGCGCGATGCTGCGAGCAGCTCGGCGAATACGTGCGGGTGCGGCGCACGCCGTCGATGTCGACGCCGATCCGCGCAAACTGCCCGGCCTGGAATCCGGTCCAGGCGGCGTTGGGGCGAAGCGTCAGCGTCACGCTGCGCTTGGTCTGATGGTGCACGGCAACAGCGCGCGCGCTGGCATCGCGAACGGTGAGGTCCGGACGGATCAGCTCCAGGTACCGGTCGATGCCGTGAGGGCCAACCAGAAGATCGACCAGGGGCGACATCA
>DOZZ01000215.1:38242-43026 GCA_003517725.1 Bryobacterales bacterium | reverse complement strand
GGTTAGTGTAAGGATTCTCCCCGCCTCGTCAAGGGCTAAACTCGGAACTGTGAGCAGATGCACACGGACTTGGTGAACATGCGTACCCGACCTTCGGGGCGCGCTTCCGGAGGCGCTGTGGGGCCGGTCCGGCCGGCCCGCACCCAGGCGGAGCGCCGGCGGCACACGCGCCAGGCGCTGCTCGACGCCGTGCTCCTGCAGCTCGAAGCCGGCGAGAGCTTCGATGCGCTCAGCCTGCGCAGCGTCGCCCGGGCCGCGGGCGTGGTCCCCACCGCCTTCTACCGGCATTTCGAGAGCATGGACGCGCTCGGCCTCGCGCTCGTCGAGGAATCGTTTCGCACGCTGCGAGCGATGCTGCGCGACGCCCGCGAGGGCCTTCCGCCCGAGCAGGTGATCCACCGCTCAGTGGAGATCCTGATGGAGCATGTTCGCCAGCACCGGGCGCACTTCATCTTCGTGGTCCGCGTCGGATACACCGGCAACGTCGTCCTGCGGCACGCAATCCGTGGCGAGATCCGGTTGTTCACCAGCGAGCTGGCCACCGACCTGGCGCGCTTCCCGGTACTGCGAGAGTGGACGACCGATGATCTGCAGATGCTCGCCGGGCTGCTGG
This sequence comes from Bryobacterales bacterium, assembly GCA_003517725.1. GTDB lineage: Bacteria > Acidobacteriota > Terriglobia > Bryobacterales > Bryobacteraceae > DOZZ01. The sequence goes on along the minus strand of DOZZ01000215.1, from coordinate 42,413 downwards.
TCAACACGATGATCGCGACGGTCGGTGCGACGGTGGACGCTCCGGTCGCCGCCCCGGCAGCTGAGGCGGAGATCGCCCGCGTGGCTGCGAAGCAGCTGCGGCTGACGATGCTGGCCGTGCCGCACTGGCGCAGCGAACGATCACCTCGCTGAGCGGATACCGTCCGACGGTGTGGCGCCGCGTCCCACCGACCCGTACCCCGAGCTCTCCTGGTGGGGTTGGGGCGACCCAGACCAGGTGCCGCAGCTCCCCGACAGCGTGCGCACGCTGCTCAGCGACGGCCTCGGGGTCCGCGGGCCGATCGGCCGGCCGCGCTCGCCGAGCGAGGTCCCGCTCGTCGCGCCCAGGCTCGCCGGCGAGGTGGCGGCTCAGCTCACCGACACGGTGGGCGCCGCCCACGCCACCGGCGAGCATGAGGCTCGGGTTCGTCACGCGCGCGGAAGGTCGACGCCCGACCTGCTGCGCCTGCGCGGTGGGGACCCGCTCGCGGCGCCTGACCTGGTGCTCTGGCCAGGCTCTCACGAGGAGGTGCTGGCGCTCCTGTGGATCTGCTCGCAGGAGCGCGTGGCGGTGGTTCCGTTTGGCGGCGGGACGTCCGTGGTCGGAGGACTTGATCCGGAGACGACAGGTTTCGCGGGGCTCGTGGCCGTCGATCTGCGCCGGATGAACGCGCTCGTCTCGCTCGACGAGGAGTCGCGCCTGGCGGAACTCGAGCCGGGTCTGCGAGGTCCCCAGGCCGAGGAGCTGCTCGCGGCCCGCGGCTACACCATCGGCCACTTCCCTCAATCGTTCGAGTACGCCACGCTCGGCGGCTTCGCCGCCGCACGCTCGAGTGGGCAGGCGTCCGCTGGCTACGGGCGCTTCGACGAGGTCGTGATGGGTCTGAAGGTCGCCACCCCGGCCGGTTCACTGGTCCTCGGCCGGGCACCCAAGTCCGCCGCCGGACCCGATCTGCGCCAGCTCTTCCTCGGCTCCGAGGGGACACTCGGGGTGATCACTTCGCTGACCGTCCAGGTGCGGCCCGTGCCCGAGCGCCGCGTCTACTCGGGCTGGCGGTTCGGCTCATTCGCCGAGGGGACAGCTGCCCTGCGTCGGCTCGCCCAGGATGGCCCGGTCCCGACGGTGCTCCGGCTCTCCGACGAAGCGGAGACGGCGTTGAACCTGGCTCGCCCCGCCGAACTGGCTCAGGGCGCCGGCGCCGGGGGATGTCTCGCCGTGGTCGGCTACGAGGGCGCCGAGACCGCGGTGGAGGCTCGCCGCGCCGGGGCGGAGTCGGTTCTCCGGGCGATGGGCGGAGAGCCGGACCCGGAGGCCGGGCAGGCGTGGGAGCGCGATCGCTACCGCGGCCCGTACCTCCGGGACGCGCTGCTGGACGCCGGAGCGCTGGTCGAGACACTGGAAACGGTGGCGTTCTGGTCCCGGCTGCCGAACGTCAAGGAGGCGGTCACAAGCGCCGTCCGCGAGGCGCTGAGCGCTCAGGGCACGCCGCCGGTGATCCTGTGCCATGTCTCGCACGTATATCCGTCCGGCGCCTCGCTGTACTTCACGGTTGGCTGCGCCGCCCTCGATGACCCGGTGGCCCAGTGGCAACTGGCCAAGGCTGCCGCCGGCGACGCGATTGAGGGGTCCGGCGGCTCGATCAGCCATCACCATGGTGTCGGCCGAGATCATCTGCGCTGGTATCAGCAGGAGATCGGCGAACCGGCCGGCGCCATCCTGCGCGCGGTCAAGACGCAGCTCGACCCGGCAGGCATCCTGAACCCAGGCATCCTCATCCCCGGAGGCCCCAAGTGAGCGATAACGACCGCATCCGGCGCCTGGCCGAGCTGGTCGTCCGCTTTGGCGCCAACGTCCAACCCGGCCAGATCGTCTCGGTCTCATCCGAGCCGGGCAAGGAGCCGCTCGCTCGGGCGATCGCCGATGTTGCCTACGCGGCGGGCGCGAAGTTCGTGGATCTCCGGGTGTTCGACCTTCACTTCAAGCGCGCCCGGGCGATGCACGCGGACCCCGACACGCTGGATTACGTCCCGCCCTGGTACGGGGAGCAGATCCTGGCCCTCGGGGAACAGCGAAGCGCGGTGATCACGCTGACCGGGCCGGTCGAGCCGCATCTGATGGAAGGTGTCGACCCCGAGCGCCTGGGCCGGGACATGCTCCCGCGCGTGCGCGAGTCCGAGCAGGTCCTCAACGACGGCACGCTCAACTGGACGGTCGCGCCGTGCCCGACCCCCGGCTGGGCGAAGCTCGTGCACCCGGACCTCGACGGCCCGGCTGCGCTGGAGCAGCTGTGGTCGGACATCGCGCACGTGTGCAGGCTCGACGAGCCCGACCCCGTCGCGGCGTGGAACACGCGGCTCGACCGGCTGATCGAGGTCGCCCGGAAGCTCACCGGGATGCGCCTTGACTCGCTGCACTTTAAGGGGCCGGGGACCGACCTGACGATCGGCCTGCTGGCGACGAGCCGCTGGACCGGCGCTCGTATCGCCACCGTCGACGGCATCGTCCACGCGCCCAACCTGCCGACCGAGGAGGTGTTCACGACCCCGGATCCCGAGCGAACCTCCGGCGTCGTCACCTCCACCAAGCCGCTGTTCGTGGCGGGTGCGCTGATCACCGGCCTGCGCGTGCGCTTCGAGGCCGGGCGAACCGTGGAGATCGATGCCGAGCGCGGGGCGGCGACGCTGCGCGCGCTCGCCGAGCGCGGACCGGGCGCCGCCCGGCTCGGTGAGGTGGCCCTGGTCGACCGCGAGAGCCGCATCGGCCAGCTGGGGACCGTGTTCTTCGACACGCTCCTGGACGAGAACGCTGCCAGCCATATCGCGTTGGGAGCAGGGCTCGAGATGGCCCTCGACGGCGATGCTGATCATGCGCGGATGAACCGCAGCGAGATCCACATCGACTTCATGATCGGCTCCGATGACGTGGCCGTCACCGGAATCACGGTCGACGGCAGCGAGGTTCCGCTGCTGCGCGGGGGCGCCTGGCAGGTCTGAGCGCAATCGCTCGCTACGCTAACCCGGTTTCCTGGAGAGGTGCCGGAGCGGCTGAACGGGCGCGACTGGAAATCGCGTAACGGGGGTCAACCTCGTTCGGGGGTTCGAATCCCCCCCTCTCCGCCATCCTTTTTAACTCGCCGTTCCTTTGGCGTGCGCCAGTTCGTCCAGCACCGGCCGCAGCAGCTTCTGCAGTTCCCCAAACTGGTGCAGGTATTCCTGAAATTTGCGGTTGAGTTCCAGCGCGCGGTCGGGCGTAAGCCGGGCCCTTACGATCATGTCGCGCACGTGCACCGGATGCGGCAACACGGCATCTTCGTCCAACTCTTCGAGCGCCAGCTCCGGATCATAATGGTACATAGCCGATCATGAGCGCAACCCCTCCAGCGGGTCAAGCCACGCGCACGCCGCGGATTGAGATCGAGTACTGCGCGCAATGCCGCTGGCTGCTGCGGGCCGCCTGGATCGCGCAGGAGTTGCTGACCACTTTCCAGAGCGACATCGGCGAACTCGCGCTGATTCCGGGAGCCGGCGGGGTGTTCGAAGTGCGCGTCGACGGCGAATGCGTATTTTCCCGCGCCAGGGAAGCGCGCTTTCCGGAAAGCAAGGAGTTGAAACAGCTGCTGCGCGACCGCATCGCACCCGCGCGGGATCTGGGCCACTCCGAGCTTAAGTCCTAAATGGGCTCCATGCCTTCATTCAGAATGGCGAGATAGGCTTCGTAGACGAACAGCCTGTGGCGCTCGCGCCCGGTGACCTCCCGGAGCATCCCGAGTTGCCGCATGTGTTCCAGAGACTTCGCTACGGTGGGGGCCGAGACGCCGATGGCGCGCGCCGTGGCCGGGATCGAGACGATCGGGTTGCGCTGCATATGCTGGAACACGCGCAGGACCGATGCCGCCGGGCGTCCAATCGCCTCGATCTGTTTCTGGTGCTCGCCGAATAGCGCAACTATCCGCCGCGCCGCGCTCGCCGCCTGGTCCGCCGTCTCTTTCACGCCCGTCAGAAAAAAATCGAGCCACGCTTCCCAGTCACCCTTGGTGCGGACCCGATCGAGCAGTTCATAATACGCGGCTCGGTTCGCCTTTAAGTACAAACTGAGGTAAAGAATGGGCTCGCGCAGGACCTTCTGCGCGCAGAGCAGAAAGGTGATCAGCAGCCGTCCCACTCTTCCGTTG
>DOZZ01000215.1:31132-38118 GCA_003517725.1 Bryobacterales bacterium | reverse complement strand
AGCGGAAGGTCCGGCCGGTCGTCATGCAAAAAGGTTTCGAGGCGCCCCATGCAGTCGAGCACAAGCTCCGGAGGGGGCGGCACGAAGGCCGCGTTGCCGGGGCGCGAGCCGCCGATCCAGTTTTGGCTGCGCCGGAACGCGCCGGGTTGCTTCTCGCTGCCGCGGCCACGCGACAGCAGCACATCATGTATTTCACAGATGAGCCGCAGCGACAGCGGGAAGCCCGCGCGCAGCCGCTGCAGGCCGTGGTCCATGGCCGCAACGTAGTTCGAGACCTCCAGCACATCTGCGAGCGGCGCGCCCGGAATCTCGTCGTTCTCGAAAATCAGCAGGTCGGAGAGCGAGGACTGAGTGCCTTCAATTTGCGAGGAAAGTACCGCCTCTTTGCGTACGTAGGTGTAGAGAAACAGCGATAAATCCGGCAATACCGACGCCAGGCCATCGAGCCGCCCGACGGCTTGGTTAGCCTGTTCCAGGATGTGTTGCAGTCCGTCTAGACGGACCGGCGGATCCGGAGGTAGCGGCGGCGGAACGAACGCCCGGACAGTCTCCTGGCCGTAGTTTCGGGAAACGTATTTTCCGATCCGGCGGTTGGGTCGCAGAGGAACCTTTCGTTGGGCGAGGTGCTAACGAAAGGATATACTATATTTGTTTCGTTACGTTAATTCGCGCTGCCCAGCTTCACCGTCTCACCGCTGGCAGCGGAGCGGCGCGCCGCATCGAGAATTTCCATCACTACCGAGTTGACCGCCAGCGACGACAGGCCCGCGGGCTGCACCTCCCCACGTACTACGGCGGTCAGATAAGACATTGGATCATCGTAACGCGGATCGAGCGGCGGGGCCTCGACCTCTTCTTCTTCCGTGCCGGCGCGGCGGCGGCGCACACGGTCCATGCCGACTGTGCGGATGCTTCCCGTAGTCCCATACACTTCGAGATCCTTGCGGTCGAAAGGCCAATTCCACGAAGCCTGGATGATGCCCTGCGCGCGCGGATACGTCAGGATGATGGTGGCTTCGTCGTCCACTTTGGGGTAAACCTCGGGCTTCAGATGCTGGGTCACGGCAGTGACCGTGAGCGGGCGCTCGCCATGCATCAGCCAGGTCATCAGGTCGGCGCCGTAGCAGCCGAAATCGAAGAGCGCGCCGGCGCCGTTTCGCGCGGGATCGGAAAGCCACGCCAGAAATTCGGGCTGCACGCCGATCTCCTTGGGACCACGATGGCCGTCGTGGGCCACCATCTTGCGAACCGGCCCCAGCCCGCCCGGTTCGGCGGCGAACGCCAGCGCTGCCTGGTTGCTGCGGTGCCAGGTTGTCTCGTAATTCACCAGCACCTGAATCTTGCCGCGGCGCGCCGCCGCTTCCATGGCGCGCGCCTGCGCCAGGCTCACGCTCAGCGGCTTCTCCATCATCACGTGGATGCCGCGCGCGGCGCAGGCCTCCACCACGCGCAGATGATCGAAGGTGTTGGTGAACACCACCACGGCCTGTGGCTTGGCGCGATCCAGCATCTCGTCCAAGCTGGTATGGAAGAGCGCGGGGTCGAGTTTGTACTTCTCGGAATATTTCTTAATGAGCGCCGCGTCGGGCTCGGCCACGCCCACCAGGGCGGCGTCGTAGCGGCCCGGGAATTTGTTGAGAAACCCGGCGACATGCCCGTGGTTCAAGCCCACCAGACCCAGACGCATCGTCGGGACTTTACGGAGGTCCTGCACTTCAGTGCGCGTGCCGTCGGGATCGTAAAGGTTGATGGCCCAGATATTTTCGGCGTTCACCACCGGCTTCAATCCGCCGCCGACGGGCGCGCCGCGGTCAAGCAGTTGGCGATAGGGCGGCGTGATCTCGGGCACCTCGAAATTGATGTGGTACATGGAGCCGTACTGCGCGCGCGTGGGCGTCTTGTCCGTAATCATGAGCTCGACGATGTCGCGCCGCTTGCCCGGCGTGGCCAGCTTGATCAGCCGCAGCACGCCGCCCGGGGCGTAGCGCCATACTTCTTCGAGGCCCAGCTGATCGTGATAGAAGTGCATCGCGGCGTCGACATGCTGGCTCGGAACGACCACGCCGACGTGCTGCAAATGGTCCGAGATACGGCGCGTATCGAGGAACTTGCCGCGCGCGTTCATGTGCAGTGAACCGTCCTGATACTGCACGAACTCGATGCGGTGGTTTTCGGGATCGTGTAGCGAGAACGCCAGGTTCCCGTCGCGCCCTTTGGCGGCTGCCGGCGCGGTCACGTTGCGCGCCGCGAGCATCCGGCGCAGAGCTTCGATATCCGGGGTTTGAAACGCCAGGTGCGTGAACGCGACGGGCTCGCCAGCGGGCAGGCCAGGCGAGAGCTCGATGTACTGCTCGTCATTCACCTTGAAGAAAGCGGTGGTGTTGATGGCGAAGGCCTGCTGGTAGCCCAGCAGCCCGGTGTAGTAGGCGCTCGATCGCTCGAGGTTCGAGACGCGAAAACCCACGTGCGCGATGCCGTCGAGGGGCAGCGGCTGGGCGCAGGCTAAACCGGCGATCAGAAACGTGCAGAACAGTCGTGTCATAGTGCCTTTCTAGCGTTTGAGCGGATCTTCCACCCACGGAGGCGTGGCCTCGATCAGTTCGGCCAGCGACGGCTCGACAGCGGCCAGCTTCTGTTTCATCTCCCAGGCAATCGCGCGGTAACTGAAGTGGCCTTTCACGCCGCTGCGCACGCGCGAGATGTATTCCACTTCGGCGAAATCCATCTTGAACAGAAAACGCGAGCGCGCGCCGAAGGGCAGCAGATAGTGCGCGCCAGGCGCGGGCAACGTGTGTAGCGTGGCCAGCGCCTGGTCCATGGCTACGCGGAAGGCCGACGCGGCCGGCGTCTTCTCGAGCACGGCCGGCACGTCGTAGCCGAGATGGCCGGTGTAGGCCTGGCGATATTGATGGCAGCGGCGATGGCGGTGCATGTCACGGTAAGCTCCGATGTCGATGGCCATGTCGAAGATGAACTGCCCGCCGCGCAGGCCGCGGGGCATCTCGTCGTAGCGGCCCTTCGAGCGCAGCGCCACGTCGATGACCTCACGACGTTGCGCGTCGCTCCATTCGAGAGCAATCTGGTAGATCTCGCGAAACGGACGATCCGTAACGGGGTAGAGCAGCGTCGCGGCAATTTCGGCGGAGGCCTCGCTGGGCTGGATCAAATCCACGCGCTCGACATGGCCGCGTTGCGGGCGCGGCAAATTCTGCGCGGCCCAGGCCTGCAGATCGGCGCGCGAGCGCAGGCTGAAAAAATCGGGCTCGGCATGCCGCGCCAGCGTCGGCGCAATGGGCTCGGTATCGTCTTCGCGCCAGCGGCAGGCCGGTTCCTGGCCGCAGGCTTCGCGGATCTCTTCGCCCAATGCGCGAACCTCCGCGTAGGGCGACGCCCTCAAACGGCGGATCTGCTTTTCAAGTGTCCGGATGCTGGTGACTTGCCCCACGTTGGTGGGCACGCCCCAGAAGAGCAGGTAGCGCGCGACATCGAAAGCGCGCGCGTTGATGTTGCGCTCGTAAGCGTCGGGCTTCATCGACTCCGGACGCGGCAGGCTTGCGCGCAGATGCTCCAGCATGGCGGCATGCGTGTGCTGGTAGGCGGCCAGCAGCGCTTCCGCGGCGGCGCGAAAAACGGCGGCGTCGGCCGGCTGGAACTCGGGCGGCGTCAGGAAGCCGGTGCGCGAAAAATCCTGATAACGGGACGACTTGGCCTGCCCATCCCACAGCACTTCATCCTCGGCTTCGGCGGCGGCCAGTTCCGAAATGCCTTCGAGGCAGATGACCGTGTGGCCCAGGTCGGCTATGGACGCGTGGCCATATTGGAAGTAGTAGCTTTCAAGGAAGCTCTGCGAATTATGGCGTCGCACCCACTCAATCGATTCGCGAATAGAATCCGGCGAGCGGCTGTAGCGGGCCAGCGCATAGGCGCATTTTTCGGGCGGCAGGGGCGCGACGGTGATGACACGCTGGGCGGTGGGCGGCATTGCGAACCCGCTATGATATCGGATTCATGCACGTAAAAATTCGTTTGCTGTCACCGGCGGCGTTTTTGCCGAAGTACGCCCACGGCCCGCACGAAGACGCCGGCATGGACTTGCAGGCCAGCGCGGCGGCAGTGCTCGAACCAGGCGTGCCCACGCTGGTATCGACGGGTCTGGCCATCGAACTGCCGCCCGGTTATGAAGCGCAGATACGGCCACGAAGCGGGCTGGCCCTGAAGCACGCAATCACGCTGCCCAACAGCCCCGCGACCATCGATCCGGGCTATCGCGGCGAGATTCGCGTGATCCTGCTAAACCTGGGCCGCGTGCCCTACGCGATTAGCGCGGGCGACCGCATCGCGCAGATGGTGGTGGCGCGCTACGAACAGGTGGAGTGGAGCGAAGAAGAACTGGCGGCCAGCCGGAGAAGTGAAGGCGGCTTCGGGTCGTCGGGAAGGTAAATAGGGCTGAGAGCGCTGGACAGAAGCTTCTTATAGAGCGGGCGTGCCCGCACCGGTACGTAGGTACCGGCACCATTTGTGTCTTTTGATGGATTGGATCGCCCACGGCGGCTGCTACGCTCAGAATGTGCACAAAGGGGCCTGCTGGCGAACCATCGTGATCGCCTGCGGGGCCGTGCTGGCGGGCACCCCGGCCTCGGCTAGTCTCATCGATGTCGGCGCGTCCAGCACGGTGATGCTGCTCTCTGGAGACCAGTTGCAACTGGATGTCAGTATTGCGAACTTCGCCTGGAACAATCCGGGCGCTCCGATCCCCACCCAGTTCTTGCTGCAACTGCTGGCGCCGCCGGACCAGGGGCCGCTGGCGCTGCTACCCGGCTCGACGGCCCAGTACTATAGCGGCTACGGGCTGCAAGGGTGGATCACGCCGGCGGACGGGAGCAAGTCGGCGCCGTTTGAAGATTCGGCCGCGGCTCGGGCCGGTTTCGACGCCTCGACGCTACTGCTCCGCGAATGCTGGCTCGCGACCGGCGGCGACCCGCGACCGATCGGCGTCGTCGATGGCAGCGTGAATCTCGACCCGGCGTTCCTCGGTTCGGGGGACTTGGTTGTCCGCATCCTGCTGACGAACCTGGGGGCCGACTTATGGGTCGGCGCGGGCAACGGTTACACCCTGCGGAGCTCGTTCCTACTCGAAGCTTCAGGCGGCAACGGTACCGTGCAGACCACCGGGCTGGTGCGCAGCGCATGGCTCAACCAGCCGTCCGGCGGCGGCGAAACCGTAGCCGTGCCCGAACCCAACAGCGGCGTTTTGATGCTGGCGCCGCTGGTGGCGGCCGCGCTGCTGGTATTCGGGTATTATTTTCTATCACGGGCATGGATAAATCTTTTCTCGAAGAACGGCTGCACGACTACATCCTCTCGGTAACCTGGCGCGAGCCGCCCATTCTTGCCAAATTAAGAGAAGAAACCGCCGGGCACCCGCGCGCCGTGATGCAGATCTCGCCGGACCAGGGGCAGTTCATGCAACTGCTGGTGACTGCCATTGGGGCGCGGCTGACGCTCGAAATCGGCGTGTTTACCGGTTACAGCTCGCTGGCCGTGGCGCTGGCGCTGCCGGTGAACGGCAAAATTATCGCATGCGATATCAGCGAAGAGTTCACGGCCGTGGCGCGGCGTTACTGGGCCGAAGCGGGCGTCGGCGGCAAGATCGATTTGCGCCTGGGACCGGCCACGGCGACGCTCGATGCGCTGCTGGCCGAGGGGCGGCACGACAGCTTCGACTTCGCCTTTATCGATGCCGACAAAGCGGGCTACCCGGATTACTTTGAGCGCTGCCTGAAACTGGTGCGACCGGGCGGGCTGATCGCGATCGACAATACTTTGCAGCGCGGCAAAGTGGCGGACCCGTCGAACCAGGAAGGCGACACTATTGCGATCCGCGGGTTCAACCGGAGCCTGCATCACGACGAACGCATTTTGTTGAGCTTGGTGCCGATGGCTGATGGCATCACGCTGGCGCTTAAAAAATAGAAGATGACGCGGCCGGCGGACGTCGTGATTATTGGCGCGGGCATTGTGGGCGCCAGCATCGCCTGGCACCTGGCGCGCGCGGGATGCCGCCACGTGGTGCTGCTGGAATGCGAGCCGCGGCAGGGCATGGGGTCCACCGGCAAGAGCATGGGCGGGGTGCGGGCGCAGTTCGCGACCGACGTCAACATACGGCTGTCGATGCACTCGATCCGCTTTTACCGCGACTTCGATCAGACGCTGGGGCACCCCGCCGGCTATCGCGCGCAGGGCTATCTGTTTCTGGCCACCAGGGCGGCGCATATGGAATTTCTGCGCGCGAATCACCGGCGGCAGCGCGTGCTGGGCTTGCGCGAGGCGCGCATCATCACCACCGCAGAAGCGAAGGAAATGGCGCCGCCGGTGCGCATGGACGATGTTGTGGGGGCCAGTTTTTGCCCCACCGACGGTTTTGTCGATCCGTATAGCGTGATGCAGGGCTTCACGCTGCGCGCGCGGGAGATGGGCGCGGAGCTGCGGCGCGGCGCAGAGGTCACCGGCATCGAACGCGATTCGTCAGGCGTCGCGGGCGTGCATACGCGCGACGATTTCATCCCGACGCGGGTGGCCGTGAATGCCGCCGGGCCGTGGGCCGCGAGCGTTGCGCGCCTGGCCGGCGTGGACCTGCCGGTGACGCCGCTGCGGCGCACGTTGGTGCCGACCGAGGATTGTCCCGAACTGCCGCGCACGCTGCCGATGGTGGTCGACATGGGCACCGGCTTCCATTTCCGGCCCGAAGGTTTGGGCGTGCTGATGGCGTGGAACGATCCGGGTGAACAGCCCGGTTTTCAGACCGGCGTCGAACCCGGCTTTATCGAGAAAATTCTGGAGCATGCGGTGTCGCGTGTGCCGGCGCTGGCGGAGGTTGCGGTGAATCCTAAGCGTGCCTGGGCCGGGCTTTATGAGGTGTCGCCGGATCATCATGCCATCCTGGGCGAAGCGCCCGGCGTGCCCGGATTTTTTCTGGCCAACGGCTT
>DOZZ01000215.1:14749-30956 GCA_003517725.1 Bryobacterales bacterium | reverse complement strand
GGCGTGATCGACAAGACGCTGCTGGCGCCGGACCGCTTTGCGCGGGGCCGCGCGTTCGAAGAGACCGCAGTGCTGTAAAGCGCCACGGCACGCAACTTGCTGGGCAGGAAATGTGTCGAATCTATTAACCCTGCCGCATCGTTTGGATAAGAAGAACGCCACCTGCCAAGCGATTATTGAAACGCCTAAGGGGTCGCGCAACAAGTACGACTTCGACCCGGCAGCGGGGCTCTTCTGCCTGGCCAAACTGCTGCCCGAAGGCATGGTTTTCCCCTACGATTTCGGGTTTGTGCCGTCCACCGTGGCGCCCGATGGCGATCCGGTGGACGTGATGCTGTTCATGGACGAGCCGGTGCCGGTGGGCTGTCTGGTGCCGGTGCGTTTGATCGGCGTGATCGAAGGCGAGCAGACCGAAGATGAAAAAACCACTCGTAACGACCGGCTGGTGGCGGTGGCCATCCATTCGCATACACACCAGAAAACCGAATCGCTGAAACAGGTGAACCCGCGCGTGACCGATGAAGTGGAGCAGTTTTTCGTTTACTACAACGAACTGCAGCAGATCAAGTTTCGGGTGCTGGGGCAGTATGGGCCTAACCGCGCGGTGCAGTTGGTCGAAAAAGGCGCGGCAGATTTTCGTAAGAAGGCGGAGAAGAAGAAGGGCAAGTAAGCGTTACAGCGGCACCTCGGTGCTTTTTAGAATGTCTTCCAGAATGCTGTCGGCGGCGTCGAAGCGATTGCCCAGCAGCGCCCGCGAGTTAACTGCCACGCGATGCGCGAAGACCGGTACGGCCAGCCGCTTCACGTCGTCCGGGATCGCGTAATGCCGGCCTTCCAGGAGCGCGCGGGCCTGCGCGGCGCGAAACAGCGCCTGCGAACCGCGCGGGCTCACACCTAATAAGAGCGACTCGTGCGCGCGCGTTTTTTCTACAATGGCCAGCAGGTAATCCACGATGGCCTCGTCCACGCGCACGTCCTGCACCCGCTCCTGCAACTCCACGATCTCGGCCGCGTGGCAGACGCTGTGGACGTGCCCGGCATGCGCTCCGCTGCCCAGGCGCAGGATCTCACGCTCGCTGGCGGCATCCGGATAGCCCATGCGCACGCGCATCAAAAAACGGTCGAGCTGCGACTCCGGCAGAGGGTAGGTGCCGTGGTGCTCGGCGGGGTTTTGCGTGGCAATCACCAGGAATGGATCGGGCAGCGCGAGGGCCTGCCCGTCCACCGTGACCTGATTCTCGTTCATGGCTTCGAGCAGGGCCGACTGCGTCTTCGGCGTGGTGCGGTTGATCTCGTCGGCCAGCAGAAAATTGGTGAAGATGGGCCCGCGCTTAAACTCGAACTCTTCGGTGTGCGCGTTCCAGACGGTCACGCCCAGGACGTCGCCGGGCAGCATGTCGCTGGTAAATTGCAGCCGCTGGAAGGTGCCGTCGACCGCCCGCGCCAAGGCGTGCGCGAGCGTAGTTTTGCCGACACCCGGAACGTCTTCGATGAGCAGATGGCCGCGGGCGAGAAGGCAGATCAGCGCGAGATGGATCGCCTCCGGCTTACCCCGGATGGCGGTGCCCAGCGCGGCTTCGAGCGCCGCGAGCACCGGGGGTGACGACACCGCAATTGGCCGCGACATCCGTTTTGAGAATAGCGTATATGGGGCCGTTTAAAGCGGCAGGCCCACGGCGCGCATCAGTTCGAGCGCGTTGCTGCGGGTCACCACGCCGGGGCGCATACGGTAATCGAAAGCGATGGTCCCGTGCTCCAGGTAGTCTTCGAAGTGGACGTTGGCGGCCGCCGGCGCCAGCGTCTCGGCAATGCTGGCCAGGGCCAGATCGTGGGTGGTGACGCAGCCGATGGAAGCTCGCGCCAGCAGGCCCCGGATGACGCCTTCGGCGCCGATGCGGCGATCGTGCGAGTTGGTGCCGGCCAGCAGTTCGTCCAGCAGGAACAGCACCGGCTCGGGCAGCTCCAGAATGTGACGCAGGCGCTGGATCTCGGCATAAAAGCGGGACGTCCCGCCTTGCAGCGAATCGGTGGCGCGCAGCGATGCGCCGACTGAAAGCGGCGACAGACGCAGTGACGCGGCGCGTACCACCGAGCCGGCCTGCGCCAGAACCGCGTTCACGCCAAGTGTGCGCAGCAGCGTGCTTTTGCCGGACATGTTGGAACCGCTGACCAGCAGCAGGCGTGTTGCGCGGGCGTCCAGCATGACGTCGTTGGGGACCGCGGCGGCCGGCAGCAGCGGATGCGCTATACCCACGCCGTCGTATAGCGGCGCGCCCGCGACGATCTCAGGAAAAGGATAGCCGGGGTGCTCGAAGGCGTAGCCGGCCAGCGAAGAGAGTGCCTCGAACTGGCCCACGGCATCCAGCCAGCGCGGAACGGCCGCGCCCGATGCGGCGCGCCACTGCTCAATCGAGAACGCCAGTTGCGTGGTCCACAACAGCACCGGGCCGAAGACGCGCACGAAGACGTTGTCGCGCGAGTCGAGCATCTCGATGCGCATAGCGAGGCGCGCGATGCGGCGCGAGGGAGGCTCGCCGGCGGAATCGAGCGCGGCGCGAATGTCACGCAGCAGCGGGGCATTGAACTGCTCGTCCTCGATGCGCCGCAGCACGGCGCTTAACAGGCTCAGATCGTGGCCCGGCTCTTCGGCGGCCGCGGCGATGGCTTGCACGGTGTGGCGGAAGCGGTAGAAAAATGCGGCTTCGATGGCGCCCACCGCGATCAACGCCAGGCGCACCGGAATGTTGGCGAAGAGCGTGGCGATGAAGGCGACGACCAGGCCCAGCGCGATCACCGACAGCACGCGCGCAACGGGGCGCGCGGCCGCGGGGAATTGGACGCCCGGCGCCACGCTCCACGCGCGCAAGGCTTCCGGATGTACGCCGGCGCGAAAGTCTTCGCCCAGCACGGCGAGGTCTTCGCGCAGGTCGAGTTTGCCGCGCAATTCTTCGACGGCGTGTTGCCGGGCCAGCACCTCCTCCGCGGGCGCTGGCGCCTGCAGCCAGCGCGCCAGCATGTCTTCACCGGCTCGCGTGCGCGCCGTCGAGAGCAGTTCGAATAATGAACCCGCGCCGAAGATATCGAGGTCCGCCGTGTACGGGTGGCCGGTGTTGGCGAAGCGCTCGCCCGATTCGACGGGAGGCAGCAGGCGGCCATCGAGGCGCGCCACCCCGCGCGTGTAATAATCAACGGCGCGCCGCGCGGCCTTCATCCGCTGTACTACGGCCTGATGCCGGAAGACCAGCGCGACAAAAGCCGCCAGCGGCGCCGCGGCCCACCCGATGCTGACGGACTGGCGCGCGAGCGCCAGCCACACGATGATGCCGAGAATCACAAAAAGCAGCAAGCGCAGATTACCAAATGTGCGATGCTGCCGGTCCTCACGCGTCAGCTCTTGCTGTTTTCCGTTAAGGCGTTGCGCGTAGACGGCGCGGGGATCCGGCATCCCCTGATTGTAGGGTTACAGCGCTATTGAAATATTTACGCGATAAAAAACTTATGCCTACCCATGGCAAACAAATTCAAAGCATGGTACATAAGTATTTGCTGCATACCGCAGCAGATGAAACCGAGTGAGCCTTCATCTCCTGCGTTGCGCCTCGAGTTTTTCTTCCAGAGTTCCCTTTGAGAATCGCCATTTCTTCTGAACAGAAGATCGCCTTAAAAAACGTCAACCCCCAAGGAGCGATACACCCGCATGGACGGAGATCGCAAATATAGGCAGCGAGGATATCAGGATTCAGGGTCCGAGCCGCGAGGCGGTGGGTACCGGGAGGATCGTCCCAAGCCACCGGGACCCAGGCTCCCGATCGACATCACCGGGCCCCGCCTGCCGCGGCTGGTGCAAGCCGTCACTGCCTCCCGCTGTTTCAGTTGTTCCACGCAATTGCCCCCCGGCACGGATTTCAAAGGTAACTGCCCCAAATGCCAGGCCCAGTTGCACTGTTGTAAGCAGTGTTCGCATTTCGAGCCATCCACGCGCTTTCAGTGTGTGAAACCGATTCCGGTGCGCATTGCGGTCAAAGATCAGGCGAACGACTGTCCGTTGTTTTCGCCGCAGGTGACGGTGGCGCGCGATGCCATTGCGCCGACTGGGGTGAAGCCGGGCGGGCGGCCTGATTTAAACTCCGCGCCGCCGAGAACCGCCAGCGACGCGCGATCGGCGTTTGAAAGTTTGTTTAAGAAGTAGGTTGATGGATGCGGATCAGAAGCAACCAGGCTCTCTGACCCGCATTACGCAAACTTCTAGAGAACTTCTTCGGACCAGTTCTCGAGCACTGCTTTGGCTTTGGCAGTGAATTGGTCGGCCAGCGCGCCGTCGATCAGACGGTGATCGAACGAGAGCGCCAGGTACGCCACGGAACGGATCGCAATCGCGTCGTCCACCACCACCGGAACTTTCTCGACTGCGCCAATTCCCAGAATCGCCACCTGCGGCTGATTGATCACCGGCGTTGCGAAGACGCTGCCGAAGCTGCCGAAGTTGGTGATTGAGAATGTCCCGCCCTGCACTTCCTGCGGCTTCAACTGGCGGGAGCGCGCGCGGCCGGCGAGGTCCACGATGGAACGCTGCAGGCCCAGAACGTTCTTTTCATCGGCCTGATGGATCACGGGCACGATCAGACCGTTTTCGAGCGCCACGGCGATGCCGATATTAATTTCGTTGTGGTAGATGATATTGTTGCCCTCGATCGAAGCATTGACGATCGGGAACTCGCGCAGAGCCTCGACCGCGGCGCGCGTGACGAAGGGCAGAAACGTCAGCGACATGCCGTAGCGGGACTGGAAGTCAGCTTTGTGACGCGCGCGCATGCGAGCCACTTTGGTCATGTCCACCTTATGCACGGTGGTGACGTGCGCGGACGTGCGCTTGCTGTTGACCATGTGTTCGGCGATCTTGATGCGCATGGTGCTCAGCGGTTCGATGCGCGTCTTGGCCTGACCCGCGGGCGCCAGCGGTGCGGCTGCCGCTTCCGCCGCTTTTGGCGGGGCGGCCTGGGGAGTCACGGCCGCGGCTGGCTTCTGGGCGATGAAGTTTTCGACGTCCTGCTTAGTGACGCGTCCACCCGCGCCGGTGCCGGATACTTTCGCCAGGTCGATATTGTTTTCGCGTGCGATCTTGCGAACTAACGGCGAGAGCGGGCCGCTGGGCTCGGTCACGGCAGCTTCCGCGGCGGGCGCCGGAGGGGGAGCAGGCGCGGCAGCGGGAGTAGCAGCTGGAGCGGCAGCGGGCGCCGGCGCTTCGGGCTTTTTCTCTTCGGCCTTGGGCGCCGCCGCAACAGGCGCCGCGGCCGGTGCAGCTGCCGCCGCGCCGCTTTCTTGAATGCGCGCTACTACGGTGTTAATGCCGACTGTCTCGCCTTCCTGCACCAGCATTTCGGCCAGCGTGCCGGCCGAGGGCGAGGGAACCTCGGTGTCTACCTTGTCGGTCGAGATTTCGAACAGCGGTTCATCCCGCTCGACGCTGTCGCCCGCTTTCTTGAGCCACTTGGTCAACGTGCCTTCGACAATGCTTTCGCCCATTTGGGGCATCAATACGTCAGTCATGGGAATCTCCGTGATCGTACTCGAATACTTTTAAAAAGTGCCGCGTCAGGCAGGCCGCCACGTGGTCCGAGGTGGCTTGGCAGCCCAGGGCTCGTAGTGAAGTGACCGGCCGCGCCAGACCGCATGGCACGATGTAAGAAAAATGATGCAGGTCGGGGTCGACGTTCAACGCGAAGCCGTGCGACGTGACCCAACGGCTGAGGTGGACGCCGATGGCCGCGATCTTCGAGGGCGGCTCGGCCGCGGTCCATACGCCGGTTAAGCGCGCGATGCGCCGGGTCGCGATGCCGCACTCTTCGATGGCGCCGATCAACACCTGCTCGAGCGCCCGCACGTACAAATGCACGTCGCGCTTCCACTGGTTGAGATCGAGAATGGGATAGCCGACAATCTGGCCCGGCCCGTGATAGGTGACGTCGCCGCCGCGGTCGGTTTCATGGAAATCGATGCCGCGGGCGGCCAGCAGCGCGGGCGAAAGCAGCAAATTGCCAGCTTGGCCGTTGCGGCCCATGGTCACTACCGGCGGATGTTCCAGCAGCAGCAATTGGTCGCCGATGCGGCCCGCCTGCCGGTCGGCCACCAGGCGGCGCTGCAGTTCGAACGCCTCGGCGAAAGGGAGGCGGCCGGCGTGGCGCACTTCGCAAGTTCTCGAGATCGCAGCGGCTGCGCTCATGGGGGCTTAAGCGTTGATCGCCAATCCGTAGACTGCGTTGAAGGCTTCGCCCACCGCTTCGTACAGCGTGGGGTGCGCATGGATGGTGTTCATGAGGGTCTCGACGGTGGCCTCGGCTTCCATCGCGGCCACCGCTTCGGCGATCAGTTCGAAGCCGTTGGGGCCGATAATGTGAACGCCTAGAATTTCGCCGTATTTGGCATCCGAAACCACCTTCACGAAGCCGCCATGGCTGCCTAGGATGGTGGCTTTGCTGTTGCCGGCGAACGGAAATTTGCCGACCTTGACGTTGAAGCCCTGGGCTTTGGCCTGGGCTTCGGTTAAACCGACGCTGCCGATGCCGGGTTCGGTGTAGGTGGCGCCGGGGATGCGATTGCGGTTCACGGGCGTGGCGGGCTTGCCGGCCATTTTCGCCACGGCGACCATGCCCTGCGCGGTGGCGACGTGCGCCAGTTGCGGCGTGCCGGCCACGACGTCGCCGATGGCCCACACGCCGGGCTCGGCGGTCTGCATCCACTCATTGGTCTTGATGAAGCCGCGGTCTACTTCGACCTTGGTGTTTTCGAGACCGATTTTAGCGGTGCAGGGCGCGCGGCCGACGGCGACCAGCAGCTTTTCGGACTCCACCGTTTCGGTTTTGCCGTTGGCGTAGGTCACGGTCATCTTGACGCCGCCGGCGGTCTTCTGGATGTCGCCGCACTTCACGTTGGTCTCGACGCGGATGCCGTCTTTCTTGAAGACGCGCTCCAGCTCCTTCGATACTTCTTCGTCTTCGACGGGCACGGCGCGCGGCAGCATCTCGAAGACCTGCACCTTGCAGCCGAAGCGATGAAACATGGACGCAAACTCCACGCCCACGGCGCCCGCGCCGATGATGTTGAGCGTCTTGGGAACCTTTTGCAGATCCAGAATTTCGATGTTGGTGAGGATGAACTCGGGGTCGGGCGTCAGACCCGGAAGCATGCGCGCCTCGGAACCCGTGGCGATCATGATGTTTTTTGCTTCGAGCGTCTGCGTGCCTTTGGCGCCCGTCACCTCCACCTTGCCGCCGCCCTTCAGAACCGCGAAGCCTTGCATCACCTCGACTTTGTTCTTCTTCATCAGGAACTGGATGCCCTTGACGTGGCCATCCACAATTTTGTTTTTGCGCTCGATGACCTTGGGGAACTGCAGCACCGGCTTTTCGAGGCTGATGCCTTCGGCTTCTGAGTGCTGCACGTAATTCCACACGTCGGCCGTATGCAGCAGGCTCTTGGTGGGAATGCAGCCGACCAGCAGGCAGGTGCCGCCGAGCCTGGCATCTTTTTCGATCAGCACGGTTTTCAATCCGTATTGACCCGCGCGCACCGCGGCGGAGTAGCCCCCAGGGCCGCTTCCAATAATAATTAGATCGTAGGACACTGCCAACCATTCTACCCGGATTCGGCGCTTAAAATGGTTGTATGGGCTGGCGTGCCGGCATCGCGATGGCTGTACTGGGGATGACGTGCGTACTGTTCGCTCAGACCGCGCCGCCGCGCCGGGCGCTCAAGAAACCACCCGCGAAAACGGCTTCGCCGGCGGCCCCGCTGGATGCCGACAGATGGCCCATCGCCAGCCTGGACGTGGAGGGCAGCACGCATTTCAAAACGCCGGCGATACTTCAGGCCAGCGGTTTGAAGGCCGGGCAAGTGGCCGGGAAGCCCGAGTTCGATGCCGCGCGCGAGAAGCTGCTGGCCACCGGATTTTTTGAAACGGTCGGCTACAGTTACGAGCCGGCGCGGGGCAAACCAGGCTACGCCGCGAAATTTCAGGTGCAGGATATTGCGCCTCTGTATCCGGTACAGATTGTGGGTTTGACGGGCGATACGGCGGGCATGCTGAAGGCTTTGGGCGAGAACGATCCGCTGTATGGAGGCGCGCTCCCGCCGAGCCAGCAGGCGCTCGATCGCGCGGCGCGCACGCTGGCTGCTTATCTGGCGCGCATGAACCGCCCGGAAAGTATCATCGCCAAAGTGGCGCCGGTGGAGAACGGGTTTGCGATCCAATTGCGGCCCCGGTCAGTGCCGAACGTGGCGGGCGCGAAGTTCATCGGCAACAAGGCCATCTCGACGCTGCAGTTGCAGAACGCGATGAATAGCGTGGCCGTGGGAACGCCCTTCACCATTCCCGATTATCAGGCGCTGCTCGACAACCAGATCCGTGCGCTGTATCAGAATGCCGGTTATCCGCGCGTGCGCTTCGGCGCCATTACCACCGAGGCGGCGTCTCCGGCGACGGGGCTGATCGTCACCACCGTGGTGGACGATGGGCCGGTGTATAAGCTGGGAAAAGTTTCGGTGCTGGGCCAACTCTCGGGCCTGGGTCCGGCGCTCGAAACGGCGCTGGCCATCAAGTTGGGCGACGTGGCGAACTATCAGGAGTTGGATGCGGCGCTGCTGCGGATGATGACGGTGCTGCTGCGCAAAGGCTACGTTCGCGCCAAGGGCGAAGTGCGCAAGACGCTGCAGGATGGCACCAAGACGGTAGATGTGAAATTCGCTTTCACGCGCGGCCCGCTCTATCATTTTGAATCGCTGTCGATCATGGGGTTGGATCTGGACGGCGAGGCCGCGGTCCGCAAAATGTGGGGCGAGGCCAAGGGCGATCCGTTCAATCCGGAGTATCCGGCTTACTTCGCCAAGCAGGTGAAGGAGTCGGGCATGTTCGAAAACATGGCCGACACGAAGGTGGAGACGGTGCTGAATGACCAGGCGCTGACGGCCGATGTCACGCTGCATTTCAAGGGCGCGGGAGAGAAGCTAAAGCGGTTGGGCGAGCCGCCGCCTACCCACCCTGTCGGATCTTCCATAGGATTTGCCGCAGAATCCCCAGCAGCAGCGGCGCATCGCGAGCGGTAAGCGCCATGCGGCGCACGAATTGCCGCACTTTACGGCCCGTGGAGGTCGCGACGATGCGGTTGGTATAGCCGCTGGCTTCGAGTACGTCGAGCAGCATGACTGTGAGCTGCTCGGCATCGCTGCCGGAGACCGGCTTGCGGCGGTCGGGCGCGGGCAACGGCTGGCCGGGGTCGCGAATCAGTTCGTAGAGCGTCACGGCCACGGCTTGGCCCAGGTTCATCGAGGGGGTCTGGTCGCCAGTGGGGATGCGCGTCAGCCAGTGGCAGTGGGCGATGTCTTCCCGCGACAGGCCGAATTTTTCCGAGCCGAACAGCAGGGCGGTCTTGCCGGGAGCGCCGCGGATCAGGCCGCCGGCAGCTTCGAGGCCGTGCAGCGGATGTTCCAGATGGCGGTTGCCAATGGCAGTGGTGCCGACCACCGTGTGGCAGTCGGCCACGGCTTCGGCCACGGAATCGAAGGAGCGGGCCGCGCGCAAGACGGCCGCGCCGCCGACCGCCGAGACGGCTTCGTGAAAAGCCTTCTCGTAGGGATTCACTACGCGCAGGTCGTCGAAACCGAAGTTGCTGAGGGCGCGCGCGGCGGCGCCGATATTCAGCGGATTGCGCGGTGAGATCAAAACCACGGTCAGCGCGTCGCGACGCATCTATCGAGCTGCCGTCGCCGGTATCATGAAGTTAGACCCATGTCGGAACGATTGAACGCTCTCAAGACCATGCTAGACCAGAAGCCGGACGACAGTTTTCTGCGCTACGGCTTCGCCATGGAGCTGGGCCGCACGGGCGCGCTCGAGCAGGCGGTGTCGGAATACCGGGCGCTGCTCGAACAGAACGCGGATTATCCCGCGGCCTATTTTCACGGCGGCCAGGCGCTCGAAAAGCTGGGGCGGCTGGACGAGGCGCGAGCTATGTACGAGGCCGGCATCGGCGTAACCACGCGCTTGGGCGATGCGCACACCCGCAGCGAACTGCAGGCGGCGCTCGACATGCTGGGTTGAAGCGCGCATGAAGCGTCGAATCGTTTTCGTTGGATGGGTGTGCCTGGCGCTGGCGTGGGGACAGACTCCGGTGCACCACAAAATCGTTACGCATAAGAAGGACGCGCAGGAGCTGTTCGATCAAGGCCTGTTCGAACTGTACGGCTTCGAGTTCGATGACGCGCGGACGACCTTCCAGCGCGCCACCAAAATGGACCCGCGCTGCGCCATGTGCTTCTGGGGGCTGGCCATGGCCAACGGTCCCAATTACAACGAGCCGGAAGTAGATGCCGCGCAGGCCAAAGCGGCGTTCGATGCGGCGCGGAAGGCGGCCAGGCTGGCGCGCGGCGGGTCTGAAATGGAGTGGTGGCTGACGGCGGCGCTGGCGCAACGGTTCAGTGGAGAGGTGGGTGCCGATCCTCGGCAACTGGCTAATGCGTACCGTAACGCCATGCGACAGGTGCAGCAGCATTTTCCCAAAGACGACGACATCGCGACGCTTTACGCGCAGAGCATTATCGACCTTCGCCCGTGGCAGTTATGGGGGAAGGACGGTACGCCCGCGCCCGGCACCGAAGAGGCCATCGCGCTGCTGCAGGACGTGCTGAAGCGCGACCCGAAACACATTGGCGCGAACCACATTTTCATTCACGCGGTGGAAGCCTCGCCGCATCCCGAGCTGGGGTTGCCGAGCGCCGAGCGATTGAAGACGCTGGCGCCCAGGATGCCGCACCTGGTCCACATGCCGGCGCATATCTACATGCGAGTGGGCGACTACATCGCGGCGGCGCAAAGCAACAAAGCCGCCGTGGCGGTGGATCGGGCGCGCTTCAAGCAGGGTATGTACCCGGCCCACGATTTGCAATTCCTGGCAGTCGCGGCGACCTTTGCGGGGCGCTCGGAAGAGGCGCTGCGGACCGTGGCGGAATTGGAAGTGATGGCGCGGCCGATGGTGGCGCACATGCCGGATGCCGATATCGTGCTGGGCACACGGCCGCTGGTGCTCGTGGAGTTTCGGCGCTGGAAAGATATCCTGGCGATTCCGGTAGATAAGACGGCCGGCCCGGTCAGCGAAGCCCTGCTGCATTTCGCGCGAGGCGTTGCGCTGGCCGAAACCGACAAGGCGGACGACGCCACCGACGAGCGCGATGCGGTGCGGCGCTCCTTGAAAGCGGTGCCTCCGAAGGACGGCGTCGGGACCAGCGACGTGGACCAGCTCTTCGCGGTGGCGCTGCCGTTTCTGGACGCCGAGATTGCGCTGGCGCAACACGACCCGCCGGCCGCGCGCGCGGCATTCCGCAAGGCGGAGACGGCCGAAGACATGCTGCCGTACGCCGAGCCGCCGTCCTGGTTCGTGCCGGTGCGCGAGCATTTCGGCGCGTTCCTGCTACGCCGCAATGAACTGCCGCAAGCGGAAGTGGTGTTTAAACGTGCGCTGATCAACAACCGCGGCAGCGGCCGTGCGCTCTTCGGCCTGGCGGAAACGCTAAAGCGCGAAGGCAAAGAAGAAGAAGCCCAAAAGGTTGAGGCCGAGTACACCACGGCGTGGTCCACCTCGGACGTTCATTTGACCGTTGAAGATCTGTAGAGTCCGGGCGAGATAAAGTAGCCAGAGCACTTTTGATGGCGCAAGCTTGGCCTGGCGAATTGGGTTTTGACTGAAAAACAGGCGCGCCTTACAGCCTGGCGCCTATTCCAAATCGGGTAGATCCGCCCGAGGGATCAGCAGACGAATCGAACGCGCCTGTCCCGGAACGCGCTCAATGAATCCGTTGCTTTCCAACGTCAGCACCATCTGGTGTACCGAGGGCGGCGAAACCTTGAAATAGTGCAGCATGTCGGATTCGGCCGGAGCGCGTCCGTGGATCTTGGTGTAATAGAAGATGAACGCGAGGTACTGCCCTTGTTTCGCGGTCACGTATCAGAACGGAACGTCGTCGTCGGTGATGCCGCCGCCGAAATCTTCGGGCGCGGGCTTGGCTGCGGTCCGCTGTTGGGCGCTGCGGGGCATCGAAACCGGGCGTGATTCCTGGGAGAAATCCGCGCCGGCTGCCTGGCTCGCCTGTCCACCGCTGCCGAGCAGAATTACTTCATCGGCCACGACGTCGGTCGCATACACTTTTTTGCCGTCTTTATCTTCGTAGCTGCGGGTTTGCAGGCGGCCTTCCACGTAGACCTGCTTGCCCTTGGTCAGGTAATTGGACAGGTTTTCGGCGCGCCAGAGGGTGACGTTCGACCAGTCCGTCTCCTCTTTCCATTCGCCCGTGGCCTGGTCTTTCCAGCGGCGGTTGGTCGCTACCGAAAATTTGGTTACGGAGATGCCGGCGGGCGTGAATTTGGTCTCGGCATCCTTGCCCAGGTGGCCGATGAGAATCACTTTATTTACGCTGCGCGATGCCATAGTATCCAGACGATAACATAAGGTCCGGCCGGCGTCTCTATCACTTTTTGGCGGGGGTTTGCTTCGCGGTCACCAGCCCTTTGATCTTGTTGTATGTGGCGACCGGAACGATCTTTTTGCTGAGCAACTGCGTCTTGTTGGCGTAGGGGCGGCCCTTGACGATGGCGGCCGAGTAAGCATCGCCCACGCCCGGCAGAGCTTTCAGTTCGTCGGCCGACGCGGTGTTCAGATCGACCAACGTGGCTGCGGGCGTAACGCTCTTGGCCGGGGCAGCGGCTTTATGCGCCGATTTGGCCGGGGCCTTGGCGGCGGCCTGACCGAAGGCGGCGATGGCCAGCGAAAGCGAGGCAAACAGCACCAGCAGTAGTTTTTTCATCGGTGAAAAATCCTCTCGGGGCTAGAGTATCAGAATCCGTTCAGGCCGCCGCGGCTTTGGAGGCTAGCGCTTCGGAAAAGGCCTCTTCGAGGGCGGCCAGCCCATCGCGCACCGCCGCTTCGGTGATCACCAGCGGCGGACAGATCTTAACCGTGCCGCCGCCAAAGCCAACCGGCGCAAACATCAATAGTCCTTTCTCGATGGAACGCTGCACAACGTCAAAGGCCAGCGCGCCATCGGGCTCTTTGGTGCCAGGCCGCACGCAGGCCACGCCAGCTACCAATCCGCGGCCTTCGACTCGCCCGATCTGTGGGATTTTAGCCGCCAGTTGGCGCAGGCCCTGGTGCAGCACGGCGCCCATGCGCGCGGCATTTTGGGCCAGCTGCTCGCTCTCCACCAGCTCGATGGACGCCAGCGCGGCGGCGCAGCACACGGGACTGCCGGTGTGCGTGGAGGTCATGCTGCCGGGCGGATGCAGGTCCATCACCTCGGCGCTGCCGGCCACGGCGGCAATCGGCAGCGAACTGGAAATTCCTTTGCCGAAGCAGGCGACATCCGGCACGATGCCGTAGTGCTCGAAGCCCCAGCGCGTGCCGCAGCGCCCGAAGCCGGCCTGCACTTCATCGCATACCAGCAGCGCTTTGCGGCCGGTGCACCATTGCCGCAGCGCCTGCATGAAGGCCACCGGGGCGAAGGCCGCGCTGCCGCCTTGATACGTTTCGAGGATTACGCCGGCCACGTTGGCGCATTCCACGCCACGCTCCTGCAGCGCGCGCAGGAAGCCCTCGAAGGAGCTGTCGGCAGTGCGCCAGTTGTCAGGGAAAGGCACCTGCACGAAGCCCGGATCCAGGTGGCCGATCCACTCTTTGAGCGCCGGAATGCCGCCGGCCTGCTGGGCGCCGAGGGTGCGGCCATGAAACGCGCTTTCGAACGAGACGATGACGTTTTTGGCGCGGCCTCCGTGGCGCAGACCGTGGGTGCGGCACAGCTTGACGGCGCATTCCACTGTTTCGGAGCCGGTGGTGAGCAGAAATACTTTGGCCAGCGGCGCGGGCAGCAGGGACGCCAGTTTGGAAACCAGGCGTGCGCGAATTTCGGTGGGGAAACAGTAACTGGCCAGCAGTGCGTGGGCCTGTTGCGCGACGGCGTCGGCAATTTCGCGGCGGCCGTGGCCGGCATTGGTGATCAATACGCCGGAGGACCAGTCCAGCCAGCGATTGCCCCAGGCGTCCTCCACCTGGCACCCTTCGGCGCGATGCCACACCACCGGCGGCTGGCCGCGCATGGCCAGCGGTTCGAGCGCGCGCAACTGTTCCAGCAGCGGCACGGAGGCCGCCACCGGGAATTCGCCCAGAATGCGCCGAAAGGGGGTGTCGACCCACGAAACGGGACGCGGCGCGATCGAGAAATCTTGAGACATAGGTGAGACAGATTTTATACTACGCGGAAACTAGTCTTTGGTGAAAAGTTCGCTGCGATTGACGCGCTCGCCCTTAAGGATCACGACCGAGACCTGTTCGATAGTTTGGATGTCCTGCAGGGGATTTCCGGCAACGATTACGAAAGTGGCCTGCATCCCTTTGCGGATATAGCCGACGCGATCGGCGGCATGCAGCAGCCGCGCGGCATTGGCGGTGGCGGCCTGCAGGGCGACGGCGGGCGGGATGCCGGCCTCCACCCAAAGCTCCATTTCACGTTGCGCGGTGGGCCCGTGGATCACCAGCGGGTTGCCCGCGCCGCTGCCCAACACCAAGCGCACGCCGGCTTTCCAGGCCGCCTGCAGATTGGCCTTGGCCAGCTCCAGATCGGCGGACGTACTAGCGCCGGGCGGGTCGGCCGCGCCCAGCCGTACGCTCAGCAGCCGGCGCGTTTGCGCGATCATGCCGGGCGGCGCGGCTTGTTGCAGCAAGCTGCTGTTCAGAGCCCCGTCGCCTCCGCTTTGGAACGCAACCGCGCCCGCTACCGTGCTCAGCGCCGGCTGATAGGCCACCCGCTCGGCGGCCATGCGCGCCAGCATCGCGCCGGGCACGTGGTCGCGGAAGCTTTCCATCTCCACCGCCGCCGCGCCGGCATCCAGGGCGGCTTCCAGGTCCCGTTGGTCGCCCACGTGCACGCTCAACGGCAGTTGATGACTGCGCGCGGCCTCTCCGATGGCGCGCAGAATAAGCGGGTCCATGCGTTCAAACAAGGCGCCGGCGACGCCGCTGTCCAGGGCCGCGCGGACGGTGTCGACGTGGAGCGGCGCGAGCTCGTCCACCATGCGGCGCGCTTCAGGCCCGCTCCGCGGCACGCGAGCCAACTGAGCTTCCATCATCTTGCGGTATTGCGGCGGAACACTGGCGGGCAGGCTAAGCCCATAACCGTGCGCCGCGGTAAAGAGCGGGCTCGACACGAATACCTCGGCGCCCAGTTGTTCGCCGTCGTTAAACTCGGTGCGCAGCGCGGCCGTGTTATCGGTGGGATCGCCATCGCTCCGGACGGCGGTTACGCCGCTAAAGAGATACGCTTGCAGGGCGCGCTCCATGCCCGCGCTGGGAGCACCCGACGGCGCTTTCGCGTAAACGCCGCCCGGAGCGGCGAGGCGCACGTGCACGTCGGCCAGACCCGGCAACAGCGTCTTGCCGGCGGCTTCAATGATGTCGGCGTTCACATTCACGGCGTCTGGCGCGGAGTCTCCATAGATAGCGTCGATCTTGCCGTTTTTCACCAGCACCGAGCCGGATTCGATCACCGTGCCGTCGCCGATAAAAATGCGGGCATTGCGGATCAGCGTGTTGCGGCTGCGGCGCAGCTCACGATCTAGAATGCGCGCTTTGACGATATTGCCGCCCGTGTGGATCTGATATGCTCCCAGCACGAAGAAGGGCAGCAGCACGGCCAGTACCCAGAGCTTGGCGGCCGGCCGCAGCTTCTCCTCTTTCTCCCATCGGAAGAGTTTGGTGGCGATGAAGGAGCCCAGCACCACGGTCGCGGCCAAAGCGCCCACGGCCGGCCCGTTGTGCAGCAGCGATTCCTGGCGCAGAAAAAGACTCTGAAGCCCATTCACGAGGTAAGTCGCGGGAATAAATTGCGTCAGCTTCAGCAGCCACGCCGGAAACATCGACGTCGGCAAGGTCGCGCCGCTCAGAAACAGCATTGAGATGTAGAGCACCTGGGTCAAAATGGCGCTCTCCTGCATGGAGTTCACCACGGCCGCCACGATCAGCCCGATGGCCCGGAACGCGACGATGCCGAGCGACATGAACGCCAGGATCGAGAGCAAGTTGGGCGGGAAGACCATGTGATAGACGAAGTGCGCCAGCGTCAGCATCAACAACACGTACGGCAGGTAGGTCAGCAGGCCCGTCACCATGGAGGC
>DOZZ01000215.1:11063-14572 GCA_003517725.1 Bryobacterales bacterium | reverse complement strand
ACCTGGGTGATCACGGCGCCCTGGCCGGCGTGGAAGCTTTGCGCGAAGACGAAGAAAAAGATCAGCGGGAACAGGTAGTTGAAGAAAATGACGCTCTTGGCGCGCAGGGCCAGCAGCAGATCGATGCGAATCAACGCGAGATAAGCGGCCACGGTCTACTCGCGCAATTTCTTGCCGGTGAGTTCAATAAAAACGTCTTCGAGCGTGGGCCGGCTCATCCGCACATCTTCCAACTCCAGTCCCTCCCGGTCGACCCATTTTACGATTTCGACCAGGGTTCGCGCGGCCTTACGCGACGTGACAGTGATGCGGCGGCGATCGTCGCTAAGGTTGCAGGCGCTCGCTTCGGGCCACTCCGGAATATCGACGGCTGCCAGCGGCTGGGTCAACGCGATTTCGATGGTGGATTGCCCCAGCGTGCGCTCCTGCAGTTCGCGCGGGGTGCCCATCGCGATGATCTGTCCGGCGTCCACAATGGCAACGCGGTCGCACAGCACTTCGGCCTCGTCGATGTAGTGGGTGGTCAGCAGAATGGTGCGCTTTTCGGCGCGCAGTTCTTCGATCAGCGCGCGAATCTCCAGGCGCACCTGCGGGTCAAGCCCGGTGGTAGGCTCGTCGAGAAATAGCAACTGCGGATCGTTGATTAGTGCCAGCGCCAGCGCCACGCGCTGCTTCTGCCCGCCCGAAAGCGTGCCGTAAGCCGCGCTGCGTTTATCCCAAAGCTGCAGACGCTTCAGCAGACCGTCGCCGTCGACCGTCCGGGAATAGAACGACGCGAAGAGGTTGAGGGCTTCCTTGACGGTGATCTTTTCCGGCAGATTGGTCGCCTGCAGACATACGCCGATGCGGTCCTTCAGCTTCTGCTTCTGCTTGTCGGGATCGAAGTCGAGCACCCGCACATCGCCAGACGTACGCGGGCGCAGGCCTTCGAGAATTTCGACAGTAGTGGTCTTGCCGGCCCCGTTGGGCCCCAGCAGGCCGAAGACTTCGCCGGCGCCCACTTCGAAATCGAGACCCTTGACGGCTTCGAAATCGCCGTAATTTTTGCGGAGACCTTGGACTGAAATAGGGGCGGACGCCAACATGCGAATCTCACAGTTTAACCCTGGAAAGTCGCGGCAAGGCTGGCTTTTAGAGGTATTTCTTATTGTAAATAACGTTAAAAATAAGGTGGCTAGCCGATTTCAGACCAAATAAGACTTGGCAGCGCTAGCGCGAACTGTGTACTATTTGGCAATGCGCTTACTGCTCGTCTGCCTGCTACTGGCTTTGCCGCTGCTGAGTGTTGCCCAGGAACCCGCTGCCCCCGCGCCGCCGCCGGCGGAACGTAAGGGTGCGCCGCATGTCCCCAAGAACCTGAAAATTCTGAAGCCCGAGGAGATACGGCCGGTGATGGGCGCGATTGTGACCGGCTTAGGCGTGAAGTGCGGCTTCTGCCATGTGCAGGGCGACTTCGCGAGCGATGACAAGCCAGAAAAAGAGACGGCGCGCAAGATGATCGTGATGACGCGCGACATCAACGCGCATTTCCAGGGCGCGACGGCGGACATGGTGTCCTGCTACACCTGCCATCGGGGCGAAACCAAGCCGCTGATTGCCCCACCGGCGGCCGCGCCCGCGCCGGCAGCACCGGCTGCGCACTGATAGGCGACGGCAGCCGCTGCCTAGGTCGACCGTTTTTGTGGATCCCGCTCCGCTCTCGCGAATTGCGGGGTTCGCTCAAAGGGGAGAACCGCTTTTGCCAATTCCTGTCGAAGCGACTGTTCGGTTCTATGACCACGAGAAAACTCCGATAGCTTGCCCACTGCGGTGTAGGCAAGTTTTGACATTTCGAGTTAGCGTTTTCCATGCTGCGGCCTCGATCTGAGCTTAACCCGGTGATCCGAGGATAACTCCGTTAGATTCCAAGCCCTACACGTAGCCGTTCTACATCTTCCTCGTTGTTATAGAAGTGCGGTGACACGCGCAGATAGCCGTGCCGCGCCGCTACCAGAATGCCTCTTGGGCGCAGCGCGGCAGCCATTTCTCCGGGATCGCGATCTTCGAAATGTGCCGCTACGATGGGCGTGGCTGCATGGCAGATCACGCCTCCGCGCTCACGCAGCACCTCGGTAACGGCGGCGGCCAGATGCAGTACGCGCGCCTCGATGGCCTCCATGCCAAGTTCCAGAACCATCGCGATCGACTCGCTCATGCCATACAACGACGGGAACGCCAGCATGCCGTTTTCGTATTTCGCGGCCGAGTCTTCGAGCACCGGCTCGCCGTGATTGAGCGCTTCGACCGATTTCCAGCCGGCATCGCTGCGCCACCCGAAGCATAGCGGGTCGAGGCGCTCGCGCAATTCGTCGTCGATCCAAAAGAACGCCGCGCCGGGAGGCGAGAGCAGCCATTTATAGCCATTGACGGCGAACATCGCGGGCCGTATGCGCGCCAGATTGTAGTCCAGCGCGGCGATGCCCTGCGTGCCGTCCAGATATAGCAGAATGCCGCGGCGGCGCAGTTCCGCCGACATTGCTTCGAGCGGCGGGCGAAAGCCGGTCGCGTAGTTCATCGTGCTGCAGGCCACCAAGCGCGTGCGCGGCGTGAGGGCGTCCCAGAATTTTTCGAAGGGCGTTTCGATCAGCTCCACGCCGTGACGGCGCAGCCACGCCGGGTAGTAATAGTGGTTCGGGAATTCATCGGCGAGCGTGACGATCTGGTCGCCCGTCTTCCACTCCAGGCGGCCCAGCAGCAGCGATAACGCGGAGCTCGCATTGGGCAGGAAGGCGATGGAGGACGCGTCGCACGTCAGCAACTGCCCGATGCGGCGGCGCAGTTCGTCCATGTCGTCGAACCAGTCCAGAAAATCGTGGCAGGCCAGTTCGTCGCGCCGCGCGAAGTGCCGGTCAATCGCGGCTTTCGAGCGTGCGGGAGTCTGGCCGAAGGTGGCGGTATTCAGAAAAGTCCAATTCTGCAGCGCCGGAAATTCGGCGCGGACGGCGGACCAGTCTACCGGCATGCGGCGCGCACGGCCTGAGCCGCCTCAGCCACCGGCACGTCGGTCGAAATTTTGCCGCGGCGCTGCACGAACTCCACTTTGCCGTCGGTCAGTTTCTTGCCGATGGTGATGCGAAACGGGATGCCCACCAGGTCGGCATCTTTGAACTTGACGCCGGGCCGCTCGTCGCGATCGTCGAGCAGCGCGTCGAGGCCCAGCGCCAGGCACTCGTGATAAATCGTCTCGGCCGCCTGCTTCTGCGCCGCGTCTTTGAAATTGGCCGGCGTGATCACCACCTGAAAAGGCGCGATCGAGGGTGGCAGGCTCATCCCATCGGCGTCGTGATGCTGCTCGACGGCCGAGGCTAGAATGCGTTCCAGCCCGATGCCGTAGGAGCCCATGATCACGGGCACTTCGACGCCATCGGCGTTCAGCACGCGCAGCCCCATCGAGTTCGAATACTTGTAGCCCAATTTAAAAATATGGGCGATCTCGATGGTCTTGCGAATCTCGACAGCGTGGCCGTTCA
>DOZZ01000215.1:5227-11006 GCA_003517725.1 Bryobacterales bacterium | reverse complement strand
GTTCAATGTGTCGCCCGCGGCCGACTGCCGGATGTCGGCGAAGCGCGCCTCGAAATCTTTGCCCGGCGTGACGTGGCGCAGATGGTAATCATCTTCATTAGCGCCGGCAATCATGTTGCGCCGGCCGTTGAGCGCGGCGTCCGCGAGAATCGGCATGCTGGTCACGCCGACCGGCCCCAGCGAACCCGGATCGGCGCCAAACCACTCGCGAATTTCCTGCGGCAACGCGGGACGCGTCTCCTTCGCGCCCAGCGCCGCGGCAAACTTCGTCTCGCTCAACTGATGATCGCCGCGCAGCATGGCCAGTACCGGCTTGCCGTCCGCCACCATCACCAGGCTCTTCATCTGCGACGTGGCGGGCAGGCCGGTGAATTCCGCGACTTCGGCGATGGTCTTGCGGCCCGGCGTGTGGAATTTCTCCGGCTGCCGATCGCCCTCGGGGTCGGCGGCGCCCGGCGGCGTGGCGTCGGTCACGGCCTTCTCGAGATTCGCCGCGTACTTGTTTTCGGCCGACAGCACCACGTAATCTTCGCCGGCTTCCGACGCCACCATGAACTCCATGCTCTGGCTGCCGCCCATGGCGCCCGAGTCGGCTTCCACCACCACGTAATCCAGGCCGCAGCGGTCGAAGATCTTGCAGTAGGCGTCGTGGTGTTTATCGAAGGCCGTGTCGAGTCCCTCGGGCGCCAGGTCGAACGAATACGAATCCTTCATGAGGAACTGGCGCACGCGCAGCAGTCCGGATTTGGGGCGCGGCTCATCGCGAAATTTGGTTTGGATCTGGTACCAGATCTGCGGCAGCTGCTTGTAGCTGCGCATCTCGCCGCGCGCGATAGTAGTCATGACCTCTTCGTGCGTCATGCCCAGGCACAGGTCGCGGCCCCAGCGGTCTTTCAGGCGAAACAGGTTGTCGCCCATGTCGTTCCAGCGGCCCGATTCCTGCCAGACTTCGGCCGGATGCAGCGCGGGCAGCTGCATCTCCTGACCGCCGATGGCGTTCATTTCCTCGCGAATAATCTGCTGGATCTTCAGCAGCGAACGCTGCGCCAGAAACAGGTGGCTGTAGATGCCGGCGCCCAATTGGCGCACATAGCCGGCGCGCAGCAGCAGCTTGTGGCTGACCACTTCCGCTTCGGCAGGGGACTCCCGCAGCGTCGGGATGAAGAGCTTGCTCCAGTGCATAGTAGAGGGAATTTCCAGTGTAACAGCCGCGCTTTGGCCGATCCTAGCGCCCGCGCGCCATGCTGTGGTACAGCTCCACCCATTGCGCACGGATCGTCTCCGCGCGATACCGGTCGCATTCCGCGAGGCCGTTGCGCGTCAGACGTTCCACCAGCTCCGGATCATCTAGCAAGCGGAATGCGGCACTCGCCAGCGCTTCGTGATCGTTGATCGGCACCAGCAAGGCGTTGCGCTCGTTGGTCACAATGTAGGGAATGCCGCCCACGTCAGTGGCGATCAGGGGCAGCCCGGACGCGAAGCATTCGAGCAGCGAACCCGGCATGCAATCGGTGTTCGGGGTGGTGAGGTAAATGTCCGCTTCGTCGTAAAGTTCCGCTACCCGCTGGTGCGGCACCTTGCCCAGAAACTCAACATTGCGGAGTTGCAGCTCGCGCGTCAACGCTTCCAGGTGCGGCCGGCTGCACCCGTCGTGCGCGATGGTCAGGGTCGCGTCCGGATAACGCTGCTGGATAATGACGAAGGCGCGCAGGATGCAATCCACATTGTAGAGCGGCTCCAGGATGCGGTTAGTCATGAAGACCGGACGCAGGCGCGCGCGCGGACGATAGTGAAAATGAGCCTGATCCAGAACATTGAAAATACGGCGGGCTTTTAGGCCGAAGCGCTTCATCACTTCGACCACGAAGTCCGTCGGCGTTACCAGCTGGTGCGCCAGGCGTAGGGTGGGCAGGGCGGTGCGCCAGTTGCGCAAATGGTCTTCGCATTGGCCGTCGTGATAATGCAGGATGATCTTCTTGCCATACAGCCGGCCGATGAACAAGGCCGGCACGCTACCCAGCAGATACGAGTAGTACGCGGCGGAAAAAATGTGCAGGATATCGTAGCGCCATGCGCTGAACGTCAGCCTCACGATGTAGACGAGGAACTTCAGCACGGTGCGCACATACCGGATGTTGCGCAGCGGACCCGGCAGGCGCGGGTTGATCGGCAGGAAGTCCATCGACACCGAGGGCTCGGTGCGCATGCCGGACAGCAGATGCTGTGCCTGAACCGCCTGGCCGCCCAGAATGTCCAAGGATGGTGCGATCAATAAAACGCGGACGCGCGACATGCTGCAGGTCAGACTCTGGCGGGCTCCGCTTCGAACTGGCGCGGCGTGCCAAGGCGGGCGGACTCCATCATGCGCAGGCAGCTGATCGTCGCGCGCGTGCCATCCGTCACCGTGACGCCGGGTGCGCGGCCGGTGCGAATGGCCTCGAAGAAATCGTCCATCTGCTTTTGATAGCCCTTTTCGGGCCACCAGCGGCGGCTGTCGTGCCGCATGCCCTTGGCCGAGCTGAACCATTTGAAGTCTTCGGATTTCAGTCCGATGCCCGGCGCAAATGCCTCCACGCGCTCGCCGCCGGAAGTCTTGCTGCCCACCGTTGAATAGGTCAGGTTGCCAACTGAGCCGTCGGTGAAGCGGAAGCTCGCGACGAGGTTGTTTTCGCCAATCGGTTCGGCCACGCCGGTCGGTAGCGAATAGGCCGAGACCGACTCGATCTCCGCTTTCAGCAGCCAGCACATCAGGTCGATGAAATGGACCGCTTCGCCAAGGATCGCCCCGCCTATGGCTGGGTTGGCCATCCAGTACGAGCCCGAAATGCCCGGCGAATTGACGCGGCAGCTGACCACGGCCGGGCCTGAGCGGCGCGATAATTCCTCGCGGAACTTCACGAAAAAGGGCACGAAGCGCCGGTTGAAGCCCACGGATAGCACCTTGCCCGATTCGCGCACTGCTGCTTCCAGTTCGCCGCACTCTTCTTCGGTGAGCGCCATCGGCTTCTCGACAAAGACGTGCTTGCCGGCGCGCAACGCGGCCAGCGACTGCGGCGCGTGATATTGATTGCGGGTGGCAATCAGCACGGCGTGAATGTCGGGGTCATCGAGGATCTGCTGGTAATCAGTGGTGCAGAAATCGGCGCCGAAACGCGAAGCGTAACCCTTGGCGCGCGCGCCACTGGCGGAGTACACGGCCCGGAGGCGTGCGCCCTTCACCTTTTTCAAGGCGGGCACGTGCATCCATCGGGCGATGTTGCCGGCGCCCACCAGAGCCACGCCCAGCGTGTCCGCGGAAGTTGGGCGTGGGCCGGGAAGTTCGATGCGGCGCTGCGGTTCATACTGCGGCGTGGCCGCGTCCGGCCGATCACCATAGCTGAGCAACACTGCCAGGCTTCCCGAGCCCGGATTCATGATGGTTTGGTACGCCTGCGGCGCTTCATCGAGCGCGTAGCGATGCGTAATCAACGGGTCCAAATGGACCGAGCCCGCCGAGAGCAGCCGCAGAAATTCCTCCATGTTGCGGTTCTCGGTCCAGCGCACGTAGGACACGGGATAATCCTGGCCCTGGCGTTCATAAGCCGCGTCGTAACTGCCCGGGCCATAGGCGCGCGACATGAAGAGCTGGATCTCCTTCATGTACATTTCGTACCAGGGAAAGTTCAATTCCACCGCGCCTACGACTACGATGCGGCCGCGGTCACGGCAGATTTCGAGCGCCTGCCGGCATGGGCCGGGCGACTTCGCGGCCGCCGCGACGATCACGCAATCGACGCCACGTCCGTTGGTGATGGCGCTGACGGCATCCGCCGCGGAGCCGCCCTCGAAGGCATGCTGCGCGCCCAGCTTTTTGGCGAGCGCGATACGCTCCGGCCTCAAATCGATCCCGGCCACCACCGCGCCCTGCAGCCGCGCCAGTTGCGCCACCAGTTGCCCCACCAGCCCGAGGCCGATCACCGCCACGGTGTCGCCCAGCCCGCATTGAGCGATGCGGACCGCATTTAAAGCGATGCTGCCAAGCGTGGCAAAGCAGGCGTGCTCAAACGGCACGTTTGCCGGCACCTTCGCCACCAGGTTGCGGCCCGTGAGGATCACCTCTCCATGGCCCGTGCCCTCGCCGCCGTAGGCCACGCGGTCGCCGGGTTCGAGGCCCTCCACCGTGGCGTGTTTATCCACCAGAACTCCGGCCCCGGAATAGCCGATGACGGCGTATTCCGTCGATAGCTTGGCCGCCACTTCGCGCGCGGTTCTGACCGGCCCGTTGACTTTTGAAACTTCCCAAATCTTGCGGATCTGCGAAGGGTTGTCCTTCACTTCTTTCATCAGGCCCTCCTGATGAATGCTGGCGGTCTCGGTGCCACTGCTGATCAGCGAGTAGACCGGCCGCACCAGCACGTGATGCGGAGTGGCGAAAGGCTCGGGAACCTCGTCGACGATGATTTCCTTGATGCCTTTTCGAATGACTTGCTTCATGTAGATGTCAACGAAACGCGGCCGCTGAACTTCGGCGAACCCGCCCATGATGCTTTGAGTTTACCTGCCTGGTGGCGATCTTGTCCCCAAAGCCCTACAGTGGAATGTTGCCGTGCTTCTTGCGCGGCATGGTGTCGACTTTGCTTTCGAGCATGCGCAGCGCGCGGATCACGCGCGGGCGCGTCTCGCGCGGCTCGATCACATCGTCGACATAGCCGCGTTCGGCCGCGATGAACGGGCTGGCGAAGCGCTCGCGGAATTCGGCTATTTTGGCGGCGCGCGCGTCCTCCTGCTGCAACAGCTCGCGGCGGTACACAATGTTGACCGCGCCCTCCGCGCCCATCACGGCGATCTCGGCCGTGGGATACGCCAGGTTCACATCGGTGCGCAAATGCTTCGACCCCATCACGCAATACGCACCGCCGTAGGCTTTGCGCGTAATCACCGTGATCTTCGGGACCGTGGCTTCGGCGTAAGCGTAGAGCAGTTTGGCGCCGTGCCGGATGATGCCGCCGAACTCCTGCCCGGTGCCGGGCAAAAAGCCGGGCACGTCTTCAAACGTGAGAATCGGAATCTGGAACGCATCGCAGAAGCGCACGAAACGCGCGCCCTTCACCGAAGAGTCGATGTCCAGGCAACCGGCTAGGTGCGCCGGCTGGTTGGCGACAATGCCAACGGGCCGGCCGTCCATGCGGGCGAAGCCTACCACGATATTGGGCGCGAAGTGCTCGTGCACCTCGAAGAAATCGCCATGGTCGATCACGCGGCGAATCAGTTCTTTGATGTCGTAGGGCTTCGACGGATCCTCCGGCACCAGCGTGTCGAGCGCGGGGTCGGCGCGATCGATGGGGTCGGTCGACGCGGCGCGCGGAGGGTCCTCTTGATTATTCTGCGGCAGAAAGCTCAGCAGCTCGCGGATGCGGCGCACGCAGTCGGCATCGTCGTGCGCCATGAAGTGGCCCACACCGGAGACGGTATTGTGCACGGCGCAGCCGCCCAGCGCCTCTTTGGTGACCTCTTCATGCGTGACTGTCCGCAGCACGTCGGGCCCGGTGACGAACATGTAGCTGGTGTTCTCCACCATGAACACGAAGTCTGTGATGGCCGGCGAGTAGACCGCGCCACCCGCGCACGGCCCCATGATGGCCGAGATCTGCGGGATGACGCCACTGGCGAGCGTGTTGCGCAGGAAGATGTCGGCATAGCCGCCGAGCGAAACCACCCCCTCCTGAATGCGCGCGCCGCCGGAATCGTTGAGGCCGATTACGGGTGCGCCTACCTTCATGGCGAGGTCCATGATCTTGCA
>DOZZ01000215.1:3329-5102 GCA_003517725.1 Bryobacterales bacterium | reverse complement strand
GCGAAGACGAAGGCCGGACGCCCGTGGATCAGGCCGTGGCCGGTGATCAGCCCGTCGCCCGGCACGGATTGCTCGCTCATGCCGAAATCCTGGCAGCGGTGTGCGACAAGCTTATCCATCTCTTCAAACGTGGCTTCGTCGAGCAACAGCTCGACCCGTTCGCGCGCCGACAATTTGCCTTCACGATGCTGGCGTTCGCGGCGCTCGGCGCCCCCGCCATTCTCGGCCGCGGCATGCCGCCGCCGCACTTCTTTCAGGCGCTCCATGTTTTGACTGTATCCGGTTTGACTGTATCTTAGGATTCAAAGCGGGATTCAAAGCGGCCGTCGCGCAGAATTTTGAGTCGCCGGCCGCGCCACGTTATCGAGCTTCCGAAGAAGCCGCCGAGCCATGCGCCGAAGCTGAGCAGATCCTGCAGCGGGAGCAGGTACCAGCGCTGCACAGTCAGCGGGTCGCGCAGGATCCAGTAACCGGTCGCCGCCGCCGAGGCCGCGCGCAGCATTAAGGTCAGCACCAAGGCGGGCCACCACGCCGGCATCGCCACGACCAGCAAAAGCGCCAGTGGAAGCGGATAAGTGAAGAGCTGCCCGACGTATCCCGCGGGCCGTGAGCGGCGCGTGCTGCGCGCCCAGCGCAGGCGGTGCGACAGGTTCGACGCGAAGCTCTGGCTGCCCAGGCGGTGCTCGATCACGGCGCGCGACATCACGACGCGCTGCCCCAGGCGCGCGACGCGGTTGCCCATCACAAAATCTTCGGCCAGATAGTGCCGCAACTCTTCGAAGCCGCCGACTTGAGACAGCGTCTCGCGCCTGATCGCGAGTGCCGGCCCCAGTGCGAAGTCGACGCCGTTCAGCAGTCGCGCCACTAGTACGCCGCCTAGAAATTCAGTGTTCAGGCCCAGGGCTTCGAGACGCGTCCAGATCGACTCGCCGGCGCTGGCGCGGTAGAGGCAGGTCACCAGGCCCACGCCCGGCTCGCCCATCTCCGCCGCCATAGTGCCGAGCAGGTTGCGGCCCGCGCGCACGTCGCTATCGCTCATCACCAACAGTTCGTACCGCGCCTCCCGCAGCATGGCCGCGAGCGCGAAGACCTTGCCGTTCGGTTCTGGCGATTCGCCGGTGTAGAGCAGGCGCGAGGGCACGTGCGGATACTCGGCCATCACTTGCCGCGCGATCTCGGTCGCCGCATCGAGCGGTGTCGCCACGGCCAGCAGCACTTCATACTCCGCATAGTCCTGGCGGAAAAACGAGCGCAGGTTCTCGGCGAGCCCCGGCTCAGCTCCACGCAAGGGCTTCATCAGGCTAATCGGGGGCGCCGCGCCTGCGGTACGAAGTGCCTGACGCTTCCAACTCATGGCGGCGGCGACGGTCAGGCAGCAGTACACCAGCGAGCCGGCCAGCATGGCTCCCACCAGCACTCCCAACACGAGCGCGATCATAGCCACGCGTAGCGGCAGGACGGTCGGCATCAAAAACATTATCGATGCATCGCCGGGTAATAGGATGAGTGTGGGGAGCAAGCGGCGCGCATGAAGAGCATTATCGTCGGCACCGCCGGGCACATCGATCACGGTAAGACATCGCTGGTCGGCGCCCTCACCGGCATCGATACGGACCGGCTGGCCGAAGAGAAGCGGCGAGGCATCACCATCGACCTCGGCTTCGCGCATCTGCAGTTGACGCCGGAGCTGCGCCTGGGCTTCGTGGACGTTCCCGGCCACGAGCGTTTCGTGAAGAACATGCTGGCTGGCGCCTGCGGCATCGACCTGCTGCT
>DOZZ01000215.1:0-3185 GCA_003517725.1 Bryobacterales bacterium | reverse complement strand
TCGGCCATCCCGGCCAAAGACGCCGCCGGTTATTTCCGGCTACCGGTGGATCGCGCCTTTTCGATGCGCGGCTTCGGCACCGTGGTCACCGGCACGCTCGCCGCCGGCAGCGTGGCACGCGATGGCCAAGTCGAGCTGCAGCCCTCCGGCCGCCTGTTGCGCGTGCGCGGCGTGCAAGTGCACGGGCAGCCGGCCGAGCGCGCCATCGCGGGCCAGCGCACGGCTCTGAATCTGGCCGATATTGAAGCCTCGGAGCTCTCGCGCGGCATGGTTCTCACCGAGCCCGGGCGCTTCCGCCCCGCCCGCAGCTTCGACTGCCGGCTGCAACTGCTGCCCTCGGCGCGTCCCCTGCGGCATGGCGCGCCGGTGCATTTTCACGCCGGCACGGCCGAGGTGGAGGCGGAGGTGCGGCTCTTCCCGCCGGCCCGAATGCTGCGGCCGGGCGCCGAAGCGTTCGTGCGCATCCTGCTGCGCGAAGAGCAGATGCTGTGGCCGCGGCAGCGCTTCATTCTGCGCCAGTTTTCGCCGGTGATCACGATTGCCGGCGGCGAGATTCTGGAGGCCAACGGGCGGCGCTACCGGCGCGGCGAATCGCCCGACGCGCGGCTCAGCGTGCTGGGGTCGGGCGATTGGTCCGCCGTGCTGAAGCTGCTGGTGCGGGAGGCGCCCCTGGGCCTGTCACTGGCCGATTTGATCGCGCGCACCGGGTTAACGC
Source organism: Bryobacterales bacterium (assembly GCA_003517725.1). Classification (GTDB taxonomy): domain Bacteria; phylum Acidobacteriota; class Terriglobia; order Bryobacterales; family Bryobacteraceae; genus DOZZ01. The sequence continues at coordinate 2,470 of DOZZ01000215.1, read as the reverse complement.
CCCAAGAGCTGGCCATCGCTTCCGGGTCGACGAAACTGCGTTGGCTGGCCGACGGTGAATGGCTGACCGATCCGGATCAAATGGAGGCACTGCGCCGCAAACTGCTCCAGGCCGTCAGCGATTTCCACTCCGCGCAGCCTTTGCAGCCGGGCCTCGGCAAGGCCGATGCGAAGGCCGCCATCGCACCCGGCGCCCCGGCGTTCTTCTTTGACGAACTGATTGCCACGTCGCCTGAACTGATCGCCGATGGCACCGTCATCCGGCGGCGCGGCCGGCAAGTGGTGCTGCAGCAGCCGGAAGAAGATGCCTCGGAGCGCATCGAAGCGGCCTTCCGGCAAGCCGGCCTGGCCGTCCCCACTGTCCCCGAGGTGCTGGGGGCCAGCGGTATCGATGCCGGCCGCGCGCGCGCCGTGCTCCAGATTCTATTGCGCTCTGGGCGACTGGTGCGCGTCACCGATACTTTAATCTTCCACGCTGCGGCTATTGACCGGCTCAAGGCTACCATCGAGACGCGCAGGGGTCAGAGTCTGGACGTCGCGGGCTTTAAAGAAATGTCCGGTATTTCCCGCAAGTACGCGATCCCATTATTGGAATATTTCGACCGCCTGAAAATCACCAAGCGCACTGGCGACCGGCGCATAGTGATTTAATTCTGGCGGCAAAGAATAAGCCAATTTCATAATTATAATCCGCAAATTAAGCTGTTGTATTCATTTGTAATCTGTTGCGAGGGCTCTTTTCCATTAGGCATAATGTGATTTCTTTCACATTTCTTAACAGGAACTGCCCTCATGAATGTACGCGTCATCGCGCTTTTAACGGCTTTGCCGGGGCTGCTTGTGCCCGCCGCCGCGCAGCAGAAAATGGAGCTTTGGTATTGGCACCATAGCTACCTCACGTCCACGGCAGCGGTCCAATACAGTGAAAATCTCATCGACCAGGCCGCCGCCGCCGGCTACACCGGCCTGGCGCTCTGGGACACCAGCGTCAACGCGCTGAATTTGCCTGGATGGCCCACCCAAAACGTCACTTATCTGCAGCAGGTCATTGAATATGCCAACGCCAAGGGACTGAAGGTGATGCCGCTGGTCGCGCCGTACGGCCACTCGAACGATGCGCTGCGGCGCAACCCGAACTGGGCTGAGGGCCAGCGGGTGACCGGCACCCAATTTAAGGTGGACGCAGCCGGCCAAACCCTGCAGGTGATGAATTCCTTTCCGGGCCTGGTGAACGGCGGGTTCGAATCGGGCGCGACCGGCTGGTTCGCGTATGGCGACCCCGGCACCGTGCTAGACACCTCCGTGAGTCACACCGGGCTGGCTTCGGGGCTGATCAGCGGCGCGCTAAATCCGTCGGGGAACGCGCGCTTTTTTCAACAGTTGAACGTCATCCCGTGGCGCCAATATCACCTGCGCATGTACATCAAGACCCAGAATTTCGCCGGTTTCTCGCAGATCCAGATCTTCGACTCGGCGAACTGGGCGATCAACAAAATCGATCATCCGTTCAACCTGCCGGCGAATCAGGATTGGACCCAGGTCGACGTCACCTTCAACAGCGGCGCGAGTTCCACGTTGTATCTGCTGATGGGGGTTTGGGGGGGCAACTCCGGCAACGCCTGGTTCGACGACATTTCGCTCGAGGAGACCGCGCTGGTCTACGTGCTGCGCCGCGCCGGCACGCCGCTCAAAATTTACGACCCGAACAACCCCGCCACAATCTACAGCGAGGGCGCCGATTACAACCCGATCAGCGATCCGAAGTTCGCCACCAACCCGACCTTCGACAACGACAACTGGCACACGCCGATGACCGTGACGCTGCCCTCCGGCACGCGCCTGCGTCCGGGCCAGATTGTGGCAATGGAACACTATGCCGTGCAGCCGATTTACAACGAAGCCGTAGGCATGTGCCTGACCGATGCGGGCGTGCAGGGCTGGATGTCGGACAATGCCAAAGCCGTCGCAGCCGTGTTTCCACCGAGCGGCGGCTATTTCTTCGGGCACGACGAGATGCGCCACATGAATTCCTGCGCCTCGTGCAAAGCCAAGGGCATGACTGCCGGCCAGCTACTGGCCTGGAGCGTTGGGCAGACCATCGGCGTCTTCAATACGGTGAGCCCCGGCGCACCCATTTATATCTGGAGCGACATGTTCGACCCGTACCACAACGCGCACGACAACTTCTATTTCGTGGAGGGCGACATCGCGGGATCGTGGCAGGGCCTGCCGGCCAATGTGGCGGTGATGAACTGGAACCTGAACAACCTGAAAAATTCGGCAACGTGGTTTTCCGGTACCGATCCGAAGCAGCCAGTTCCGCACAAGCAGATCATCGCCGGCTTCTACGACGGCGGGAATGCAGCGGCACTCGCGCAGACGGAGTTATCGCAAGTAAGCGGCGTTCCGGGCATCGCGGGCATGATGTACACCACCTGGCGCGACGACTATTCGCAGCTGCAGGGCTTCGC
>DOZZ01000125.1:2334-3198 GCA_003517725.1 Bryobacterales bacterium | reverse complement strand
TCACCCAGTTCACCTATTTCCAGCAGTGCGGCGGCGTCGATCTGGACTTGGTGCCGGCCGAATTGACTTATGGCCTGGAGCGTCTTGCGGCCTTCCTGCAGGTGAAGGACAGCGTCTACGACATCGACTGGACGCCGCAGGTGAAATACGGCGATGTGCGCTTCGAGGACGAGTTGCAGTACTCGGTCTACAACTTCGAGATGGCCGACATCGACACGTTGTGGAAGCTGTTCGGTTTGCATGAAGGCGAAGCCCAGCGGCTGCTCGGGCTGTATGCGAAGCACACTGAAAAGCCGCGCTTTCCTTTGCTGCCGACTTATGATCACGTGCTGAAGTGCAGCAATCTGTTCAACACGCTCGACGCACGCGGCGCCATCAGCGTGACCGAACGCGTGGGCGTGATTGCGCGGGTGCGTAAACTTGCCGTCGGAGTGGCTGAAGCCTGGATGGACCAGCACGCAGAGGTCGGCGCATGAACCTGCTGCTCGAAATCGGCGTCGAAGAAATTCCGGATTGGATGATCCCGGCCGCGCTCGAAGATTTCCGCGCGCAGGTCAGCCAACTTGTCCACGCCAGCTTGCATGCCGATGCGACGGCGCGCCGCCTGACCCTGCGCGGGACGGGGCTGGCCGAACGCGAGGATGATCGCGAAGAACTGGTCACGGGTCCGGCGAAGTCGGCTCCCGCCGGTGCCGTCGCGGGCTTCGCCAAAAAGCTCGGCATCACTCCCGAAGACTTGCAGCCCATCGTCACGGCCAAAGGCGAGTACTGGGGCTACCGCAAAACCATCGCGGGCCGCTTCACGCGCGACATTCTGGCCGAAGCACTGCCCCGCGCGATTGCCGCGATTCCCTTCCCCAAAGC
>DOZZ01000125.1:612-2168 GCA_003517725.1 Bryobacterales bacterium | reverse complement strand
GGTGATCCCGTTCGAAATCGCCGGAGTGGCGGCGGGAAGCATATCGAGCGGGCATCGCCGCTTGGGCTTGGCACATATTCCGGTCACGTTCTCTAATTACGAAGAGCAATTGCGCGTCAACGGCGTCGTCTTGTCCGCCGCCGAACGCCGCCGCAAAATTCTCGATGGCATCTCGGTCAAGATTCGGCCCGATGCCGCGCTGCTCGAAACCCTCGTCTATCTGACCGAACAGCCTACGGCCATCACCGGCAGTTTTGACCCGGAGTTCTTGAAGCTGCCCGAAGAGGTGCTGGTGACGGTCATGCGGCATCATCAGAAATACTTTTCCGTGGAAGACGCGGCTGGCAAACTAGCGCCGCAATTCGTCGCCGTCATGAATACGGCGGGAGACCCGCAAGGTTTCGTGCGCCAGGGCAATGAGCGCGTGTTGAAGGCGCGCTTCAATGACGCGCGCTTCTTCTGGGACTTCGACCAGAAGAAAACGCTACAAGCTCGCGTTGAAGACTTGGCCCACGTCACGTTCCAGGCCCGCCTCGGCAGCTATCTCGACAAGACCCATCGCAACGTCGCGCTGACCCGCGAACTGGGTGGCGATGAGCACGCGCAACGCGCGGCTCTATTGGCCAAGGCCGATCTCACGGCCGAGCTGGTCAAAGAGTTCACCGAACTGCAGGGGCAGATCGGAGGCCTGTATGCGCGCCACCAGGGTGAACCCGAAGCTGTGGCTCAGGCCATCTACGATCAGTACCGGCCAGCCAGCATGGAAGACGCTATCCCCTCCACGCGAGGCGGCCAGATCTTCGCCGTGGCCGACAAGCTCGATACTCTGCGCGGCTGTTTCAAAATTGGGCTGATTCCGTCGGGCTCCAAAGATCCGCTGGCGCTGCGGCGCGCGGCCCAAGGCGTAATTCGCATCGTGATCGAAGGCAAGCAAGTGCCGGCCACCGTGTCGTCTCTGGCCGCCGGCGACGCGCAGCTCGAAGCGTTTCTGCTCGACCGCGCGCGCTACTATTTTCGCGACATTCTGGGCTTCGCCTACGACGAAGTCAACGCCGTCTTAGCCTCGGGCCATGACGATCTGGTGGACGCACTGGCGCGCCTCGAAGCTCTGCGCGCGGTTCGCCCCACCCCCAACTTCGAGCCGCTGGCCGCCAGCTTCAAGCGCATCCAGAACATTTTGAAGCAGGCCCAGTTCACGCCATCCGGCAGCCTCGACCAGCAGTTGCTCGAACCTGGCGAGGAGATCGACCTCTTCCACGCCTACGCCGGCGTGAATCGCCAAATCCAGAATCAACCCTACCGCGCGGCGCTCGAAACCATCGCTTCGCTGCGCCCTCCGGTTGACCGGTTCTTCGACAAAGTACTGGTCAACGCCAAAGACGAAAGGGTGCGGCGCAATCGTTTGACCCTGCTGCACACGCTGCTCGCCGAGTTTTCGACGATCGCGGACTTTTCAGAAATCGTAACCACTTCCCAGGAGAACAAAGCATGAAGAAGTACGTTTATTCCTTCGGCGCGGGCACGGCCGATGGCGACGGCAAGATGAAAGACACGCT
>DOZZ01000125.1:0-504 GCA_003517725.1 Bryobacterales bacterium | reverse complement strand
GGCGGCAAGGGCGCGGGCCTCGCCGAGATGTCGCGCGCCGGCCTGCCCGTGCCCCCCGGCTTCACCATCGCTACCGAAGTCTGCACGCTGTATTTCGAGAACGGCAATCAGGTACCGCCCGAAGTGGAAAAGGCCACTGACGACGCCATCAAGCTGCTCGAGAAGCGCATGGGCAAAAAGCTCGGCGACACCAACGATCCGCTGCTGCTCAGCGTGCGATCGGGCGCGAAATTCTCGATGCCCGGCATGATGAACACCATCCTGAACCTGGGCTTGAATGACGCGACCACGGAAGGTTTGGCGAGAAAGTCCGGCAACCAGCGCTTTGCCTACGACTGCTACCGCCGCTTTCTGCAGATGTTCGGCGAAGTGGCGCTCGACATCCCGATGGAGAAGTTCGACCACATCTTCGATTCGCGCAAAGCCAAGGTCAAGGCCAAGGTCGACACCGATCTGAACGCCGAAGATCTGAAGGCCATCATCGCCGACTACAAGAAGCTGGTG
>DOZZ01000045.1:2320-2705 GCA_003517725.1 Bryobacterales bacterium | reverse complement strand
CCGATGCGCACGCCGGTAAACGAGCCGGGCCCGGACGCGGCGGCAAATACGGCGCAATCCTGCAATTTCACATTGGCGCTGTCGAGCAGTTCCTGAATTCCCTGGAACAGCACCTGGCCGAATCCGTCCGGCGCGCGCAATTCCATTTCGCGCACGGTGCGCTCGCCCTCCGTCAGCGCCAGGCTGCCCGCCTCGCGCGTGGTATCGAGCGCCAGCACCAGTTCACTCATGGCGCCAGCGTAAAATTCTGGTCGAAACTGTAAGCCTTGCCCACGCCATTGACTGCTTCAATGCGCAGATGCAGCAGCGCCGGATACCGCTGCGCCAAGTTGGGCGGAATGGTGAGCACGCCCCGCGCGCCGGTCGCCAGCACGCGCGAGCCTTG
>DOZZ01000045.1:1637-2103 GCA_003517725.1 Bryobacterales bacterium | reverse complement strand
CTGTCCGAAGCCGCCGGCAGCTCCAGCGTGAACGGCAGCTTGGCCGGGTCCGCCTCGATCTCCTGCACGTCGGCCGCGCGGCTTTCGAAATAATACGACTTCGCCATCGACGCCTTGTGGCTTTCGCGCGAAACGTAGAGCACCCAGTCGTGCGCGCTGTCGGGCGGCGTGCCTTGAATCGTCTCCGCCTTATCGGGCTTGAACTCCACCGATTCTCCAGTCACCGGATTGAGCCAGCGGATATCGTATTTGCGTTTCTGGTCGAGCCGCAGTTCCACCGGCCCGGGATGCTCCACGTAGACGATGTATTCGACGTCCTCGAGCGTCAGCGCGCGGCCGCCATCGACATCGAAGAAGGGCGACAGCTCCCAGTGGCGCGTCTGCGCGAAAAACTCGTACCAGATCTTCAGGAATTCCGCGGCGCGCTCATTGGGCACCGTGGCTTCCGGATACTGCCCGTTCATCG
>DOZZ01000045.1:1245-1412 GCA_003517725.1 Bryobacterales bacterium | reverse complement strand
GCGGGCATCGCGTAGAACTGCCGCTCCACCGCGCCGAGCGTGGCGTCGGCCGTGCGATACGTCAGATATTTCATCCAATGGTCGCCCAGCAGCCCCGCCGAACTCACCTGCGCGGCCGAGCTCAAAGGATGGTGATACCCATCCCACTTACGGAATAGCGGCGCCAG
>DOZZ01000045.1:409-1018 GCA_003517725.1 Bryobacterales bacterium | reverse complement strand
GAGCCCGGCGTACCGCGCGCACAGAAAACGCACGTAGCGGTCGCGCTGCTCATGCTCTGGAAACAGGCGCGTCAGCTGGTTCGCGGGGCCCGCAATCACCAGGTCCGCCGTGATGCCGTGGCGGTTCGCGGCGAGAACTTCGGCGTCCAACTTCTGGAACCAGGCCGGTTGCGCGAGATCGCCCTTCTCGAATACACGCTCGGCTGGCGCGCCCAAAACATCGATGCGCAGGTGATTGAAGTGCTGCCGCTGCCGCGTCGCGGCCAGCGCCTCGAAGGCCGCGGCGTCCAAGCCGGCCGGCGCCACCGCGCCCATCCACAGATGCGGCTGCTTGCCGGGCATGGTCCAGAAGTGGAACACATTGGCGGGCTGCACGAAGCCGGATTTTCCAGGCGTCACCTGAAAATGCCCGACCTTGCCCTCGAAGCGCGCCACGCCGCTGACGCGGTAGTCCCACGTGCCGGGCTCATCGGGCTCAATGCGCGCCTTCAACAGCGTGCCGCCATCCCAGAACGCGGGCGCCAGATAGGTCTGGTGCGAAGGCGCGCGGAACTCCACCGTGATGTCCACGCCGCGGTACGGGTTCGCGCCGGCCTCCTGCGCCGTGAG
>DOZZ01000045.1:0-264 GCA_003517725.1 Bryobacterales bacterium | reverse complement strand
ATTTTTAGTGTATCGGGGACGCCGCTACTGTTGTTGCTGTTGCTGCTGTTGCGCCGGCTCGTTTTCGGCAACTTCGATCGGAGGTCCGGCCGCGGTCTCCTGAAACTCCTCGTAGCCTTCGTCGTTCAGCGCCGGGCGCACCCGCACGTCCACGCTGAGGCGCTGCCCGGCATGTCCTTTATACACGCCGCGCACCGGAGCCACATCGCCGTAGTCGCGGCCGTACGCCAGACGCACGTGCTGCAGGCCCACGGGTTGCCCCAG
>DOZZ01000289.1:5664-6826 GCA_003517725.1 Bryobacterales bacterium | reverse complement strand
TGACCGGGCCCGAAGGCTCGGTGTGGGACTCGTTTACCTAGATGCGCAGGATGGGCTGCGACAGGTCGGCCGGCGGCTGCTGGCCCAGTGCGCGGTAGACGTTGGCGATGTGGCTTCGAAATAACTGATCGAAATCTTCGCGATGCGCCGAATCGTGCTCCGGCCCGTACCACCAGCACCAGTCGCTGCCTTCCGCGATCAGCAGTTCCTCGTACGCGAGCTTGCGCTGCTCTTCAGTGACGCCGTCCTGGCGCTGGTCGTAGGCGCGGCGGGCGTCCAGTAAAAAGTCCCAGGCGCGGTTGTCTTCTTCGGCGCCGATCCAGATATCGAAGTTCGCGTTGATCCACGAGCCCGGGAAAATGTGGTCCAGCGGGTCCGAGGGCATCAGATCGAAAGCCTCGCTGACGGTCACGGCGTGCATCTCGCGATCGTTCAGAATGCCCTGGTAGAGTTCGCGAAAAAATGGGCGCCCGTTGCGGTCGTAGTACTCCCACGCGTTTTCGCCGTCCAGAATGATGGGCACTAGCGCATCGCGCCCGGCGCCCAGGATGCCGCTGCAGTTGTCGCGGATGCGGCGCAAAAAATCGTGGGCCGCTTCGCGCGCGTCCATACCGGAGTAGACAAAGCCGATCAGGTCACTCATCACATGGTCGCGGAAAATCACCTGCATGGCATGGCCGCCCTGCTGCCAGCGGTACGGGCGATACGTACCGTCAACGCCCGAGCCGCGTCCCAGCGTCCGGTCCAGTACGCCGTTGTCGGTGGCGGCCCAGCGGAACCCGGTTTCGGCGGCGATGTGGAACACCTCATCCGACACGGACCCTTCCGATGGCCACAGGCCGACTGGCGCGACGCCGAAAGCCTGCTGGATATAGTCGCGGCCCATTTGCAGCTGGCGCCGGGCATCGTCCGGATATTGAAAACGGTGCGGCAGCGGGACGTTGGGGTGCGCCGTCGCCGCGATGGCCGAATCGCACAGCAGCGGCAGGATCGGGTGGTAATAAGGCGTCGTCGAAATTTCGATCTGCCGCGACGCCGCCAGCTTCTTGTAGGCCGGAATCACCAGGCCCAGCAGTTCCGTCTGCTTGCGGCCCAGGGCGGCCTGATCCTCCAGCGAGAAATCGCGCCCTTTGCGCACCAGCGCGCTCACCACCGGATCGCT
>DOZZ01000289.1:3700-5516 GCA_003517725.1 Bryobacterales bacterium | reverse complement strand
CGCGGGTAGCGGTAAATCATGCGCCCGGGGTTGGCATGAAACGAGTTCTTCAGCAGGAACGCCTGGTCCTCCGGCGTCAGATACTCGGCGGGCTTCAGGGCGCAATCGAGAAACGGGTCGCGCGCCTTCTCGGCCGCGTACTCTTCCACCTGCACCATCATCGACGGCACCAGATTGAAGGTCTGGTGAATGTCTGGAAACTCTTCCAGGATCTTCACCATGCCGTAGTAGTCCTTCAGCGCGTGCAGGCGCGTCCACGGCAGCTTGTACTCCCCCGAAAGCAAGTCCTTATAAAACGGCTGGTGCATGTGCCACAGAAAACAGAGATGGATGCGGGGCATTAATTAGCGGCTCGCGATGCTGGTGACTGGCGCCGGCGGACGCGATCCGCCTTTGATAGCTTGCCACAGCATGCGATTCATCAGCTGATCGTCCACGCGATCCTCTTCGTCGAAGTCGAGATGCGCCGCCTGTTCGCCCTGGGCCGAGGCCGGGTTGCGGCGGTCGAGAGGTGTGCGGGCTGGCGCGGCTTCATACGGCCGGGTGTCCGCCGTACCCGCGAAAGCCGGCGCCATCACGCGCGCGCCGGCGTCGAACACGGTCATCGGATGCAGTCCCAGGATCAGTTCGATGGTGCGCAGCATCGACGTCGTGTTGTACATGGTGCTGTCCACCACGCCGCGCCGCGTGAAGGGCGAAAGCACAAATGCCGGCGAGCGGTGCGAGTCGATGTGGTCGGCGCCGGCCTGGGCGTCGTCCTCCAGGATGAAGATCGCGGTCTGGCCCCAGAAGCGGCTCTTCGACACCGCCGCGACGACCGCGCCCACCGCCACGTCGTTATCGGCCACCGCCGAAAGCGGCGCAATTTTGCCGGCCGCGATGCCCGAGGTGTGGTCGTTGCCAAGGCGCATCAATATCAGCCGCGGCAGCTCGCCGCTGGCTTCAAACTTGGCCAGATCCGCCAGAAACACCTTGGCGCGATCCACGTCCGGATAGTCCAGATCAAAACCGCGATACTGGCCGTTGGTGACGTTCGCCAGCATGGCGTCCCGCACCGCCTTTACCTGCACGCCATCGGCGCCTACCTGAGCGAGCGGCTTGTTGGTGACGAAGTAGCCATAGTTGCGCAGGCTCACGCCGGCCGCCACGGCATTGTTCCAGAGATAACCGGCCGGGGGCAGCGCCGCCGACTCCCCGCCCTCGTAGTCGTAAGTCTTGCGGCGTCCGGCGTAGCTGTTGGGCCAGAACTTCTGCACGTAATCCGGCGCGATGCCGGCGGTCGACCAGTTGTGGCCGTCGGCGCTGACGTCGGCGTTCACATAGAAGTTGTCGAACAGCACAAACTCGCGCGCCAGTTTGTGCAGGTTGGGCGTGACGTCTTCGCCGAAGAGCACGAGCGACGGGTCGCCCTGCCCGCGGCGGTCGTCGCCCAGCACCTGGTCATAGGTGCGATTCTCTTTCACGATGTAGATGACGTGTTTCACCCCCGGCGGCAAGGTCGAAGCCCGGGTCAAAGCATCATCGTGATATGGCGAGCTCGAGCGTACTGTTTCGGTGTACGCGAGCAACGCCTTATCGTCGAGCGGCGCGACAAAGCTAACGGTCCCGTGTTGGATCTTGCCGACGTATTCGTCAGCGCGAATCCCCTGAAACGGCATTTCGGCGCGCCTGGTGGGGTCCGGCCCCTTGGGATTTGCATAAGAACGCACGCCGCGCCCGTTCAGGATTGCAATGCGCCCATCCGGCAGTTCGCGCACGGCCGTGGGATACCAGCCCGCCGGAATAAAGCCCTGCACCGTGCTGCGCTCCGCCGAGA
>DOZZ01000289.1:1825-3500 GCA_003517725.1 Bryobacterales bacterium | reverse complement strand
CCCAGGTTCAACGTTTCCAGATGCGTCATCTGCCCGTCGGCAGGCACGCCGATGACGTAGGTGTTGTTGGTGTTCGAAGCGGCCACGAACAGGCGCGCCGCGTCGTTCTTCTCGCCGCCCGGTACATATAGCATGTCCGTCGTATGCGGCCCCACGCGCACGCTGGTGATGGACGAGCCATCCGACGTGCGGTAGCGCGTGACCGTGCCGTCGGACCAGCTCGACGCGAAAAAGGTCTGCCCGTCCGGGTGGAACAGCAGCCGGTAGGGCCGCCGTCCGCTATGGAACACGCTCGTGACTTTGCCGGTGGCGCGGTTGATCGAGACGATCGAGTCGCGAAAGATATTGGTGGCCAGCAGCGTCGCGCCATCCGGCGAGATCGCGACATCGCCGATGAAATCTTTCACGGTCTTCTGTGCCGGCTCCACCACCGTGATGGTGCGGCGCGGCTCCAGCTTACCCGCGCTGAATGAAAATTCGAACACCGCCGCCTGCGAGCCGCCGCCGACGTACAACAGGTCGCCCCCCGGCGCGAAGGCCAGACCCAGCCATCCATCCGGCACGCGCGTGCGCCCCACTTCGCGCGTGGAGGCGATCTCGATCACGCTGATCGACGGCGGGTTATAGCCGCCGTTCAACACCAGCAGATAGCGCCCATCCGGCGACAGCACCGACGCCATGGGCAGCGTGTCCACCGCCACTTGCGTTCCGGCGGGCCGCAGCCGCCAGCCGCTGTTCAGCAAAAAGCTGCCGTCGCGCAGAGGTCCTATTTGCTCGCGGGGGGCCGGTTGCGAGACCAATATGGCGGCCGCGGCCAGCGTGGTGCTGACGATCAATTTTATTTTCATTCGGAGTATCTTTGTGCGATCGGGAAACGGCGTCCGATGCCGAACGCCTTCGTCGTAACGCGCAGGCCGGGCGCGGCCTGCTGCCGTTTATATTCGTTGCGGTCGACTTTCACGGTCACGCCCGCCACCAGTTCGAGCGGCAGCCCCAGCCATGCGGCAATCTCCGGAGGTGTCCGGTACTCTTCCACATAGGCCCGCAGGATGTTGTCGAGCACGTCGTAAGGCGGCAGCGAGTCCGAGTCCTTCTGGTCGGGCCGCAGCTCGGCCGATGGCGGTTTCTCAAAAACCGATTCGGGGATGGCGCCCGGGTGTCTGGCATTGGCCACGCGCGACAGCGCATACACCAGGGTCTTCGGCACGTCGCTGATCACGGCCAGCCCGCCGCACATATCGCCATAGAGCGTGCAGTAGCCCACCGCGATTTCGCTCTTATTACCGGTTGTCAGCACCAGCGCATTGTACTTGTTCGAGAGCGCCATCAGGGTGACCCCGCGCAGCCGGGCCTGCAAATTCTCTTCCGTGACATCCGGCTTATAGTTGGCAAACAACGGCTGAAGCGTGGTGACAAACTGTTCGTAAATCGAAGAAATGGGCGAAATTTCGAAGCGAATGCCTAAGCTGCTCGCCATATCGCGCGCATCGCGAACGCTGCCTTCGGACGAATACGGCCCAGGCATGCCGATGCCCGTGACGTTCTCCGCGCCCACCGCATCCACCGCCAGCGCCGCCGTCAGCGAGGAATCGATGCCGCCGCTGAGCCCGATCAGCACCTTCGAAAAGCCGCATTTGCGGATGTAGTCGCGCGTGCCCAGCACCAGCGCTTCGTA
>DOZZ01000289.1:335-1735 GCA_003517725.1 Bryobacterales bacterium | reverse complement strand
GCAAACGAAGCAGCCGCGGCCAGCACCTCGCCCTTCGCGTTCATGACGAAACTGGAGCCGTCGAACACCAGCGAATCGTTGCCGCCCACCTGGTTCACCACCACCACGGGAGCATGAAAGCGCGTGGCCGTAGTGGCGAACATCTGCCGCCGCAGCTCGCGCTTGCCCATGCTGTAAGGCGAGGCATTGATACTGACGATTAGGTCGCCGCCCAGCTGCATCAGCTCTTCCACGGGATCGCGCGAGTAGCGGCGGCGCTCCCAGAACTGCTTGTCGTTCCACGCGTCTTCGCATACCGCGATGCCCACGCGATGCCCCTGATACGGCCATAGCGCGCGCGGTCCGCCCGACGCGAAATAGCGCGCCTCGTCGAAGACGTCGTAGTTAGGCAGCAGCACCTTCACCTGCTCAAAGACCACCCGGCCGCCGCAGACCACCGCCGCGCGATTGGTGGCGCGCAAACCGGTGTCCGCCTCGCTCGCCCCCACATAGCCCGCGATCGAGGCCAGCGACAGGCCCGCCGTTTCGGCCGCGAAACGCTGCAACTGCTCTTGGGAGCGCCGCACGAAGCTGGCCTTCTCCACCAGGTCGCGCGGCGGGTAGCCGGTGATCGAAAGCTCCGGGAAGACCACCAGTTGCGCGCCGCCGTCGGCCGCGCGCCGCGCGAACGAGACCATGCAGTCGACGTTCCTCGCCAAGTCGCCCACGGTCGGATTGATTTGTCCCAGCGCCACACGCATGAAGCTTCATTTTAGCGATGACGCGGGCCGCGCCGCCGTTTTGCTACGATCAGGCTTCCTTCTTTTGTTATGTTTCGTCTACTTTTCGCCGCTTTCCTAATTTCCGCGGCGTTTGCCGCTCCCGCGCCACCCACCCTTTCCTCAACTCTGTCCGGTCTGCCCTTCCGCTCCATTGGACCGGCCGTCATCTCCGGCCGCGTTGTCGATATTGCTGTCGATCCCGCCAACGCCGCGCATTATTATGTAGCCGCGGCTTCGGGCGGAGTTTGGCAGACGCTCAACAACGGCATCACCTGGACGCCGGTCTTCGAGCATCAGGGCTCCTATTCGATCGGCGCATTGGCGCTTGATCCCAAAAATGTGGCGACGCTGTGGGTGGGCACCGGCGAGGCCAACAGCCAGCGCAGCGTCTCCTACGGCGACGGCATCTATCGCAGCGACGACGCCGGCAAGACCTGGAAAAACCTGGGACTCAAGAACTCGCAGCACATCGCCCGCATCGCGATTGACCCGCGCGATTCCAATGTGGTCTACGTCGCGGCGCAGGGTCCCCTGTGGTCCGCCGGCGGCGATCGCGGCTTGTTCAAGACTAGCGATGGCGGCCGCAACTGGACCAAAGTTCTGTCGATCAGCGAGAACACCGGCGTTACCGACGTCGCC
>DOZZ01000289.1:0-204 GCA_003517725.1 Bryobacterales bacterium | reverse complement strand
CGGCGGACCCGAAAGCGCCATCTATAAATCCACCGACGCCGGCGCCACGTGGAACAAGATCAGCTCCGGCATTCCGACCGAAGACCTGGGCCGCATCACCTTCGCGCCATCCGCTAAGGATCCAGCCGTAGTCTATGCCTCGATCGAGGCAGCAAATAAGAAGAGCGGCATCTTCCGCTCCACCGATTTCGGCTCCAGTTGGGA
>DOZZ01000219.1:23635-24212 GCA_003517725.1 Bryobacterales bacterium | reverse complement strand
GAAGCTGCCCCGGCACCGGCAAACAACGGCTGGAGCGCCCGGCCGTCCGGGTAGGGCAACGCACGCGCGCCCGCCGCCGCGACATACGTATGGGCCAGATCGTGCGTCTGCACCAGGTGCTTCGAAATGGATCCGGCCGGCACGTGCCCCGGCCAGCGGATTACCATCGGAACGCGGTAAGCTTCCTCGTACGGCATCCAACCCTTGATCCACATGCGATGGTTGCCGCACAGATCGCCGTGATCGGTGGTGAACACGACCATGGTGTTGTGGGCCTGCCCCGTGTTGTCCAGAGCATCGAGCATGCGCCCGATTTGGGCGTCCAGTTGTTCCACCGAGGCGTAATAGCAGGCGCGGCCCTGGCGGTAATCCTGCTCGGTCATGTGGCCCCAGCTGGCGGACTCTCGGGCGTGCATCCCGGGTTTGCCCGCGAACGAATCGTTGAAGCTTTTCGGAACGGGAATCGACCTTGGGTCGTAGCGGTCCAGATACTGTTTCAGCGGGAAATAGGGATCGTGCGGATCGACAAAGTGGGTCTCCAGGATCCAGGGAGTGGCGTCCTTCGCGAAGCGCTCCA
>DOZZ01000219.1:22841-23527 GCA_003517725.1 Bryobacterales bacterium | reverse complement strand
TCCTCGTACCCCCACATGGCAAACGGCTGAGCGCCGGGCCACCGAGCCATTTTTATGGGATGGCGCCGATTACTTTCCTTCGGTGTTGCCAGCCGGTCCGGATTCAAGTCATATTTTCGGAGCACGGCCGGGTCGCAGCCGCCGACGCGCGCCATTTCGTAACCGAAGTCCGCCGGACATCGGGTCCAACTGGCGTGCCACTTGCCGACCCATCCCATGCGGTAACCGGCGTCTTTGAGGCGATTCGAGTACAGCACCACGTCCGGATACATATCGCGGTGAACCGAGGGCGCCGAGTGAATCTGGTTGAACACGCCGTTGTGCCAGTGGTACGCGCCCGAGAGAATCATGGCCCGCGCGGGACAGCAAACCGCACTCGGCGTGTAGCTCCGTTCAAAGAGCATGCCTTCCTGCACCAGCCGGTTCAAGTGGGGTGTCCTGCTCGGATTGCGATTGGCGATACAGCCCCACTGCTGCTGGTCCGACATGATGTGCAGGATGTTGGGCCGGGCCGCCCCGGCGGGCGGAGGCGTTTGCCCCAACAGCGTGGAGCAGGCGAGCGACTGGGATAAAAATCCGCGGCGGTCGATCATCAAGCGTTCCTCACACGTAAGGAATAAAGGGAGGATTGATGACGGGCGGGGGATCGCCAGCTTCCGCGATGCGCGCCATCAGCCGTTCTCTTA
>DOZZ01000219.1:22308-22678 GCA_003517725.1 Bryobacterales bacterium | reverse complement strand
GTGCTGAATTTCTGCCGCTCGGGAAGCGCCACCGCGTAAGTCCATTGCGGCGTTCTCAAAGCCCTGCCGGTGAGCGATTCGCTCACCTCGATAAAGACTTCGTTGCGCCAGCCTTCTCTTTTGCCGGCGAGGAGAGGCAACACACTGCGGCCTTGCATGGTGCGCGGCACGGCGGCGCCAGCGGCTTCCAGCAAAGTCGGCGCCAAATCCACCTGACCCACCAGTTCGGAAACCTCCATGGCCCGGTCGAAGCCGGGACCTTGCAGGATCAGGGGGATGTGAATCGAGCTTTCGTGAGGGCTCCGCTTGTATTCGGTATTGCGCGTCTTGAAGTGACAGGCGTGGTCGCTCGTGAAGACCACGATGGTAT
>DOZZ01000219.1:21212-22113 GCA_003517725.1 Bryobacterales bacterium | reverse complement strand
AAGTCGGCGCGGTATTCGCCCGCGAAGTGCAGGGGTTTGCCGTCGCCGTCGTACATGTCGCCCTCGAACGGGTGCGAAGTCAGCTCCAAAGCGTTGGAGCCTTCCCAGAAATCGAGAAAACCGCCGCGGCTGGCCGGGGGTACCGGTCCATTCATCCGGTCCGTGGGGGTTTGGGCCGAAAGGTGCCACTTGCCGACGTAGTTCGCGGTGTAACCCTGATCGCGCAGCACGCCGGCCAGCGTTACGGCATCCGGTTTCAATCCGAGGCCGTTCTTCCACACCCCGTGCTGGGCAGGATATTGACCGGTGAACATGCAAGCGCGCGCGGGCGCGCACACCGGCTGGTTCGAGATGGCCTGCCGAAACAGCACGCCGCGGCGGGCCATCGCGTCCAGATTCGGCGTGAGGTTCATGGGGCTCATCCGCATGCAGCCCAGAGCATCCGCCCGGAACTGATCGGAAATAATGAACACGATGTTCGGCTTGCGCGCGGGCAGGTTCTGCGTTTGTGCTTGCGCCGCGGCAGCCATGGCCGCCGAAGCGCCAAGCAAATCTCTCCTGGTCATGGGTAAGTCCTCTTCCTAAAACGGCAGCTCTACAATATACGCTAACGAACGCACCGGAACCCGATGTTGGTGGTGGAGCTGTCGGGTGTGTTCGAGGTCCGGGCCGCGACGCGATACCGGTTGCAGTAGGATTCGTGGCACAGGTAAGAGCCGCCTTTTATCACTTTCGAGGTTCCGGCCGCCGGCCCCAGGGGGTTGTTGCGGCCCGCCGTGAGCCGCCACTTGGCATGAAACCAGTCAGAACACCACTCCCAAACATTGCCCGTTATGCCGAATAGTCCGAAGGCGTTCGGAGGAAAAGCGTCGGCGGGCGCCGGACCGGACCAGCCATCCTC
>DOZZ01000219.1:10673-21025 GCA_003517725.1 Bryobacterales bacterium | reverse complement strand
AGCTTCTGCTCCAGTCCGCCGCGCGCCGCGTATTCCCATTCGGCTTCGGTGGGGAGGCGCTTGCCGGCCCACGCGGAATAGGCCGCGGCATCGTTCCAAGAGACGTGCACTACGGGGAAATCCTGCCGGGCTTCGATGCCGGAATCCGGGCCCTCGGGGTGGCGCCACGTCGCGCCCATCACCTGGCACCACCACGGCGCGCAGGCCACGGTATCGCGAACCAGCTCGTCATAGCGGTCTTCCGGAATATGGCCGCGAAAGACGAACGACCATCCGAAGCGCTCCGCCTCCGTTTGGTACTTCGTAGCTTGCACGAACTCTTCAAATTGCGCGTTGCTGACGGGCCGCGCATCAATCGAGAAGGGCTTCACGCGAACCTTACAAACGGGCCCCTCGCCATCCGCGGCGAAGCCGAAGGCATAGTCCGTCCCCATCAAAAAAGCTCCGCCGTCCAGCTTGACCATGCCGTCGGAAGATGCGTTGGCGCGCAACGGCGGCGTGTCGCGGCAGGCAGCCGGGGCCGATTCTCTTCTGCGCGGGGAACAATTCGGACAGGCGTTGCCCATAGCGGCATTGTAAAGCCTCCCGGGCTTCCGGGCAGCACTGCACTAGGCCGGTATTTCGTCGGTGATGATCACGAAATCTTTCAGAGTGCTGGATCCGAAGGTGGTGGTGATGGCGGCATCCACCGCGTCGCGGCCGGTAGACATGAGGATGCGGCCAATGCGCGGCTGGTTGTGGCGCGCGTCGCAGGTCCACCAGCGGTCGTCCAGATACACTTCGAACCAGGCGCTGAAATCCATGGGGGAGGGCGGCGGCGGGGGGATGCCGATATCGCCCAGGTAGCCGCTGGCGTAGCGCGCCGGAATGTTCAGGCAGCGGCAGAAGGTGATGGCCAGGTGCTGGAAGTCGCGGCACACGCCGGTGCGTTCGTTGAAGGTGTCGAGCGCGGTCTTAGTGGGCCGCGCGAAGCGATAGCCGAACAGCACCTTTTCGTGCACCCAGTTGAGAATGCCCTGGACCTTCGGCCAGCCTAGCGGCAGGTGGCCGAAGAGGTCCCAGGCAATGGGCGTCATCAGGTCGACTTCGCAGTAGCGGCTGGGCAACAGGTAGAGCAGGGTCTCGGCCGGCAGCGCCTCCACCGGGTGCTGCCACGCGTTCCAGTTGACGGCGTCGGGCTCGCCTGAAACCTCGGCTACAAACCGCGTCGAGAGATGCAGCGGCCCGAAGCCGGCGGTGACGCGCGAGGCCAGATTGCCGAACTCATTGACGAATTCGTCGCGCGTTTCGCCGCCCGTCACCAGCAGCGTATCGGGCTGGTGCAATTGTTGCCGCAGCGACGGATGCACGCGCAGGAGCGTCAGCATGGTGGCGGGCTCCGGAACGTCGAACTCGATGTCAAACCCGCACTGAATCAGCATAGTTGTGGTCGATCCATCTTCAGCTATGACGGCGCGGTCAGCCCGGCGACGAGGTACGCGGGATTCCCTCAGTCTACAACTAAAGCCGCTTTTGCTTGCCCTCGCCGGCCGCCGCTTGCCACAATCCAAAGGAGATGACATATTGCGTCGGCATCATCACCAAGGAAGGGCTGATCCTGGCGTCCGATTCCAGGACCAACGCCGGATACGATCAGGTGAACGTCTGCCGCAAGATGCACACGTTCGTCAGGCCCGGCGAGCGCATGTTCACAGTGCTGACCAGCGGCAGCCTTTCGCTGACCCAGTCGGCCATCACACTGCTGCGCAAGAGCTTTGAAAAGGGCGAGGGACTGGCGCAGGCCGACACGCTGTACGCGGCGGCGCGAGTGCTGGGCGATTGCGTGCGCCAGGTCTCGGAGATGGACCGCGCGGCGCTGGAGCGCGACGAGTTCAATTTCAACATCAACCTGCTGCTGGGCGGACAAGTCGGTACGGAGCGGCCCGGGCTGTACCTGATCTACCCGCAGGGCAACCCCATCAGCGCCACCGAGGACTCTCCCTATTTGCAACTGGGTGAGTGCAAATATGGGCGGCCGATCCTCGACCGCGGCGTCACCTATGAGGAGACCACGCTGACCGATGCGGCCAAATATGCGCTGCTCTCGTTCGATTCCACCATGCGTTCGAACGTGACCGTGGGGCCGCCCATCGACCTGTTGATGTATCGCAACAACACGCTGCGCATCGATGGCTACCGCCGCTTCACGGCATTCGACCCGGAGCTGCAGGATATCCACAACCGCTGGGAGCAGGCGCTGCGCCGCGCCGTGGAAGAGTTGCCCGCCATCCGGTTTGACCCACAACCGGCGCCCGCGACCGGCTAGAGCGCTTCTGATATACTCGCCGGCAAGGGGTTAGTAAACATCATGATCTATGTAAGATCGCTATGCGCCATGGCTGCGCTCATGCTGATTTCGGCGGTTTGCGGCTATGCCCAGGCCGTCAACGCCACCGTATTAGGCACCGTTACCGACTCGAGCGACGGCATTATCGCCGGGTGGCAAGGTGACCATCACGGAGCTCAACACGGGCGCCGTGCGTACCGCCGAAACCAACTCCAGCGGCAACTATTCGTTTCCGGACCTGGCGCCCGGCACGTACTCGGTGGCGGTGGAGTCGCCCGGCTTCAAACGCGAGCTCCACTCGAATGTCGACGTGCAGATCAATACCAGTACCCGTATCGATCTGCAGTTGCAGCCCGGCAGCCTTTCGGAGTCGGTGGAAGTCACGGCCGAGACGCCGGCGCTGCAAACCGATCGCGCCGACACCAGCGTCAAGATTGAGACCATCCAAACGGCTAATCTGCCGGTGGGCACCAACCGCAATTTTCAGACGCTGCTGAACCTGGTGCCGGGCACCACGCGCGCCTCCTTCCAGCATTCGCAGTTCTTCAACGCGTCCAGCTCGCTGCAGACTGAAGTCAACGGCCAGATGCGCATGGGCAACAACTACCAGGTGGAAGGCATCGACGACAACGAACGCACCGGCCTGCTGCAGATTCTGGTACCCCCGATCGAAGCCATTCAGACGGTGGACGTCTCCACCAGCAACTTCGAAGCCGAACTGGGCCGCGCTTCGGGCGCGGTCACCAACGTGATGTTGAAGTCCGGCACCAACCAGATCCACGGCGCCGCGTATGAATTTCTGCGCAACAGCGCGTTGAACGCGCGCAGCTTTTTCGACCCCTCGGTGGGCCACCTGGCCTACAACTACTACGGCGGCAATGTCGGCGGCCCCATTCTGAAGAACAAGCTGTTCTACTTTGGCGATATTTTGCGTATTTCCGACCACGAAGCCAATACCAACCTGATGACCATCCCGACGCTGGCGCAGCGCACCGGCGACCTGAGCGGGTCGAGCACCACCATTTACAACCCCTTCACCGGTAATGCGGACGGCACCGGACGCAAGCCCTTTGCGAATAACCAAATTCCGGCCAAGCTGATCAACCCGATCTCGGCCAAGCTGCTTTCGATGCTGCCGGCGCCGAACGTGGCCAGCACTTCCGGCAGCAACAACTATTTCGCGCTGCTGCCTTTCCAGAAAAACACCACCTCGTTCGACGCCAAACTGGACTACAACCTGTCGGATAAAGACCGGCTGGCCGGGCGCCTCAGCTTTTCGCGCCCCATCATTTTTCAGGCTCCCGCCTTCGGAACTTTCCTGGGCGGTCCGGCGCAGGGCAACTTTGAGGGAAACGGCGTGCAGCGCACCTACAGCACGGGCTTGAACTACGACCGCATTGTCTCGCCCACGTTGATCGCGGAGTTCCGCGTCGGCGTGGCGCATTATCACAATGAGGCGCTGCCCTCCGATTACACCCACAACGACGCCGCGTCCCTGGGCATTCCCGGCGTCAACATCGGTCAGTTCTACAGCGGCATCGTGGGCATCAACATTGGATCGTTTTTCTCGAGCAATCTGATCGGCTACTCCGCCAGCCTGCCGTGGGTGCGCGCGGAAGCCAACATCGACGTGGTCAACACGTGGACTAAGATTCTGGGCAACCACACCATTAAATTCGGCGGCGATTTGCGCCGCGTCCGCGACGATCTGTTACAAGACCAGAGCTTCAGCCCGCGCGGGCAGTATGCCTTCGGCGGCGGCCAGACCGCTCTCAACAACGGCGGCAAGACCTCGGCCACCAGCTATAACAATAATCTGGCGGGCTATCTGCTGGATCTTCCGAACCAGGCGGGCCGCGATCTCGGGCAATACTTCCCGGCCTACCGTCAGTGGGAGTTCTTCACGTTCGCGCAGGACAAGTGGTCCGCCACTCCCAAGCTGACCCTCGATATCGGGCTGCGCTGGGAATTCTATCCGCCGGCCACTCCGCGCTTCAAGGGCGGGTTCTCCAACTACGATCCGGCCGCCAATACTTTGGTGATCGCCGGCGTCGGCGGCAACCCTTCCAACCTCGGCATGAAGACGCGCTACCGCGATTTTGCGCCACGCTTCGGCGCGGCCTATCGCTTGTCTGAAAAGACCGTGATCCGCGCCGGCTTCGGCATCAGCTACACGCCGTTCCCCGATAATAATTACGCCTACAACTATCCGATCCGCGCCAATAATCAGTTTGACGCGGCCATCTCCACGTACGGTCCGGCCGTGCTTCCCAGCGGCCAGGTTGCCACGTTCCAGACCGGCTTCCCGGACCCCATCAATCCGGCCATTCCGTCGACCGGAATCATCCTCAACCCGCCGGTGGCGCAGGCGTACAGCGTGATCAACACCAATTTCAAGAATCCCTACGTGGAGAGCTGGAACTTTGCCATCCAGCAGTCGCTGCCGTTCAAGTTTGTGCTGGATGTCGCGTATGTCGGCAATCACGGCGTGGATTCCGTGGCGGTGAACAACCTGAATGCGTCGGTCACCCCCGGCGGCGGTGCGGCCAGCCAGCCCGAATACATCTTCGGCAAACGCACGGCCAGCACGAACTTCTATTTTTCCGGCTATTCGTCGATGTACAACGCGCTGCAGGTGAAGTTAGATCGCCGCTTCTCGGGCGGTCTCTCCATCACCACGGCCTATACCTGGAGCAAGGGAATGGGCTTTCAGGGCGGCGACGACGGTGGCCTGATGTTCTACGTCAACCCGCGCCGCAACTACGCGCGCAACGATTATGACCGCACCCACACCTTCGTCCAGAGCTATATTTACGACCTGCCCTTCGGACCCGGCAAGCGCTTTCTGAACAACGGGCTGAGCGGCAACATTCTGGGCGGATGGCGCGTCGCCGGCATTCTTACCTTGATGACCGGTACACCCCTGACCATCGGCGGCGGTTCGGCGCTCAACACCCCCGGCAACGGTCAGACTGCCGATCAGGTGGCGCCCGTCGAGATCCTGCACGGCATCAACATTGGCAACCCCTGGTTCAGCCCCGGGAGCTTTAAGCCGGTGACGGCCAATGGCGTTTTCGGCAATAGCGGCAGAAACAGTTTCAGCGGCCCGGGCTTCTTCGATCTGGACGCTTCCCTCTTCAAGATCATCAAGTTTGCCGAGCGCTATACCTTGGAGGTCCGGGCCGAGGCGTTCAGCGTCACCAATACGCCGCAGTTCGGCAATCCGGGCACCAACGCGGCAAACTTCAATGCGGACCCGTCCAAGAACACTTTCGGCGTGGTAACCGGCGCCGGCGGTGGCCGTACCATCCAACTCGGCGCGAAGTTTACGTTTTAAACGTAACGGCCCGGCTGCCTCATGGCATCCGGGCCGTGCGTTATAGCCTACCCATAAGCAGCAAAACCACCACAATTAACAAAACCAAGCCTAACCCACCGCTGGGGAAGTAGCCCCAGCTCCTGCTGTGTCCCCAGGTTGGCAATGCCCCCAGCAGCGCCAGCACCAGAATAATGATTAGAACAGTCCCGAGCATCGTAGTTTCTCCTTTCGAGTGTTACGCCGCGCCCTGATTCAAGCTTTTGGCGGTGCGTTGGCCGGCCCATAGCAGCATCTTCAAAGCAGGTCCCGCCACCTTGCGGAGCGCGCTGCCCCGCACCGGCCCGCGTCCGGTAATGGCCGGCAGCAGGACCGTCGCGGCGGCGGTGAGCAGTTCCATCGTTTTGGCCGGAAACAGGCTGTGCGCCCGATCGAGGGTCCAAGCCGGCGCGCCCAGCACGCGTTCATTCACGCCGTCACGGGTGGCATCGGCGATCATGCGTGCCGCGCGGCCGGCGCTCAGCGTCAGGCCGGGCAGCTGCGCGCCGGTGCTGAACCATCCTTCTTCCGCCGCGGCGTCGCCTCGGAATTGGGCGTTGCGATAGGAGCCGGTTCGCATCAAGCCCGGGAAGATAGCCGTGACGGTCACGTTGTGTTTAGCCAGTTCGGAGCGCAAACTTTCGGAGAGTCCCGCGACCGCGAACTTGGCCGCTGAATAAGGCGCCAAGTGCGGCACACTGACCTTTCCGCCAATGGAGCTGATGTTCACGATCTTTCCGGACTGGCGTGCGATGTAGGAGGGCATCACCGCCAGCGTGGGGTAGAGCGTGCCCCAGAAGATCACGTCCATCGCGTTTTTGAAGTCCGCGGCCTGCATGCTTTCGAGGGGGCCGACGTGAATCGCGCCGGCGTTGTTGACCAGCACGTCCACGCGCGAGTACCGCGCGATCACCTGGCGCACCATGTCGCGGACCTGGTGTTCCTCGGTCACGTCGCAGGTCACGGGCAGCACCTCGTAGCCGCGGCGCTCCAGATCTCCTTTGGCGCGGTCGAGCTCGGCGGAATCGCGGGCGCAGATGGCCAGCCGCGCGCCGCGGCGTCCGAACTCGCGGGCCATTTGCAGGCCCAGGCCTTTAGAGCCGCCGGTAATTAGCACCACCTGGCCCAGAAACGAGCGGTCAGGCTGGCGGTTTTTTAGATTGCGTATTAACACCGCCGCGCCCACCGCCGTAGCGGCCAGAACCGCTTTGGTCTTCATTGTCATGGTTTGAGTACCACCTTGATGCAGCCGTCTTTCTTGTCGTTGAACGTCTGGTAGCCGGTCGCGCCCTCGTCGATGGCGAGCCGATGCGTGATGATGAACGACGGGTCGA
Source organism: Bryobacterales bacterium (assembly GCA_003517725.1). Taxonomy (GTDB): domain Bacteria; phylum Acidobacteriota; class Terriglobia; order Bryobacterales; family Bryobacteraceae; genus DOZZ01. The sequence goes on along the minus strand of DOZZ01000219.1, from coordinate 14,010 downwards.
TCTCGTTCTTCTCGATGCGCTCGAGCAGCGGTTTCAGATATTTGTGGACATGCGTCTGTCCCATTTTGAGGGTCAGGCCTTTGCCGAACGCGGCGCCAATCGGGAATTTATCGATAAAGCCGCCATAGACGCCCGGGATCGAAATAGTGCCGCCCTTGCGGCAGGCCTGAATGGCTTGGCGCAACACGTGCGGACGGTCGGTTTCGAGCATCACGGCCTGCTTGGCGCGGTCATACAGCGCGTCTAGAGACCGGCCATGTGCTTCCATGCCCACGGCGTCGATGCAACAGTCGGGCCCGCGCCCGCCGGTCATCTCTTTCAATTTCGCCAGCAGGTCGCCATCGTTCGAATCGAGTATCTCGACACTGCTCGAACGCTGCGCCAACGCCTTGCGCTCAATAATGTGATCGATGCCGATGACGCGCTCGGCACCCAGCAGGAAAGCGCACTTGACGGTCAACTGCCCAACGGGCCCCAAGCCCCAGACCGCCACGGTGTCGCCCGGGAAAATACTGCAATTCTCCGCCGCCATGTAGGCGGTGGGAAAAATGTCGGTCAGAAACAACGCCCGCTCGTCACTGACAGATTCCGGAATCCGCATTGGCCCGACGTCGGCAAAGGGTACGCGAACATACTGCGCCTGGCCGCCGGCGTAGCCGCCGAAGATATGCGAATAGCCGAACAGCCCACTGCCGCTATGGCCGTACAACTTCTCGGCCATGGCGGCGTTCGGGTTGGAGTTGTCGCACAGTGAAAACATCTGGTTGGTGCAGAAGAAGCAGCGCCCGCAGGAGATGGTGAACGGCACCACCACGCGGTCGCCCTTCTTCAGATTCTTGACGTCGGTGCCGATCTCGACCACCTCGCCCATGAACTCGTGGCCCAGAATATCGCCGCTCTTCATCTCGGGAATCTGGCCGTTATAGAGATGCAGATCGCTGCCACAGATGGCGGTGAGCGTCACTTTGACGATGGCGTCGCGGGTATTGATTACGTTGGGCTCGGGCACCGTGTCGACCCGAATATCGGTTTTTCCGTGCCAGCAGACAGCTTTCATCGAGCGTTACCTCCAGGCCGGCGCATCGCTGGCCGGGAACGAATCTTCCGAGGCGGCGTGAATTTGTTCACTCCGCTGGTCTTTGCTTTTCTGCGTGCTGACGGTGGCCCGAGCGGACGACTGCCCGGTGCTGGTGGGTAGTTCGCCGGCTTCCAGCATGGTCTTGAAGCGCTTCAGGTCGCTCTCCACTTGGCTTCCGGCGTCCTTGCCCAGTAGTTTCGCCAGAAAGTCGCCCACGGCTCCGCCCGGCGGAAGATATTGCAACGAGACTTTGACCAGCGTGCCGCGGTCACCCGGCGCGTCTTCGAAACGCACGGAACCGGCATTGTCGACCGAGGCGCCTTCGAGCGAGCGCCAGCCGAGCAGCTCGTTCTCCACTTCGTTGATGATCTCGGCGTCCCATTCAAGCGACTTACCGGCCACGCCTTTGGTGACCCAGTGCGAGCGGCGACCGCCGGTCTGTTTGACGCATTCGAGGTATTCCATGAACGAGGGCAGATTTTCCAGATCCCGCCAGAAGGCGAACACCTCGGAACGCGGGCGATTGATGGTTACGCTCTTGTCCACGCGAATGCCGCTTTCGTACGGAATGCTGACGTTACTTTCCTTGCCGGCCGTGTTGATGCCGGTGGCGCCGTAGGTATAGCAATATCCGGTGACGCCTCGTTGCATCAGCGCCAGTCCGCCCAGCGCCAAACTGAGGCCCGGCACGCGTCCGGTTCGTATGCCTTGCCACAACAGAATCGATCCCGCGATGATCGAGATCCCGCGTTCCAGGTCGCCTACATTGCGCGCATGCTGCTGTTTGATTAATTCCATAGTTCCTTTCACCGCTGCCGTGCTATTCCGGCATCTTTTCGTCCAACTCCGTCGCCAGCTGCTCGACCGGCGTCACCTGGGCCAGACCTTGGAGCTCACCGGTCTCGAACTTTTGACTGACGCCCATGTGCTCGCCCATGACTCGTAGCATTTGCAGCACCAAAGTAATCTCTTTTTCCGTCAACAAATTGATCTGCAGATCGAGGTGCGTGCGGCTGTCGGCACGGCGTCCCATGCGATTCTGTTTCATTAGCACGAAGGTCGAGAGAAACAACGCTTCGACGGAGGTGGCCATCGAGAGCAATTCGAACGGGTAGGGGTCAAAAACGGGAATCCACGGGATGTGCCGGAGGTTGATTAAAAAGTAGAGCGTGAAGACCGTGGCATGCAGCAACAGAAATGCCGCGCTGCCCAGAAAATCCCCGACTGCGTCGGCCGCTCTCTCGAGGAAGGAGCGGCGCGCCAGCGATTCCTTCTCCAGGCGATAGATCAGGTCGATATGTTCGCGGACTACCGGATGGGTTTCCTCCGGCTTGCCCTCCCGCGGTTCATCCGGCTTGTCGGTAGCGGGCATTTGGGGCTGTTTCCTCCGGCGTCTCGTGCTGTTGCGCCGCCATCTCGTGCGTCAATACGGCGCCGGTAAAAAAAATCTGCGAGGAATAGTAGACCCAGACCAGCAGGATCACCAGGGATCCCGCGGCGCCATAAGCGGAGCCCACGCTGGCTTTACCCAAATACACGCCGATCAGTAACTTTCCGGCGGTGAACAGCAGGCCGGTGCACGCCGCGCCCAGCCACACGCTGCGCCAAGCCACGCGGACGTCCGGAACAATCTTGTAGATCAGCGCGAAAAGCGTGGTCTCGACGGCCAGCGACAGCAGAAAATTGAAGCCCTGCAGCAGGGCCGGCGTGGGCAAAAGATGCGCCCAGTACTTTTCAATAGCCGACAGCGCGGCGCTGACGATCAGGCTGACCAGCAGCAGAAAGCCGATGCCGAAGACCATGGCAAATGAGAAGAAGCGATATTTGATGGCGGCTCCAATGCCGCCGCTGGCCTGCGCCGGAGCGTCCCAGATCAGGTTGAGAGAATCCCGCAATTGGGCGAAAACGCCCGATGCACCGACCACCAGAGTGATCAGCCCGATGATGGTGGCGAACAGCCCGGTGGCTGGGTGACGCGCCTGCTGCAGCATCGATTGCACGGCCTCGGCGCCTTGCTTCCCCACCAGATCCCGTATCTCCCATACGATCTGGCCGCGGGCGGCCTGTTCGCCAAAAAGCAGACCGCCGATGGCGACTGCCAGGATCAGCAGCGGCGCCAGCGAGAGTACCGTATAGTACGCCAGCGCCGCGCTGAGGGTAGGCAGATCGTGCTTACGCCAGCCCCCCAAGGTGGCCAGCGCCAGGTGTTTCCAGTCTTCGACCCGCGAAGGGTGCAAGCTGGCCAGACCGGTTTCAGCT
>DOZZ01000219.1:6016-10544 GCA_003517725.1 Bryobacterales bacterium | reverse complement strand
GCCGGCAGATCGCTGGGCTGGCGGCTGGAAACCCAGTTGCGCTCGCGCACAACCTCGCGATCGATCCAATTGCCGCCGGCATTGCGGATGTCGTCCTGAATGGTGTGGTAACTGGTGAGCGTGCGCCCCTCGACGCAGCGCGCCGAAATAAGCTCCCACGGAGCATGGCAGATGAAAGCGATGGGCTTGCCGGCCGCATCCGTATCGGCTATGAAGTGTTTGACGCGAAGGTCGGCGCGCAGGGTGTCGGCATTCAATGCTCCGCCCGGCAGCAGCAGCGCATCATAATCGCGCGCGGTCACGTCGTCCAGGGTCTTGTCGACCTTCACCTTGGCGCCCTTCTCGTGATGCTGCACGCCCTGAATAGTGCCCGCTTTCAGTGACACGATGTCCACCTGAGCTCCAGCCGATCGCAGGGCCTGGACCGGGCTGGTCAGCTCTTTTTCTTCGAAGCCGTCGGTGGCCAGCACGGCGACTTTCACGTTCTTTAAATTGATGTTCGGCATCTGATCTCCGGGTAAAAAGGAAAAGCGGAATCCCGTGGATTCCGCTTTTTCCGAGCATTTGGGTGCCTCGCTTATCCGAGGAAGCCGGCGCGCCCGGTGGAGATTTTGGCGCCTCCGGCGTTGGCTTCGTCATTCACCACGGACATGGCGATTTCGGTCAGCCGTTCGTCGGTTTCCTTCTCCTCTTCGAGCGTCTCTTCGAGCAGTTGCACCGCGCTTATGTCGCCCAATTGTCGGGCGAACTCGCGCGCCGAGCCGTAGCCCGCCATCTCGTAATGTTCGACGCGCTGGGCCGCGGCGATCAAGCCGGCATCGCGCACGCTGCCCGGTTCCGTATCGTCGATCATCTCCTCGCCTTCTTTAAGGACGCCTTCCATTCCGACGCACTTCACCCCGCCCGGTTTTTCATCGAGGCGCGTAAAAATGTCCTCGAGCCGGGCCACGTGCGTCTGGGTTTGCTGGAGGTGCTCGGAAAAACCTTCCCGGAGTTCCTCGTTGGATGCCGCTTCCACCATCTTGGGGAGCGCCTTTACAATCTGCGTCTCCCCGCTATATAGGTCTCGGATCTGTTCCAGGAACAGTTCCCGCATGGTTTTGATTTTCATTTTGACCTCGGATTTAGGATTGCCCGTAGGCGCGCTGTTTTTAGTAGCGCGCTTGATTCAACTGCATGGGAGCATCCAAACGGAAGGTCAGTACAGATTCCGCGGGAACACGTACGTTATCGCCCTTGGTCAGCACTTGCGCGCCCGCGCCGGCCGCGCCGCCCGCCAAGGCTCCGATAGCCGCGCCGCGTCCACCGCCGGCAATCGCCCCTAAGAGCGTGCCGAGCACCGCGCCGCCGCCGACGTACTCACCAGTGCGCCGATTGGTGCCGATACCCTCACGGTCGCTGCCGGTCTGCTGGACATCGCCCGTGTTGACCGTATATACCTGACCGTTTACGTTGATCGACTGCAGATCCAGCGCGATCCCGTTGCCCATGTTTCGCACCACAAGTTGCGCGTCCGAGCCCTGCGGGATCACCACACGGCCGTTATTGTCCACTACATTCTGCGCGATCGAAGCGCCGTACGTACGGCCGCCCGAAGCCGAGCGCGCCGAGATCGATTCATTGGTGTGCACCGCTATCTGCGTACCGGCCGGCAGAGTCTGCCACGCGGTCGAGTGTACGCCGCGCTGGTAGGTCTGGGTGGTGGTGGTTCGGTTGTACTCGTTATTTTGCTGATACGCCCCGTTCGGCTGTTGATAAGCTCCGTTGGGTTGGTAAGCGCCGTTTGGTTGTCGATACGCGCCGTTTTGCTGGTAACCGCTGTTGCGGTCGTAGCGGCCGGCCGGCGCCGATCCGTAGTTTGCCGGGGCACCCGTAAAGCTCAGGTTCTGCAGGTTATCCACTGAAAAACGGCGGGTGTTGCCGTCCATGTCGCGAAATACAATCACGTGCCCGGTACTGCTGACCAGATGACCCTGGTATTGCGTTCCGTCGGTTAAGGTTAATGTTTGTTGCGCGACTGCAAACGAAAAAGGCAGTAGAGCGGCAGCAGCCAAAGTATAGAGCTTGAGCATAGTCAGTTCTCCCTATTGGCAATGAAGTGCAATCGTCGCGCCACTCGCGCTAAGGCACTGTGGACATATGGGTTTGCTACGCTAGCCTTTTGCGCTATTTCTATTGGGCCGTCGCGTTTCTGAGCGCCGCGCTGCTTTTCATCGTCCAGCCTGCTTTGGCCAAAGCCCTGTTGCCACTGTTCGGCGGCTCGGCCGCCGTGTGGACCACGGCGATGTTTTTTTTCCAAGCCACGCTGCTGCTGGGGTACGCCTGGGCCTTTTGGGTGGCTCGAATGTCCCAACGGCGAGCGCGCATCGTTCACGGAGCGGGGCTGCTGGCCAGTCTGGCGACACTGCCGGTAACTTTACTGCCGGCGCTGACGGGCTCTCTCGGCTCCCCTCCGCTGGGACGGCTGCTGCTGATCCTGATCGCGGCGGCCGGCGCGCCGGCGCTTCTGCTTTCAGCCACCAGCCCGCTGCTGCAATCGTGGTATCGGCTGCGCTTCTCCGAAGCGGTTCCGTGGCGCGTGTTTGCCGTCTCGAACGCGGCCTCATTGGCGGGCCTGCTGGCTTATCCTTTTCTGCTGGAGCCCCGCGTGGGCGTGCGTACCCAGTTGCTGCTGTGGTCGCTCGGCTATGCCATCTTCGCGATTCTGTGCAGCGCGCTGGGTTTCTCCAGCACTTTCCGCCGCGAAGCTCCACAGGACCGTGCGCGGGAAAGCCCGCCGTCCCGGCCCGCTGTGATGGTGTGGATCGGCCTGGCTGCCACGCCCGCGGCTCTGTGGATGGCGATCGCCAATTTTATAAGCCAGACGGTGGCGCCTCTGCCGCTGCTGTGGGTCGTGTTCCTCAGCATTTATCTGTTGAGCTGGGTCCTGTGCTTTTCGCCCCTCTCGCCTTATCGGCCGCGCGTCTTCCGGTGGCTCCTGCCGGCTACCATCGTGGCCCTGGCTTTCGGTATGCGCGAAAATGCCTGGGGCTTCCGGCTGGTGGGCGTGCTCGCGCTGTTCTGCGGCGCCTTACTGGTGGCCTGCGTCTTCTGCCACGGTGAACTCTACCGCCGCCGCCCGGGGGCCGCGCAACTCACCGGGTTCTATCTCAGCATCGCCTTTGGCGGCGTGCTGGGCGCAGCATTTGTCGGAATCCTGTCGCCACTGGTATTTCCGAACCCGGTGGAACTGCCGATCGCCACCGGCAGCCTGGCGCTGTTTGGGCTGAGCCTGCTGTTTCACGCGTCCTCCCGCCGCCTGTTGCGCACTGGGTTGATCGCCGCGGCGGCGCTGCTGGCGGCCAACGCGTTCGAGCAGCGCGCGGTACTCTCGGTCCGCAACTTTTACGGCGCGCTGCAGGTGCGCGAGATCGGCGCGGGGGCTTCGCGCGGCCTCGCTTTATACAACGGGTCCATTCTCCATGGCGTGCAGCTTTTGGACCACGCACGCCGCATGGAACCGACCGGATACTACGGCGTCGACTCGGCCGTGGGCCTGGTGCTCAACAGCGTCACAAAACCCAACCGGCGCGTGGGCATCATCGGTCTCGGCGCCGGTACATTGGCGGCCTATGGCAGACCGGGCGACGTCTTTCGCTTCTACGAGATCAATCCACTGGTGATCGACGTGGCGCGCCGCTATTTCACGTTTCTGAAGGAGAGCCCGGCGCATATCGACGTGGTTGAAGGCGACGCGCGATTGCAGTTGGCCGCCGAATCGCCACGGAACTTCGACGTGCTGGTAGTCGACGCGTTTTCCGGCGATGCCGTGCCGGTGCACTTGTTGACCCGCGAGGCGTTCGAACTTTACGAGCGGCATCTGGCCCCCGGCGGCGCGTTGGCGGTGCACGTCACCAACAGCTACTTGAATCTGCCGCCGCTGGTGATTCGCACGGCGCACGCCCTGGGATACCGGGCGCAGACCATCGCCAGCCCGGCTGACGAGTCGCGACAGGTTTCCGCGGCGCTCTGGGTGATTGTGCGAGGCAGCGCGCCTCCCGCCCCGCAAGCGCATGTCTGGACCGACGATCACAGCGATCTGCTGTCAGTTCTGCGATGAAGCCGTGCCGAATTCCGTGATTTCTATTTGCGCTAATGCCGCAGCTTCTCGCTCCACTCCCTCAGCACGCGCGCCAGCTCGACAAACACGTCTTCTTCACTCTGCCGCGAGCGCTTCAACACGCGGAAGCCGTGGTCGGCGGTGTCGAGAAGATGGAGTGTCGCGCGTTCACCAAGCTTCCGGCAGACCGGCTCTAATAGATCCAGTTCCGCCAGCGCATCGCGCGTCCCGCTCAGGAATAGCATCGGGATCGTGACCGCGTTCAGATGCTCGGCGCGGCGCGTGTCCGGTTGGCCGGCCGGATGCAAGGGAAACGAGAAGAAGACCAGTCCCGCGACGCCGTCGAGTGGCTGTTCCGAAGCCGCTGTTGACGTCATGCGTCCGCCGAAAGAGTGCCCGCCGGCTAATAGCGGCAGATCCGGGGCCGCC
>DOZZ01000219.1:3537-5919 GCA_003517725.1 Bryobacterales bacterium | reverse complement strand
AAGTTGTAGCGCAGCGTGGCCACGCCCGCCTCGGCCAACCGCGCGGCAATAGTTTGCAGCATGGGGTTGCGCATGTTGGAACTGGCGCCATGGCCCAATACCAGCAAGCGGCTCGCGTTCGCGGGGCGCATCATCAGCGCCGAGACTTCGCCCTTCTCCGGCGTGGCCACGAATTTCAGCTCCTGGGTCGCGAGCATGTGGAAATCATATACTGCGGTGGATGACTCGCCGCGACTTCCTGGCCTCCGCCGCTCTGGCTCTAACCGCCCCGCTGCACGCAGCACCTCGCGCATGGCCATTGGGCCTGAACACCTACTGCCTGCGTTTCCAGCGCTGGAACGATCGGCAGTTAATGGATTACTGCGCGAAGCAAAGGCTGGACGCAATCTTCTTGCAGGACTCGCTCGACGCCGGCGTGATGGATCCGGCCCACTGGGCCGACGTGCGCGCCTGGACCAAAGAACTGGGGCTGCGCATCGAAACCGGCGGCGGTGCGCTGCTCTCAAAAACGCCGCGTCCGGCGGGGCAGGCGGTGGCCGCGCTGCGCCGGAATATCGAACGCTCGAAGGCCATGGGGTCGCCCATCGTGCGCGCGTTGATGGCGGGCGATCGTTACAGCCTGCCGGACGACGGGCCTATCGAGAAGCACATCGAAGCGGCCATTGCGATTTTGCGCGAAGTGCGCAGCCAGGCGCTCGACGCAGGCCTCAAAATCGGCATCGAGAATCACAAGGATTTGCAGGCGTGGCAGACGCGCCAGTTGATCGAAACGGCCGGCAAGGAGTTCGTCGGCTCCTATCTCGACACCGGCAACCCGGTTTTCGTGGCCGAGCACCCGCTCACCACCATCGAAGAGCTGGGGCCCTACGCGGTGTCGTTCCACCTGCGCGATTCCGTGGTCTACGAACTGCCCGACGGCATTGCCGTGCAGTGGGTGCCGCTGGGCGAAGGTACGCCCGACTTCAGGGCTCTGGTGGCCCGCGCCGCCGAGCTCCTGCCGCCGAACGTCGGGGTCTATTGCAAGCCCATCACGGGACGACCGCCGGTGGTGCTGCCGGTCTACACCGACGAGTTCTGGACCAAGTGGTTTCCACGCGCCCGCGCCCGCGATTTCGAGCGCTTCGTGGGCCTCGCCAAACGCGGCCGCCCGTATCAAAAAGCGCAGATCACCGCCGACGTCGGCGGCGACCGCGAACGCTACATGGAAGCCCTGAAGCGCCAGCAGTTGGACCACATGGAGCAAGGTTTAGATTACTGCCGCAAAGCGCTGCACCTCGGCATTCGGGAAACCTCATAGAGTTTACCGGCCCTGCGTCTGCCGAGGGATTACCCTCGCAGCCGCTCATTCACAAATTTCAGCAGCGCCAGCGGCACATAATCCGGTGGACGCACATCGAAGCGCGGTTTGTTCCGCCACAATCGCTGGGCCACGCCGCGCCACGCCGGCTGCTCGGTTGCGGCGTGCACCAGGACGGCATCGGCGCGATCCAGATAGCGCAGGGACGATAACTTGAAGTCCGCGACTCCAAAATCCAGCACCGCCACATAGACGTCGGGCTTCACAAACTGCAGCAGGCTGTTGGACTCGCAGATCACATCCTGCGCGCTGCTGATAATGCGCCGCAACTCGGGCAGCGCCTCGCCCAGCTGTCCCGCCGCGGTGCGCACCCAATACGCCCGCTCGGCGCCCGCCGCCAGATAGCGTGAAGTGTCGGTGCCGCTCGAACTCTCGTGCTCTTCGCTGATCGCGAAAGGGTGCAGCGGGTCGGCGCAGCCGCACTCGGCGCCATGCTCGCCGCAGACGCCGTGGCCGTATTGCGTGATCTTCACCGCGGTCCACTGGCGCTCGGGCAGCCCGGCAATCAGCCCCGCCACCACCGATGTCTTGCCCACATTGCGCGAATGTCCGCCAACCACGACCAGCATGTTCAGCCTTTTTTCAACGCCGCGATCTCCCGGCGCAGCGCTTCCAATTCTTCGTGCGCTTTCGAGGCGTGCGCCAGTTGCCGCAGGTATTCGCGAAGCGGCCGCGCCGGCGTTCCCCACATTACTTGGCCCGCGCGCACAATCTTCGAGGTCAGGACGCCGCTGCCCGAGCCTAGCACCGCATGGGACTCGATGCGCGCCTTGTCGCCAATACCGACCTGGCCGCCGATCACCGCAAAGTCGCCCACCGTGACGCCTCCGGAAAGCCCGGTCTGCGCCGCGATTACGACATGCTGCCCGATGCTGCAGTTATGCCCGATGTGCACCTGATTGTCGATCTTGGTTCCGGAGCCGATCGAGGTCACGCCCAGCGCCGCGCGGTCGATGCAGCTGTTGGCGCCAATCTCGACGTCATCGCCGATTTCGACTGTGCCGACCTGTGGAAATTTTTCGTAG
>DOZZ01000219.1:1551-3376 GCA_003517725.1 Bryobacterales bacterium | reverse complement strand
GCCGATGGAGACGCCCGCGCCGATGCGGCTGCCCGGGCCGATGACGCAGTTTTCGCCGATTACGGCATGCGCGCCGATCTCGAGCTGATCGGCCGCCACCGCGCTGAGCACCACGGCGCTGGCGTGGACACCGGGGCGAAACGGAGCTTCGGGATAGAGCCACCGCAGCGCCTGCGCGAACAGCACTCGCGGCTCGATCGCGCGTAGCACTGTTTGCCCCGGGGCGGCCGTGTATTCAGGCGGTGCGATCACGCAGGCCGGCGAACTACGCGCCTTCTCAAACAGCTTAGGCGCTCCAGCAAAGGTGAGATCCCTCGGCCCCGCGGCATCCAGCGCCGCCGCGCTAGTCAGCTCACGGTCCGCATCGCCCTCAAGCGCCGCGCCCAGCTTCCTTGCCAGTTCGCCGACCGTCAACGCAGCCTGCCTGTGGTCCGCGTCAGTAGCGGGGCGGACCGAGTGGTTTTGGTTACGCGAGGCAAAGGCAAAATTTTTTCGATCCTGCATTAACTCTAACAATGCTTATGATGTGGAGGCATGGCTATTGACCCTTCGGTCTCCGTCGCTCCTACCGCGCGGGTCGACCCTGGCGCGGACATCGGCCCCGGCTCGCGCATCGGCGAATACTGCGTCATCGAAGCAGACGTTACGCTGGGCCGCGACTGCCACCTCGAGCCCTACGTTTACATCAAGCGCTGGACCACCCTGGGCTATAGCAACCACGTCTCGGCCGGGACGGTGCTCGGGACCGATCCACTCGACAAGAATTTCACGGGCGAGCGTAGTTATCTTCGCATTGGCCACGCCAACCGCATCCGCGAGCACTACACCATCTCGCGCGGCACGCAGCCCGAATCGGTTACAACGATTGGCGACCGCAACTACATCATGACCTCCGGCCATATCGCGCACAATTGCAGTATCGGCAACGACGTCGTGATCGCCAGTTGCGCGCTGGTGGCCGGCCACGTCACGGTGGAGGACCAGGCGTTTGTCTCGGGCGGGGTGGTGGTCCACCAGTATTCGCGGATTGGCCGGCTCGCGATGATCGGCGGCAATACTCGCGTCAATCTGGACGCCCCGCCGTTCTTTCTCTATTCCGGATTCGACATCGCGCCTATCGGTCTGAACCTGGTGGGTCTGAAGCGCGCGGGATTCACCACGACGCAAATCGCTACGCTCAAACGGGCCTACCGGCTTCTGTACCGCGAGGGATTGCCGTTAGCCGCGGCGCTGGCCCGCATCGAAGCCGAGCTGCCCGGGGAACCGGCGGCTCACCTGGTGCGTTTCTGCCGGGCTTCCTCGCGGGGCATCTGCCGGGTTTAAGACAGCTTCAATTCGCGGATGTAGCTGTAGCTTTTGGCGAGGCTCGCCACGGGGTCGCCCGTGGTCTGGTCCTGCTCCACGAAAAAGTGCTTCACGCCCGCGGCCTGCGCCGCCGGAATCACTTTGGCGAAATCGATAGAACCCGAGCCCACTTCCTGGAAGGTGTCGGCCGGCACGCCTTCGTTGTAGCGCGTCGGGAAGTCTTTCTTCTTGTCTTTCAGGTGCAGCAGCGGCACGCGGCCCTTCAGCTTTTTCAGCCACTCCACCGGGTCGTTGCCCGCGACGCTCACCCAGAACACGTCCATTTCGAAGCCCACCAGCTTAGGGTCCATGGTCTGTGTGAACAGGTCAATGGTGCGATGCCCCGGCTCGCCCTCAAACTCAAACGCGTGGTTATGATAGGCAAATTGCAAGCCAGCGGCCTTGGCCTTGGCGCCCGCGGCATTCATCTGCTCGGCAACTTTCTTCATGGCGTCGGGACCGCCGCGCTCGGCCGGCATCA
>DOZZ01000219.1:0-1366 GCA_003517725.1 Bryobacterales bacterium | reverse complement strand
TCGGTCACCAGCGGCGTCGGAATGTGGCAACTCACCGGGTTCAGGCCGTACTGCTTCATCAGCGGCGCGGTGCGCATAAAGGTCGGATAATCGCCTTCCACCTCGGTATAGCCGATCTTCGCAATGGCCTGCAGCGTCTGCTGATCGGACTTCGGCATCAGCCCGCGCACCGTGTATAGTTCCGCCCCCAGCGGACCTTTGTAGGGTCGGTGGGCGGCTTCGAGCAGCGATCCTGTCAGGGGCACCAGCGCGGAAAGGTTGAGCCACTGGCGGCGGGTGAGTGTTCTGTGGGGCATGGAGGTCACTCCATACGATACAGGAAATCCAAGGCTTCGTTTACCATGAACCTGTGACCCCGCCGGGCATCTAACCGACGTATGCCTCCCGATTCTCCTTACGATGCGGTACTGGTAGTTTCCTTCGGTGGCCCCGAAGGTCCGGACGAGGTGATACCGTTTCTTGAAAATGTGCTGCGAGGCAGAAATGTCCCGCGCGAGCGGATGCTGGCCGTGGCCGAGCACTACCGGCACTTTGGCGGTGTTAGCCCTATCAACCAGCAGAATCGCGCGTTGGTGGCCGCCTTGCGGGAAGAACTGAAGGCGCATGGTCCGGATTTGCCAGTGTATTGGGGTAATCGCAACTGGCATCCGATGCTGCCGGCTACGCTGGCGCAAATGCGGGCCGACGGCCTGCGCCGCGTGCTGGCGTTCGTGACCTCCGCTTACAGTTCTTATTCAGGATGCCGGCAGTATCGCGAAGACATCGAGCGCGCGCGGGTGGAGATCGGGGAGGGCGCGCCGATGGTGGACAAGCTGCGCGTATTTTACAATCACCCCGGCTTCATCGAGCCTATGGTGGAGCATGCGCGGGCCGCGCTGGCGCAATTTCCGGCGGGCAGCGACGTGGCCGTGGTTTACACTGCGCACAGCATCCCGCTGGCGATGGCGAACACCAGCGCCTACGTGCAGCAGTTGGAGGAGACCGTACGGTTGGTTTCCAAGGGACTGGGACGCTCGGGCGATCCGTTGGTGTATCAGAGCCGCAGCGGGGCGCCGGGACAGCCCTGGCTCGAACCCGATATTGGAGAATGGCTGCGCGCGCAGCGTCCTGCTCAGGTTGTGATCGTGCCGTCGGGTTTCATCTCCGACCATATGGAAGTGCTGTACGATCTGGACACCGAAGCGCGCGCGATCTGTGATGAATTAGGCTTGCACATGGTGCGAGCCGCGACGGCAGGCACGCACCCTCGCTTCGTGCAGATGATCCGCGAGTTGATTCTGGAGCGTATCGAAAACCCGCGGCGCGATATCTGCGCGCCGGACTGCTGCCCGGGGCGAGTGCGCTAGTCCTTCGGCTCGTCTTTCGG
>DOZZ01000191.1:783-2552 GCA_003517725.1 Bryobacterales bacterium | reverse complement strand
CCGGATGAGCCGGGCCATTGGCTTCGTTCCGCAAAATTACACTGGGTTTCGGCGCCCCTCGCGAGCAGCCGCTGAACAAAACAAAGGGAAAACCGGTGTTTCCTCGCTCCGGAAATTGGCTTCGTCCCCCGCCCCGGACGTCGCCATCCCATGCGCTCGGCCTAGTGTGACGCGCGATCTTCAACCCATCCACTGCGGGTTCTTGATCGTGCCGTCGAAGCGCGTGCTGGTCTTGAACAATTCGAATTTCCCGCTCAGCGCGTCAGCCTTGGCCCGGCTCTCGAGCTCTGCCATCTTCTCCGCCGGCAGCGGCTTGAAATTGCGGATCACCGCGAAGGCCTGGTCCAAGCGCTCCATCGAGTCGCAGCCCGTGATCACCACCGACGCCGGAAGGCTCAGCGCATATTGCAGGCATTCGACGGCTGTCACCTTGCCGCTCTTCAGCAGTATGCCGCTGCCGATCGGCTTCATGCCCAGCGCGCCGATGCCTTCCGCCTGCAGCCGCGGCAGCACCTGTTTCTGAAAGCTGCGGAAACTGGCGTCCATGATGTTCAGAGGCATCTGGCACGTGTCGAAGTGGAAGTTGCGGGCCGCGGCTTCGTCCAGCATGCGCAGGTGCACCAGCGGATCTTTGTGCCCCGTGAAACCGATGTAGCGGACCTTGCCGGCCTTCCGCGCGGCCGTCACGGCCTCCACCGCGCCGTCTTCCGCGAAGAAGCGGTCGGGGTCGTCCAGGCGGATGTTCTCGTGGAATTGGATCAGGTCCAGATGATCGGTCTGCAGGCGCTGCAGCGATTCGTCGATCTGGCGCGCCGCCGCGGCCTTGGTGCGGCCGTCGAATTTGGTCATCAGAAAGGCCTTTTGGCGATAGCCGTCGCGCAACGCCTTGCCCATCCTGACCTCGCTGTCGCCGTCGTGATAGTCCCAGCAATTGTCGAGGAAGTTCATGCCCCGGTCGAGCGCCGTGCGGATGATGCGGGTGGCTTCGTTGGGGTCTTTAGGATTGCCGATGTGCGAGCCGCCGAGGCCCAGCGCCGATACTTTTTCGCCGGTCTTGCCGAGCTGCCGGTATTGCATGCCGCTGGGCACCGTCTCGCCCGCCAGCGCCGAGGCCGCCGTGATGGCCGCGACGCCGCCGAGGAATTCGCGCCGCTTCAGATCATGGTCTTGGGACATAGCAAAAGGTGAGCAGCTGGCCTGCCAAAAGCGCGCCGCCGCCCATGCTAAACTTCCGACTGCCCCATCCATGCAGCGCGCCAGCCGGATCCTCGGTAAGATTCAGAACACCGGAGTGTCGGCCGAAGATATCGCCTGTGCCGCGTGGGCCCGCGCCGTGGGCAAACGCCTGGCCGCGCACACCCGCGCCGCACGCCTGGTGCGCACCAAACTCGTGGTAGAAGTGGAAGATACGGTGTGGCGCGGGAACCTGATGAGCCTGACGCCGCATATTTTGCGCAACCTGGCCGAAGCGCTCGGTCCCGGCGTGATCGATGAGTTGGAATTCCGGATCATTCCGTTGCGCCGCGAACCGGCCCGCGCGCGCTCGAGCGTCCCGGCCGTGGCCGACGATGCCGACCAGATCAGCGACCCCGTAATGCGCACCATTTATAAAGCCGCGCGGGACCGCGACCGGAGAAAACGACTGGCTTGAAACTTACCGAAACCGATGTTCGTTACGTGGCCGACCTGGCCAACCTGAAGCTGACCCCCGACGAGGTCGCGCGCATGACCCACGATCTGGGCGGCATTCTGGCGCATATGGACCGCCT
>DOZZ01000191.1:0-688 GCA_003517725.1 Bryobacterales bacterium | reverse complement strand
GAGGCGGCGCTGGCTAACGCACCGATCGCCGGAGCGGGCTATTTCAAGATTCCGCGCGTGATCGAACGCTAGCCATGGAGATCGCCAACCTAACTATCGCGAGCATTCATGAAGGCCTGCGTTCGAGCCGTTTTTCGGCTGTCGAACTGGCCACCGAGGCGCTGTCTTTCGCCGAAGCCGAGAATCCTAAGACCAACGCCTACGTGCTGTTTTCGCCGGACCGCGCGCTCGATGCCGCGCGCGAAGTGGATGCCAAGCTGGCCCGCGGTGAAGACCCCGGCGTGCTGGCCGGCGTGCCCATCGCGGTCAAGGACGTCATCCTCACTAAGGGTCTGCGCACCACCTGCGGGTCGAAGATCCTGTCTCACTACGTCCCTCCCTATGACGCGACGGCCGTGACACGTCTGGAAGCTGCCGGCGGCGTGATCATCGGCAAGACGAACTGCGATGAATTCGCCATGGGCTCGTCGAATGAGAACAGCGCGTTCGGTCCGGTGCGTAATCCGGTGGCGCTCGATCGCGTGCCGGGCGGCTCGAGCGGCGGCTCGGCGGCCGTGGTGGCCCAAGGCACGGCGGTACTGTCGCTCGGCTCCGATACCGGCGGGTCGATTCGCCAGCCGGCGTCGTTCTGCGGCGTGGTGGGCATCACGCCTACCTATGGGCGCGTGTCGCGCTATGGCCTGGTCGC
>DOZZ01000025.1:5566-5859 GCA_003517725.1 Bryobacterales bacterium | reverse complement strand
TCGGCGCGATCCGTCTGCAGCAGCTGCGTGGCGCCGGTGACCACGACGCTTTCGCTGACGGCCCCGACCTCAAGCGTTAAATCCGCGCGGGCGACGCTGTTGTTGGTAACCGCGAGATTGGTTTCCGCCGCGGGCCGGAAGCCCTCTTTGGTTACCTTCACATCGTACGTGCCGCTCTGGACGGTGGGGAAGTTGTACCCGCCTTCGTCGTTGGTAACGGCCGTCCGGCTTTGGTTAGTTTCTTTGTTGACGATCGAGACGGTGGCGCCGGGAGCACCCGCACCGGACGAATC
>DOZZ01000025.1:1343-5315 GCA_003517725.1 Bryobacterales bacterium | reverse complement strand
AGGCCAGCGCAAATAAGTTTTGCGAAAACTTTGAACTTGACCCGTCCTGCACCGCTAACGCAGGGCTCAAACCAAAGAATGAGCCGCTCCCTGGGGGGCGCGATCTATGACGCGATGCTCGCGCAGTGCGCAATTAAAGCGGAGGCAGAAGCGATCTACAGCTGGAACACCCGTCATTATTCACAATGCGGAGCAGAAGTCACCAGTCGCCTTCGCACGCCGTTGTAAATTGAATGCTGGATAGAGCGCTTTTTTCTTATTCCGGCAACGCCCAGGCAAACATCACGCCGCCCGAGCTGGTGAGAATGTATTGGCGGCCGTCGAGTTCGTAGGCAATGGGCGAGCTTTGCATCTGCTCGCCGGTGCCCGCGTGCCATAACGTTTTGCCGTCCGCCGTGCGCAGTGCCATCACGTTGCCGGTGCTGTCGCCAGTGAAGGTCAGGCCGGCGTCGGTGGTCAAAACGCCGGCGCCCGAGCCGCCCGGGCCCAGGTCATGGGACCAGCGGATTTTGCCGGTCTGGTAGTCGATGGCTTCGAGGACGCCTTTGCCCCAGACGCCGTAGTCGGCGCCGGCCCAGCCGAAGTTGCCGTCGGCGGGCTTGGCGAAATAGATGCCGTAGCTGGGGTGCGCGTCCACAATGAAAAGACCCGTCTTCGCGTCGAAACTGGGCGAGCGGTAGTTGGTCATGCCGCCTTCATCGGGCGCGATCAGGCGTCCGTCGGAAGCCGGCTCTTTGGCGGGATCGGGGATCGGCTGGCCTTTCTTGTCGAGACCGATGGCCCAGTTGGTGGGCCCGAATGTGGTGGTCAGCAGGTTCTCGCCGCTGGTCCGGTCGAGCACGAAGAAGTAGCCGTTGCGCGACGTCTGCATCAGCATCTTGCGCGGCTGGCCTTTGAATGTGGCATCCACCAGCACCGGCGTTTCCACGGCATCCCAGTCGTGCGTGTCGTGCGGCGAGGGTTGGAAGGCCCAGGCCAGCTTGCCGGTGTCGGGGTTGAGCGCCACGATGCTGCAGGTGTACAGGTTGTCGCCCGGGCGCGGCTTGCCGGTCAGCACCGGCGTGGGATTGCCGGTGCCCCAATAGATCAGGTTGAGCGTGGGGTCGTAGGTGCCGGTCATCCAGGTCATGCCGCCGGATGTGGCGCCGGGCGTGCCGACGGGCGGCGTGGCGTTCCAGACCCATTGCGTTTTGCCGGTCTCGGGGTCGACGGACTTCAGGAAGCCGGTCAGGTTATCGAAGTCGCCCGACACGCCCACGATCACGTGATTGCTCACCACCAGCGGCGACATGGTGGTCCAGTAACCCTTCTTCGAATCCGCCACGATGACGTCCCAGCGCACTTTGCCGTCGCTCGCATTGAGGCAGATCAGGTGCGCGTCCGGAGTCATGAAGTAGAGCCAGTCTTTATACATCGAGACGCCGCGCGAGCCAATGTTAAAACCCTTGTTGGGCGGATAGGTGTAGTGCCACAACTGGTGGCCCGAGCGCGCATCGACAGCCCACACGTTGTCCGGGACCGTGATGTAAAGGACGCCATCGACCAGCAGCGGGGAACACTTCAATTGCTTGACCTGCCCGGTCTGGAAGGCCCAGTGCAGGCCCAGGTTCTTTACGTTGTCAGGCGTGATCTGCGTGAGTGCACTGTGGCGCTGGCCGGAATAGTCGCCGTGATAGCCGGGCCAACTGTCGGCCGGCGGCTTCAGCAGGATGGAGGCGTCGACGCCCTGCGCGGCCAGCGGAGCACACAACAAAAAAGCAGCGAGAGAGGACTGCCAGAACGAGAGCTTCATGGTCTACGGTTTCCTAGCGCAGCGTCTGCAGGTACGCCATCAAATTGTGGATGTCGGCATCGGTATATTGCGCCAGCAGATCGGCGTGTTTTTCGGCCGGCGCATCGACCGTGTAGTGCACGGCGGAAGCGGGCCAGGCGTGATAGTGGCGTGAGCTATCGCGCATCCCGATGGTGAATTCGTCACGGTACACCAGCTCGCCGGTGAGGGTCTGCCCGTTAGCCAGCGTGACCGTCACTTTGGCCTTGGCGCCGCGCGGGTAGAGCATGCGCTCTTCAAGCTTCAGACCCTCAAAGCGCTTGGCGACACCGGCCAGATCGCCGCTGGGCGAGTGGCATGAACTGCAGGCGCCGGGCCCGTTGAAGTAGCGTTTGCCGGCCTCGGCATCCCCGGTCTGGAGATCCGCGACATCCACTCCGCGGCGGCCGCCCTTACGCGACGCGGCTTCAATTTTCTGGAAATGGATGAAGGCCACCAACGCCGCGATATCGCCATCGGGCAAGTCGAAACGCGGCATGCCATTTTCGGGGCGGCCGTTGCGGATAACGGGCGCGATCGTGTCGCCGTTGATGTCGGCGGCCACCAGTTTGGAGCCCGTCAGGTCGGGGCCGGTCTCACCGCCGCCGGCATCGCGGCCGTGGCAAAAGCCGCACTGCTGGACGAACAGCGACCCGCCCGTCTGCACCAGCTTGGAGGCCGGCATCGCCACGTTGGGCGCCGGCGCCCCGATCGCGGTTTTAGGCGGCGCGGGCGCGGGCTTAGGAGCCTGAGCGGAAGCTGCCGCCGCGCTCGCCAGCATGGCCACGGCACACCTGAAAAAGCCGCTTTGGGTGAGTTTGGGCATGGGAAAACTGTTGCGGGGGGTCAACAGCACAATATATCACCCGCGCGCTTCGCGTCCGGCGTGGAACGGTAGCACTCTTGCAGGCGCGGCAGTAAGCTGGCGGTACAGAATTGCCTATGCCGGACGCAACCAATTATTGGCTGTCGCGGCTCCTGCTGCAGCGCGGGCTGGGGCTGGTTTACCTGATCGCTTTCGTGTGCGTGCTGAACCAGTTCAGGCCGCTGTTGGGCGAGCGCGGGCTGTTGCCCGTGGCGGCCTTCGTGCAGCAGGTGCCCTTTCGCGAATCGCCCAGCCTGTTCTTCTTTTTGCCCAAAGACTGGGCCTTCATGGCGGCGGCCTGGACCGGCGTGGCACTTTCGTCCGCGGTGATCGCGGGCGCGGCGGATCGCCTCAACTCGTGGGTGGGCGCGGTGATCTGGGCGCTGCTGTGGGCGCTCTACATTTCGTTCGTCAACGTGGGCCAGATCTTCTACGGCTTTGGCTGGGAGTCGCTGCTGCTCGAAGCCGGCTTTTTCGCGATGTTCCTGGGCGGCCGCGATGTGGCGCCGCAGTTCATCAACGTGCTGATCTACCGCTGGCTGGCCTTCCGGATCATGTTCGGCGCGGGCCTGATCAAACTGCGCGGCGATCCGTGCTGGCATGACCTGACCTGCCTCGATTACCACTACCAGACCCAGCCCATCCCGAATCCGCTGAGTTGGTATTTCCATTGGGGGCCGGAATGGACGCACCGCGGCGGCGTGCTGTTCAACCATTTTTCCGAGCTGATCGTGCCGTTCGCCTATTTTCTGCCGCAGCCGATCAGTTCCATCGCGGGCCTGATCACCATTGCGTTTCAAGGCACGATCATGGCCAGCGGAAATCTCTCGTGGCTTAATTTTTTGACCATCATACTGGCAATTCCGACGCTGGACGACCGTTTTCTGAGCGTTGTGCTGCCCATCAAGGCTCCGCTGGTGGCGGCCACCGGGGCCGGCTTCAAAGCCCTGACCGCGGCAGTGGGCCTGATGGTGGCGGTGCTGAGCGTTAACCCGGTCCGGAACATGCTGTCGCGGCAGCAGGTGATGAACACCAGCTTCAATTCGCTGCACCTGGTGGGCACCTACGGCGCGTTCGGCAGCATTACCAAGGACCGCTATGAGATTGTGGTGGAGGGCACGGCCGATACGCGGCGCTCGTCGGAGACCGAATGGCGCGAGTATGAGTTCAAGGGAAAGCCGGGCGACCTGGCGCGCATGCCGATACAGATCGCGCCGTATCATCTGCGGCTGGACTGGCTGATGTGGTTCGCCGCGATGTCGAGCTACCGCGAGCATCCGTGGTTCGTGCACCTGAT
>DOZZ01000025.1:0-1187 GCA_003517725.1 Bryobacterales bacterium | reverse complement strand
CCGAAGCAGCCGCCGCGCTTTGTGCGGGCCGAAATTTACCTGTACCAGTTCACCTCGCCCGAGGAGCGGCGCGTCAGCGGCCAATGGTGGAAGCGGCAGCGCGTGGGCCTCTACTTTCCGCCGGTGTCGTTGGACGATGAGGGCTTTCGGCAGGCCCTGGCCAGCCAAGGCTGGCAATGAAAGAAGCCATCGTCATCGGGTCGGGCCCGAACGGGTTGACGGCCGCAATCCTGCTGGCGCGCGCCGGGCTGAAGACCACGGTGCTGGAAGCGCAGCCGACATTCGGGGGCGGCTTGCGTTCGGCACAATTGACGCTGCCCGGCTTCCTGCACGATGTCTGCTCGGCGGTTCACCCGATGGCGCTTAGTTCGCCGGTGTGGGCCGGGTTCCCACTGCGCGAGCACGGGGTGGAGTGGATTCATCCCTCGGCGCCGCTGGCGCACCCGCTGGAGGATGGCCGCGCCGCCGTGATGGAGCGCTCGGTGGAAGCCACGGCGCGCGGGTTCGGAGCCGACCGTCGCGTCTATGAAAAGATCGTCACACCGCTGGCGGCCCGCTGGAAGGATCTGGCCCCGGAGCTGCTGGCCCCGCCGCACGTGCCGGCGCACCCGTGGCTCTTTGCGCGCTTCGGCATGCTGGCGCCATGGTCCGCGAGCATGACGGCCAGGACGCTGTTCCGCGGCGTGGAACTGCGCGCGGCTTTCGCGGGCCTGGCAGCGCATTCGGTGCTGCCGCTGGAAGCCCCGATGACGTCGGCTTTCGGATGGCTATTCGCGCTAACCGTGCACGCCGTGGGATGGCCGGTGGCGCGCGGCGGATCGCAATGCATCGCGGACGCGCTGGCGTCGTACCTGCGGTCGCTCGGCGGCACGATCGAAACGAATGCGCCGGTGGACTCGCTGCGGCAGATCGATCCGCGAGCCTTGGTGCTGTGCGACGTGACGCCACGCCAGTTTCTGCGGATGGCGCGCGATCGTCTGCCGGCGGCGTACGCGCGCCGCTTGGAGCGCTATCGCTACGGGCCGGGCGTCTTCAAGGTGGATTGGGCGTTAAACGCGCCGATCCCTTGGCGCAACGGGCAGTGCACGCGTGCCGCGACGGTGCATGTGGGCGGTGAGTTCGAGGAGATCGCCGCCGGCGAGCGCGCGGTGTGGCGCGGGACGATTGCCGAGCGTCCGTTCGTGCTG
>DOZZ01000106.1:3777-10451 GCA_003517725.1 Bryobacterales bacterium | reverse complement strand
GCCCGCGAAACATTTCGCGACGACGCGCCAGCCGAACTGCCGCTAGCCGGCGGGCGGACGTAGTGTAGGCTTCAGCTTGCCGTGGGCTTCAGCCCGCGTCTCGAAGCACAGGTGTTCCAGACTCTGTCAGGCTGAAGCGCAAATTACGAGTGACAGATCAGGTGGCCCGAGGCGTGGCGCTGCCCCTGCCAGCCCGGCGTTAGCAGCACCGTCGAGCCGTAATCCAACACTAGGGCGGGTCCCGCGAACTGGTCTGGTAGCGCGTCGCGCTGGTATACCGGAATCTTGCGCCAGCGGCCGCGTACGCGCACGCGCCGCAACGCCGGGGCCTCCTCCGAACGCTGTCGCACCTGCTCGCGTAACGGCGGCGTCGCCAGTACCGCGCGTACCCGCAACGTGATGGTCTCGACCGGCCGCTCCACCGCGCTGTAGCCGTAAACGCGCGCGTGCGCCGCGTGAAACTCCGCCTCGGCATTACGCCACGTCACGGTCAGTTCATAGCTCTGCCCCACATAGCGCAAATCGGCATAGCGCTCCACCGCGGCCCCCGGCACATCGCTCCATGCGCGCCCTTCCAGTTCCGCGAAAGCAGCTTCCACATCACGCCCCGCCGCGCTAGCCGAGTAGTCGCGCGTGCGATCGGCCAGCAGCATCCCCAGCGCCGACAGCGCCCCGGAAAATGCCGGGAAGATGACCGTCCGGATGCCCAGCTCTTCGGCCATCTCGCACGCGTGCAGGCCGCCGCACCCGCCAAACGCCACCAGCGGAAAATCACGCGGATCCTCGCCGCGCTCCACCGACACCACGCGAATGGCGCGCTCCATGTTGGCATTGCCGACGCGCAGCATGCCCTCCGCCGCTTCCACCAGCGTGCACCCCACCACGCCGGCAAGGCTTTGCACCGCGGCCGCCGCGCGGGCTTCGTCCAGCGCCATCGCGCCATCCAGAAACTGCGCGCTTTCAATGCGCCGCAGCACCACGTGCGCGTCGGTGATGGTGGGCGCCATGCCGCGGCCGTAGCAGGCCGGCCCAGGGTCAGCCCCGGCGCTGTCCGGGCCGACGCGCAGAGCCCCGCCCGCATCGACGCGCGCAATGGAGCCGCCGCCCGCGCCCACCGTGTGTATGTCGAGCATCGGAATGCGCACGGGCCAGCCACCCACCATGCCTTCGGTGGTGAAGGTAGTGGTCTCGCGCACCAGACTGACGTCGGTCGAGGTACCGCCCATGTCGAACGTCAGCGCCTGCTGGAAGCCGCACTGCCGCGCCACCTCAGCCGCGCCGATGATGCCGCCCGCCGGCCCGGACAATATGGTGCGCACAGCCTGCGCGCCGGCTTCCGCCGCCGTCAGAAAGCCGCCGTTCGATTGCATGATCGCCAGCGGATAGGGGCACGCCGCCGCCAGCTCATCCAGATAGCGCTGCATCAGCGGGCCCACATACGCGTTGATCATGGTGGTAGCGGCACGCTCGTATTCCCGAAACTCCGGGCTGATGCGGCACGACGCCGCGACGTAAAATTCCCGCTCCCAGTGCGACAGCGCCAGCTCCTCGTGCGCCGCGTTGGCATACGAATGCAGCAGGCACAGCGCGACGGCCTCGATACCCTCGTCATGCAAAGCGCGCGTGATCGCCGCGAGCGCCGACGGTTCCAGACGCCGCAGCACCTCGCCGTTCGCCAGCATGCGTTCGGGCAATCCGAACTGATGCCGCGGCAACACCAGGGGCGGCTCGGCCACCGGCGTCAGGTTGTAGAGCTCGGACCGGTTCTGACGCCCGATGCGGATCAAATCTTCGAAACCTTCGGTGGTCACGAATGCGGTGCGCGCGCCTTTGCGCTCCAGCAGCGCGTTCGTCGCGACCGTCGAGCCATGCACCACCGCTACGTCCAACGCATTCCCGGCGGCCTGCCGAATGCCGGCCTGAATCACCCTCGCTGGCGCTTTCGGTTCCGACCGAATCTTGAAAAACGTCAGCGCGCCGGCGTCATCCTCCACCACGAAATCGGTAAACGTGCCGCCCGCGTCGATGCCAATCCGCACAGCACTGCATGGTAGCTTACAAAGCCCCGTTTACGAAAGCGATAGAATGCCATGATGCTTCGCCTTTTCGCGTTATTTCTGGTGCTGAGCGCTGCTCTCGCGGGCGCCACCAAAATTGTTCTGATCGCCGGTAAACCCAGCCACCCTCCGGGTGAGCATGAATTCAACGCCGGCATCATGCTGCTCGACAAGTGGCTGCACCAGAACAAAATCAACTCGGTGGTGGTGAAGGGCGGCTGGCCCGAGGACGAGTCCGTGTTCGATGGCGCCGCGGCGCTGGTTTTCTATATGGATGGCGGCAAGAATCACCCCATCATCCAGGGAGATCACCTCGCCAAGATCGGCGCGCTCATGAAGAAGGGCGTAGGCCTGGCCTGCCTGCACTACGCGGTTGAAGTGCCTTCCGACAACGGCGGGCCCGAGTTTCTGGACTGGATCGGCGGCTACTATGAAACGGGCTACTCCACCAACCCCATCAACCAGGCCGCTATGCAACAGGCCGCGCCGAAGCATCCCATTTCGAATGGCTGGAAAAGTTTCGATGCGCGTGACGAGTGGTACTACCGAATCCGCTTCAAGCCGGAAGATCCTCGACTGATTCCGATTCTGACCACCGAACTGCCCAAAGAAGCGCCCCGGCGCGAGATCTGTTCGTGGGCCGTTCAACGCGCCGACGGGGGCCGCGGCTTCGGCTTCACCGGGGCGCATTTTCACACGAACTGGGGCAATCCCGATTTTCGGCGCCTAGTGCTGAACGGCATTTTGTGGACCGCGAAGGTCAAAGTGCCGGCGGGTGGCGCGAAGAGTACCGTCACCGAAGAGGAGCTCACGCAGAATCTCGATCCGAAGCCACCTAAGAAATTGAACTGAAAAGGTACCAGGCTCAGGTTAAGCCTCGTTAACCTTTGCCCCCGATGGAGTGATACACTTAGTATCAAATAGTTTAATATCGAAATTATAATCTCGCGTCGCGGCCATCCGGAGGGGTTTTTGTGTTGGACGTTCTCATTGTCAGGCTCTTCATCATTGCTGTCACAACTGCCAGCGCATACTACTTCCGCCCCCTGAACTGGTCGCCGCTGGCGTCCAGCGTCACGGGCACGCTGCTGGGCGCGGTCATCATTCTGGCGGAGATGCGTCTTCGGCTGATGTCACTCAAACGCCTGATCGGCGCGGCTTTGGGCGCGCTGGTGGGCGCGGTGGCAGCGTCGCTGATATCGTGGGCGTTGGTGGCGGCCAATCCCAATCACTCGCCCACGCTGCACTTCTTCCAGCTGGGTCTGCTGGTCTGGAGCACTTATATCGGTCTGGCGGTGGGCGCCAATAAGGGTGAACTGTTGGACTTCTCCGCGCTGGGCGGCGTCCTGGGCGTCGAGTCGCACGCGCACAAGGCCAGCAAAATTCTGGATACCAGCGTCATCATCGACGGGCGCATCGCCGACATCGCCGACACCGGCTTTCTCGACAGCCTGCTGGTGATCCCGCAATTCGTGCTGCGCGAGCTGCAGCTGGTGGCCGACTCCTCGGATTCCATGAAGCGCAACCGGGGCCGCCGCGGCCTCGACGTGCTGCAGCGCATCCAGAAAATGCCGCACCTGCAGGTGCAGATCGTCGAAGACGATTTTCCGGCGGTGCGCGAAGTCGACATGAAGCTGATCGAGCTGGCCAAGCTGTATGAGGCCAAGATCGTCACTAACGATTTCAATCTCAACAAGGTGGCCCAGCTGCGCGGCGTCGAAGTGCTGAACATCAACGAACTGGCCAACTCGCTCAAGCCCATCGTGCTGCCCGGTGAGCTGATGCGCGTGTTCATCCTCAAGGAAGGCAAGGAATTCAACCAAGGCGTGGCCTACCTCGACGACGGCACCATGGTGGTGGTCGATAACGCCAAGCGCATGATCGCCAAAACCATCGAGATTTCCGTGACTAGCGTGCTGCAAACCACGGCGGGTAAAATGATCTTTGGTAAATTTGACGATCGCGCCCACGCTGCCACAGTCTCCGAGTCCCGGCCGGCGCGCCGCGAACAGGCCGTAGGAGAAAACTAACCGTTTTGATGAAAGCCGCCGTGATCTTGCCCGCCGCGGGTCTGGGCACCCGCATGGGCCGGGCCTCCGCCGAAACCACTGGAACCAGCCGCAAGCAGTTCATGCTGCTCGATGGATCGCCGGTGCTGGCGCACACCATCCGAAAATTCTTATCGTCCGATCGCGTCAGCGAGATCGTGGTCGCGGTGCGCCGCGACGATCTGGAGTGGGTCGGGCAACTGCTGCGAGACCTGGCCGCCGAGTGCGGATCGCGCATCGCGGTGCGCGCCGTTGAAGGCGGCAACAGCCGGCAAGAGTCGGTCGAGAACGCCTTTGCGGCGCTCGATCCGGACACGCCGCTGGTGGCCGTGCACGATGCCGTGCGACCTTTCATCGAAATTGAGACCATCGCGAAAGTGATCGATGAGGCCGGCGAGCATGGCGCCGCGATTGTCGCGATCGTTCCGGTGGATACCGTCAAGCAGGTGAGCGGCGCGCAAGCCAGCGGCGCCAAGGTGCGCGCCACTATCTCGCGCGAGCGCCTGGTGCTGGCGCAGACGCCGCAGGTGTTCCGCTACAGCCTGCTGCGAACCGCGTTCGACGCCGCGCGGCGCGACGGCTTCACCGGCACCGACGAGTCAAGCCTGGTGGAGCGCCTGGAATCGGTCGAAGTCAGCGTGGTGCTGGGCAGCGACCGCAACATCAAGATCACGCGTCCCGGCGACATGCAGGTTGCCCGGCTCTATCTGGAGCAGGAGACCGCCCGCACTTGAGCGCGCTCCGCTGCGGCCTGGGCTGGGACTCGCATCGCATCGCCGCCGGCCGTCCGCTGATTCTGGGCGGCATCCACATTCCGAGCGACTTCGGCCTCGAAGGCCACTCGGACGCGGACATCCTGCTGCACGCCATCACGGACGCGGTGCTGGGAGCGCTGGCGCTGGGCGACATCGGCATGCACTTCCCCGATACGGACCCGCGCTGGAAAGGGGCCGGCAGCGCGCAATTCCTGCAACACGCGCTGCAACTGGCGGCGGATCGCGGCTACAGCGTGGTCAACGTCGATACCACCGTCATTCTCGAAAAACCCAAGCTGAAAGACTATCGCCAGCAGATTCGCGAAGCAGTGGCGGCTACGATGGCGCTGTCGATCGACCTGGTTTCCGTGAAATTCAAGACGGCCGAAAAAGTAGGACCGGTAGGCGAAGGCCGCTCAGCCGAAGCGCAAGCCATCGTGCTGCTGCAAGCGACACGCTAGGGAGTGCCGGCAAAGCCAATTTCCGCAGCGAGGAAAAACGGGTTGTGCCTTTGTTTTGTTCAGGGGATGCCCGCGAAGAGCACCAAAAATCGATGTGATTTTGCGGTCCAAAGCCAATCGGCGCGCTGATTTCCGGCCTCCAGGCGACGGGAATAGTCCGCGGGGTGCTGATACGAAAGCATGGGCACAGTTCATTGCTCCTGAACATACAGTAAGGTGCGGAGCGGGTGGTTCAGCCCTGGAGAGCGTGGATATCGCTGAGGGCGTAAGGAAAATATGGTCGGGCGGTGCGTGAATCCGCAGGTGATGGTTCTCTCTAGCGCTCCTTGATCGCCCGCAAGCCCGTGCCCGTCACCTTTGCCGCATTGGCCTGCTGCATCAGAAATAGCAGACGCGCCGCCGCCTGATCGTAACTGAGCCCCTCGGCACGGATGTTCGATACGCAATAGCGCTCGGCGTCAGTGCGGCCCACGCGCGGCGCCCAAGTCAGATAAGCGCCCAGGCTGTCGGGGCTGCTGAGGCCCGGGCGTTCGCCGATCAGCATCAGCGCGAGCGAGGCGCGCAGGCGCTCGCCGATCTCATCGCCCAAAGCGACACGTGCCTGCTGCGCAACCACGATTGGGACGTCCGCGCCAAGGCGCATACGGTCCAGCAGGGCCAGGGCATGCCGGTCAACCGCCAGCGCCGACAGGCCATCGGCAATCACGACCACCACGCTGGTGTCTTTTCCGGCGACATCCAACTCCGCGCGCGAGGCATCACTGAGCTGCCTACCCAGATCCGGCCGCTTCAGATACTCGGCGCGATCTTTCACCGCGCTCGCCACCACCACGCCTTGCCAGCCGCGAGACCGTATTTCGCCTAGCAGCGCCGCCGCGTCGAAGCTGGCATGCACGGCGTCTCTTGCCAGGGCATGCGCCAGCTGGAAATCCAGCAACTCGCCGGTCGCCAGGGCATTGCCGGCGCGTCTGAGCCCCACGCGTGCCAGCGTGAAATCGCGCAGCCCGCTCATGCCGTCAACAGCGTCATCAGGCGCGGCAGTTCCGGCCGGCGTTCCGTCAGCCACGCCTCGAACTCCGGCGCGGGACGCAGCTTCAACAACGCGCGCAGGGCTAGCGCGTCGTGGAATGACGTGCTCTGGTAATTCAACATCACGTCGTCGGCGCCCGGCACGCCCATGATGTAGTTCACGCCGGCCGCGCCCAGCAGCGTCAGCAGCGCGTCCATATCGTCCTGGTCCGCCTCGGCGTGGTTGGTGTAACAGACGTCGCAACCCATGGGCAGGCCCAGCAGCTTGCCGCAAAAGTGGTCCTCCAGGCCGGCGCGCTGAATCTGTTTGCCGTCAAAAAGATA
>DOZZ01000106.1:2056-3667 GCA_003517725.1 Bryobacterales bacterium | reverse complement strand
GCCTCGCAGGTTTGCTGGTCGACGCCATGGTGCGCATTAGCCGACAGTGCGCTGCCTTGTCCTGTTTCGAAGTACATTACGTTGCCATCGGCCGGAGCGCGGCCCAGCTTCCAGGCCATGTCGGATGCCTCGCGCAGCAGCGCGAGATTGACTCCGAACGAAGCATTCGCCAGCTCGGTTCCGGCGATCGATTGAAACACCAGATCGATTGGCGCGCCGCGCTTGATCGCTTGCATCTGCGTGGTCACGTGCGCCAGCACGCAACTCTGCGTTGGGATGTGCCACGTCCGGCGCAACTGATCGACCAGCCGCAGCAACGCTTCGACAGTGTCGAGTTCATCCGAAACCGGGTTGATCCCGATGACCGCGTCGCCGCTCTCGAGCATCAGTCCGTCGATGATGCTGGCGAGAACGCCTTTGGCGTCGTCCGTGGGATGATTTGGCTGCAAGCGCGTGCAGAGCGTTCCGCGCAGGCCCACGGTCGAGCGAAAGCGCGTGACGACCCGAATTTTCGATGCGACCGCGATCAGGTCCTGCAGGCGCATGAGCTTCGATACGGCAGCGGCCATTTCGGGCGTGATGCCGGGAGCGAGGCGGCTCAACACCTGCTCCGTGGCCTGCTCACCCAGCAGCCAGTCGCGCAGTTCTCCCACGGTGAAGTGCGCGATCGGCGCAAAGGCCGCGGCGGAATGCCCATCGACAATCAGCCGGGTGACCTCGTCGCTTTCATACGGCACCACCGCTTCGCTCAGAAAGACTTTCAGCGGCAAGTCCGCGAGCGCCATCTGCGCCGCCACGCGCTGCTCCGCGCTGTGCGCCGCCACGCCTGCCAGTTCATCGCCGGACCGTGCGGGCGTGGCCTTGGCCAGTAGCGTCTTCAGATCCTCGAAGCGGTGCACATGGCCGCGCACTGTGGTGGCATAGCTCATCGCGGTTGGTGGCTCACGGCGAACTCCTCTTCGGGCGAAAGGATCAACCGGGTTCGCGCATACAGAGCAAAATAGGCGATGCCGACAGCAAACCACACCACCGCGCCGATCACACCCAGCCGGTAGTCGGGATTCAGGAACAGGGCGATCAGCGTGACCACCGAAATGGCGGCGGCGACGACCGCGCCCGGAACTCCCAGCGGGCTTCTGTATGGGCGCGCAATCCGCGGAAAGCGAACACGCAACAACACGAAAGACGCCATCTGCAGCACGTACGCGATCACGGCACCGAAGACCGCCATATTCAGCAACACCGCTCCGACGGCACTATTTTGACCGGCCAGCCAGATCGCCAGCGCCGCCCCATAACCCAGCACCGAGCCTGCGATGAGCGCACGGTGCGGCGTCTTCCGGGCCGGATGCGTACGCGACAGCCAGCTCGGGAAATATCCGGCGCGCGCCAGCGAAAAGATCTGGCGTCCATAAGCGTAGATAATTGCGTGGAAGCTGGCAATCAACCCGGTGCAGGCGATCAGCGCCAGCAGCCGCGACCATAGGCCGCTGCCGAAAATGGTCTTGAAGCTCAGGAACAGCGGCTCGGTGGACTTGCCGACCTCCAGCGCGCCGGGTGCGATGCCGCCGCTGAGGGCGGGCGTCAGGAACGAACACACGATCAGCGTCA
>DOZZ01000106.1:0-2013 GCA_003517725.1 Bryobacterales bacterium | reverse complement strand
CCGAACACGCCGGAATAACCTTTGGGCAGCAGCGCGCCATCGTTCAACGCCCAGTGTTTCCAGTTCACCAGCGGCGCCGCGCCGACCCAGAAAACCGCAAGAATTGCGAGCGCGCAAATCGTGATGACCACGGTGAACTGGAACGAGAGTTCGACGCCCCAGACGTTCAACCCGGCGAACGCCGCGTAGCAGGCCAGCCACCATAGCGGCGCGCACCAGGCCGGCGTGCCGAAGACCGCCCCGAGGTAGCCGCCGATCCCCACCACGATGGTCGCGGGCGTGAAAATGTACTCCATGTTTTCGGCGAGGCCCGTGACATAGCCGCCCCACGGCCCCATGGTAGTGCGCGCGAACGAGTAGGCTCCGCCGCTGTGGGGTAACGCCGGCGACATCTCGGCCAGACTGAAACTCAGCCCGATGTAGAGGACGGTCATGATGACCAGCGCCAGCATCATGCCGCCAAAGCCGCCGGCCACGAAACCGAAATTCCACCCGAAGAAATCGCCCGAGATGACCGCGCCTACGCCCAGCGCCCACAGCTGCAGCACGCGCGCATGCCGCCTCAGCGCCCGTTCCGCGAACCACGCCTGATCCCGCTCCAGATATGCCGTAGGCATGAAAGTTCGAGTATAGCGGCGCGTGGCGACTCTGCTGCGCGCGGGATCTTGTGGTGCAGGTGATCGGGGTTCGTGGCCTGCGTCTGGGGGCCTGCGGTTCAAGCAAGCTCACGAAAAATATTGGGGCCTTTGACGTAATCTGGCGGGCTGAAGCCCGCTGCAGGATGAATCCTGCCCCACTTACGGATAGCCGTCGACTGTACAGAGTTTTTTCGAGCCTGCGTCTAGGGCAAAAGCGGCGAAAAGCTCGGTCCGCGTTCCGGCGGGCTAAAATGTAGAACTAATCCGCGGGCTGCTGCGCCAGGCTGCTTGCGCTCGAATCCTTCTTTGGATCAAGCCAGGCCACATTGGACGCGGCATCGCTGAAGCGCCTCAAACCCGCTTCCAGAATCGCCGCGTCCGAAACCTTCGACAAAGGCGTATAGCGCGGATGATGGGCTTCCTTATAAGGATCGTTGCGCGCCGCGTTGTAACAACAGATCATCGACCAGCGCGGGTGATCCGACCGGTTCTGGTCGGAGCGGTGCAACAGATTGGCGTGGAAGAAGACGGCGTCGCCGGGATCCATCTCGAGATAAACCAGGGGCAGGCGCTTCTCCACTTCATGTACGCGCTCCAGGTCCGCGCCGGCCTGGTCGCCCGTGAGCACATGGTCGATGCGCCCCAGATGGTGTGAGCCGCTCAACACCTGCAGGCAGCCGTTCTCGCGCGTGGCTGCGTCCACGGCAATCGACGCGCTGCATAGCAGCGGGTACAGCACGCCGTTCCGGTACCAATAGCCGTAGTCCTGATGCCAGGCCCACGCGCCGCCCACCTTCGCATCTTTCATGATCATTTTGGAGTGGTAGTGGTAAACCTCGCCGCCCAAAATTTTCTCGGCGGAGTTTACCAGCGTTGCGCAACGCGCGAACATTCCGTACAGCGTGTCGCCCGGATGGTTCCAGAGAGAGAGCCGCACCGTCCCGCCTTCTCCATCGCTCCTGCCGTACGAGTGTTGATCCAGTTCCCGGTCTTCCTTAGCAGCGCGGCGCAGCAGGCCGATCTCCTCGGCATTGAAGGCTCCCTTCGCCACCACGAATCCGTTCTCGTGATACTCCTGAACCATCGAGTCGTAGATGGGGCCGCTGGCCATGCATTCTCCTCCTTCTCTAAGGATACGCGCGGATTGGATTGGAGGAGGAAAGCGAAGGGAACAATGGCTTGCTCCCTTCGCATCACCAGGCGGGTTATTTATCGGCCGGCGGCTTCTTCTCGTCCTTTTTCCTGGGGGGAGGAGGCCGGCGTTCGGGCTGTTGTCGCGGTGGGGGCGCGGCCTGTTGCTGCTGCCGTGACGGAGCCTGCTGCATTCGGCGCTGTTGCTGTTCGGCCTGAATTTGGCGCTGCCGTTCCATCTGCA
>DOZZ01000244.1:1677-2733 GCA_003517725.1 Bryobacterales bacterium | reverse complement strand
CCTTGCCCGAGGAGTATGCCTGGCCGAGCGCGGCTTACCACGGTTGTCGCTTGACTGCTAGCGCTCCAGGTAAACACCAAACGCGTACAGCGTGCCATCGGCCGTGGTGAAGTAGATGCGCCCGTTGGCCAGGGTCATGCCGGTCAGGTTGGCTCGGGCGGTGACCTGGTCGCCGGTCGAGTAAATTTCCTTGCCGGTAGCGGCATCGAGCGCATACAGAGTGGCATGCGACGAGGCCGACGGCTTCCTCGGCGCGCCTCCCGACGACACCACGAAGACGCTGCCGCCCGTGATCACCGGAGGCTCCGGCGCGGTCATGTCGCGTGAAACCCAGCCGGGCGCCAAAGTCGGCTTACCATCGTGGTCTTCCACTTTGAACGCGACGATCGAGCCCGTGGGGGCGGGGCCATTGCTGGCGAACGCTTTCATTTCAGAGCTGAACGGCCCCCACACGGGCGCCAGCACCCAGCGCGTGCCGTCGGTGTCTTCCCAGGTGGAGAGGCCGCCCCAGATGCCGTCGTTGGCGGAGGCCAGTGGCGCCGTCTGGTACAGCGGCGTCTTATGGTCGGCGCCGCCGAGTTCCTGCGCATCGAGCAGGTAGAGGCTGCCCTGCTTGCCCGCCGCCAGAACCAACTCTTTGCCTTTCCACGGAAAGACCACCGGAGTTACCGAGCCGCTGCCCGGTATGGTGAAGGACTGTTTCAGTTTCAGGTCCTTGGGACTCAGAGCCAGCAGCGCGCCGGCCTCTTTGCCGGAGCTGGTCTGCACGTACACGGTGCCATCCTGGCCTAGCGCGAAGCCGCCGATGCCGCCGGGCGCGCCCGTGGTCAGGGCATAAGAGACGGGTTGCGGATTGGCATCGTTTAAATCCATCGCCCACACGGCATCCGGGGCGCCGCCGCAGCCAGCGCTGGTGGTGGTGTAAATGATGCCATCCTGGAGCGTCAGGCTGGATGCTCTGGCCGACGCCGGAACAAATTTGAGCGGGGGAAACTGGTCGCTGCCGTCAGAGCTGTTGAGTTGGTGCAGCATGCCGTCACCCGTCAGCATGAAGAC
>DOZZ01000244.1:0-1628 GCA_003517725.1 Bryobacterales bacterium | reverse complement strand
CTTGGGTGGCGCGTCTGGATTAACTGCTGCCGGCGGGCGCGGCGGCGTGCCCGGCCGCGGGCGTCCCGCGGCAAAATTCATCGGCGGCGTCAACGCGGGAATCGCGATGGGGGCTCCGGAGCAGGCAGCACTGCCGCGCTTCGCCTTGCCGGCGGCCGCGCCGAATCGCTTCTGCCAGAAGATCCTGTCCAGATCGGCATCGATAGCCCACACGTCTCCGCTGCCATTGGTGACGAACGCCAGCTCTTTGAAGCCCCGGTACGAGATCAGCATCCCGATCAGCACCGGCGGCGTCAACGCATTCGATGCCGCGGGGCCGGCCCCAAGTTTGTGCTTCAACACCAATTGAAAATCTTTGATGTTGTCTTTGGTGATCCGGGAATCGCTTTTTTCCCAGCCGGTGCGTTGCGCGTCCCCACCGTAGGAGGCCCAGTCCATCGGACGGCCTTGCGCGCTCGCGATGCCGGCGCTGGCCAACAAGGAGAGTGTTGCTGCGGACAATCTTGTCATGAACAAACCTCGGCGGATGTCGGCGGCCATTTTCAACGCGTCCCCGCGTGATCCGGCAGCCCAAAGCAGTACAGGATGCTGTCGTACGTCGCCAGGTACACGCGTCCGTTGGCGATGGAAAGTCCGCTGAAGTGGGCGAACGACTTGATCTGATCTCCGCTGGAGTACAGCTCCTTGCCGGTCTGCGCATCCAGGGCGTAAAAGACAGCGTGGCCCGAAGCTTTAATGCGAAGCGGGCTGTAGTCCGCCAGTCCGCGATCGGCGTACGCCTGGCGCGTGTTTTCACCGCTGCCGTAGGAGTACACCACGCCATTGGCAATCACGGGCGGCTCGGCTTGGTTCATGTCGCGCGATATCCAGGCCGGGGCAAGGCGGAACTTGCCGCCATTCTCTTCCACCTTGAAGGCGGCCACGGCGCCATGCGTGATGGGACCGTAGGTGAGCGGCGCTTTGAACGTGGGATGCACCGGACCCCAAAACGGAGTCAGTGCCCAGCGGGTACCCGTCGAATCTTGCCAACTGGCCATGCTGCCCCAGATGCCGGCCGATTGAAAATCCGTCTCCTCGTTACAGAGCAGCGGAGTGCGGTACAACGGCGTCTGGTGATCGGCGCCGCCGGCGGATTTGGTATCGAGCAGATAGACGCGGCATTCCTTGCTGCCGGTGATCATCAACTCGCGGTCCTTGAAGTTGAAGATGGCGGGCGTCACCTGCATGTCGAGGTCGCGCTTCTGGAGCCAGAGCCAGTTGAGCGGCTCGAAATAATCTTTGAGCTTCAGCTCTCCGCCTTCCACGCGAGCGCCAATCAGGCCATTGCCATAAACCTGGTTGGCTGGATCGTAGCGGCCATCGCCGGTGGGCGCCCAGGCCGTTCCGCTGGAGTCCACGGCCGCGCCGGTACGGCCCCACAGTCCGCCGCTTTTGGGGTTATAGGTCATGACCTTGTGTGTCGGATCCGTGACATCCACGGCCCACATCTGGTTGGGATTGCCGGCGCAGCCCTGGGAAGTGGTGGTGAAGATGACGTTGTGCCACAGATTCAGCGCGTAGGATTTGCCGTTCGGATGACCAAACTTGAAAGGCGGGGCGACATCTTCTCCGTCGGCCACGTTGAGCGA
>DOZZ01000086.1 GCA_003517725.1 Bryobacterales bacterium | reverse complement strand
GCTCATTCTGCATTTGACCGGCACAAAGAGCAACCGCGATGGAATCGGGGCAAACGTTCGCATCGGCAATCAGACCAACCACATGACCACCAGCGTGGGCTACGCCTCGTCCAGCCATTTCGGAGTTCATTTCGGCACCGGGCATCTGGCGGAAGTGGCCGAGATCGAAATTCGCTGGCCAAGCGGCATCCGCCAAACGCTGCGCCACGTAAAAACCAACCAGGTGCTGCAGGTTCGCGAGCCGGATCAGCGAGCCGCGGCCAGCGACGCGCGCAGGCGTTGATATTCGGCGAGTGTCTGGCGCGCCTCGGCTTTCCGGTTGGTCAATTGATAGGCCCGAAAAAGCTGGAAATGGAGGCTGCCGTCGGAATCCACCGAACGCGCTTCCGCCAGCAGCGGAATGGCCTGCTCCGGCTTCCCGGTCTGCAACAGCGCCTGCCCCAGGGCCGCGCACGCCGGCAGCATGTGAGGATCGCGCGCCAGGGCCGCACGCAAATAGGGGATCGCCTCCGCCGGTTGCTGCAGATTCACCAGCGACGCGCCATAAAGGAACAAAGCGCCGGGAAGTTCAGTTGGCAAGAGCGGCTTCAGTACGGCCATGGCCGCAGTGTAATCCCGGCTTCGATACAACGCTTCAGCCAGTCCCATGCGTATATCTCGGTCATCCGGCGCAAGCCGCAACGCTGCCTGCCATTCGAGCGCGGCTTCACGCCAGCGCAAATCAGCGGCGTCCACTTCAGCCGCATGCCGATGCGATTCGGGCGAGGGAGGCAGCGCCTTCAAACGTTGCCAGGCTTCATGCGCGGCGTCCTTTTGGCCGAGCGCTTCACGCGCGCGGCCCAGAGCGTACCAGGCTGCCGCGTTCGCCGGAAGCATTTGCGTCGCGGCCTCCAGTTGTTCCGCCGCCCGCCCCGGCTGACCGGCGGCCAGCAGAGCCTTGCCCAGCATGAGCCGCCCGTTCCGCTCGTTGGGATTGGCGGCGACCACGCGATCGAGCGCCGCGATGGCCTCCGGATACTCGCCCAATTCCAGATAGCTGGCTCCCAGGAAGAGCCGCGCCGGCAGCATATCGGGCTTCACGCGCAGAGCCTCCGCGGCGCTCTCGGCAGCCCCGCGAAAGTCTTTAGCCTGATACAGCGCAATGCTGAGGTTCAGCAGAAGGTCCGCATTGGCCGCATCAGCCCGCGCAAGCTGGCGATAGATTACGGCGGCCTCTGCCGCGCGCCCCGCAGTCAGCAATTGCCGCGCGCGTTCGTAGTCTTCGGCCTGCAACGCAAGGCCAGCGGCGGCTATCAGCACCCAAGCCCAAACCAAACGCTAAATCCCTCAAATCCCTCGTAGTGCGGCCTTCAGGCTGCCGCTGGCTTCAGCCGGCGAGCCTCTATTCCAACCCGATCCTGCTTAAATGATGCGCCATCCCGCGATCCGGCAACAGCAAAGCTTGCTCAAACCGCGCCCGCGCAAGATCTGCGTGTCCCAGCGCCGCCTCCACCAGACCCAACCCATATGCCGCGGAGCTCGTGAGCGCGTCATTCTCGATCAGCGGTTCCGCACGCCCGGCCGCAGCCTCCAGCCGCGCGCGCCACTCGGCATCGCGATACTCGCCCAACTCTCGAGCGGCCTTCCGCGCCCACACGATTTCGCCGTCGCCCTGCGCTTTGGCGGCGCTGGCAAAACGCGCCGCGGCCTCCGCTTTCCGCCCGCACGCGGCTTCCGCTCGCCCCAGTAAGTACTGCGTACGCGCCGACCGCACAAATCGCTCCAGTCCATCGCGCGTAAAATCCAGGCCCGCCACCGGCTCACCGATCGTCCGCGCGATGCCGGTCGCCGCGTCGCACTTTCCGCTGGTTGCGAGCGCCGTGGCCTTTTCGGTACGGACCTCCACCCACACCTGGCGCACGTTGGTCCCGCCTTCCTCGCGCGGGAAAAAGCGATTATGGAACAGCGCTTCAGCCGCGCTGAAATCGCCCGCCTCGGCCCAATTCAACGCCAACTCATACACCAGCGAAACCGGCATGTCGGCTGCGTCGGGATAGGCCGCCAGCGCCTCGGCCCGCTCGCGCGCGGGAGAGCGCAATAAACTTAACGCCGTGTCGATTCCTTCATACAGCGCCACATTGCGCGGGTCGATCGGAAGCCCCTCGCGAAAAGCCTCCAGGGCGCCGCGCGCATCGTGCTTCACGAATAGCCGCGCGCGGCCGATATCGGCATCCAAAACAGGAATTTTGCGGTCTCCCAATCGGGCGGCCTGCCACTCCGTTAGCGCCTGATCGGACAAGTCGCGGGCGAAATACCAGGTGCCGAGCAGGTAGTGCGCGGTCGCATCCCGCGCATTGGCGCGGATGGCAGCCAGCAGCACGGGCAATGTTTCGGCCCTGTTCGGAAATACAAAGCGGGTCGAGAGCTTGGATGCCGCGGCGTAATCCGCGGTCCCGCTCTGATGCAGCCTCTCCCGGCAGTAGCCACGATAATAAGCCACCAGGGGATGGTCCTGTGGCAGCAACGCCCCCGGCTCGCTTTGGTCCGCCGGAGCCGCCGGATACGGGCGGGATAACGCGTCGATCGCGCGTCGATAGAGTCCCAGCCTGATGTAGGTCGCGGCGGTATCGAGTAAACGATCGGCATCCGCGGAAAGCGGCAGTGGCTTGCCTTCCAGGGCCGCCGCCTCCTCCGTGGCGCGCGGATCGCTTCCGGCGTCTTTAAAAACCCGCAGTGCGCCCGTGACATCGGCTTCGCGCGCCAACAGTTCCCCAAGCTTCAAAGAGCCCGCGCAATGATATGACGGCAGCCTCGCCGCGTTCTCATACATCGTGCGCGCCTGCCGGATTTGCCCCAACCCGTCGTATGCCAGCCCCAGATAATACGCGATCTCGGCGTCCCATGTCGCCCGCTTCTGAACCGGCACAAGATAGCGTGCCGCATCTTCGTAACGCGCCAATCCCGCCGCAAGGCGGCCCGCCGCTTTGCTCAGCCCAAAGCTCTCCGGGTACTCCGTCAACCCACGCCTGTACGTCGCCAAGGCCAGCAGCAGTTTACCGTTCAGTTCCTGGTTTTTACCGGCTTCGAGCCAGTCATCTTCGTTGCGCTTTGCCGCCGCGACGGCAAGTTCGCCCGGCTGCGGGCCGGTTGTGATCTGCGAAGCGGGCGACCAGTCGTACTCGCCCTCGCGATGCCGCATCAACAGGCGGCCCGCGGCGTCGGTGATTTCAACCGTGTACTTCGCACCGGCTTGCGCCGGCTTCAGTTCGTGCGTCCAAACTCGCTCCGGCGTTAGATCCGCCCGCACGTCCAAGGCGGCGTGCTCACCGTTGGTCACGACGATGTGAGCGCCGGGCACCGCCCGATTGGCATTGAACCCAACGAACAGCGCATCACCGCGCCGCTCCAGGTTCAACACTCCGGACAGATTCGCCCGCGCGATACCGCCAATACCCCGCGCCGGCATCCAATACTCGTCGAACCGGATCACGCCGCGCGGCTCCAGGAAGGCGTAGGTCTCCTGATTGCGGAACAAGCCCGCCTGCACTTCGGCGTAGGCGCTGTGGTTATCGGACAGAGCTTGCCTCCAGTCGAGCCCGTCGGCATCCACGCCCCACGACCAGATCTTTTTCGCCGGCAGCTCGCCGTAGTCCGCATAGTGCACCGTTCCGGTGTTTGTGTCGGGACGCCAGATGCCCATGAACGGCTCGCGGCTGCCATGCACGAAGCGCGATACCGGTCCGAACTTCTGGTTGGCGATGATGCTTAGGTTCGTGCCGCTTGAATCCACCGGCCACGTGTCGACATCGGCGAAGCCGTGCGCCGCCGACCACCGCATCGGATACACAATACGCGAATCGTCCTTCACTTCAATGGCCGCGTTGTTCCACCAATAAAAGCGATGCCGCGCATCGCCGCGGTTATACAGCGTCACGTGCTCTTCGAGCACCGTGCTCGCCGGCTGCAACCGCAACTCGACCGACCACTCCATCCCATACACGCGATCGACGTTCCCGACCGTGACCGCCGCGCTGCCGTCCGGCATTGTTCGCGTGGAGAATGGCACCGGCGACATGGACACCCAGTTATGCGAGACCGGGAAATTGAACTCGATGCCGAACGCCGCCCATG
Organism: Bryobacterales bacterium; assembly: GCA_003517725.1. GTDB lineage: Bacteria > Acidobacteriota > Terriglobia > Bryobacterales > Bryobacteraceae > DOZZ01. The sequence continues at coordinate 2,675 of DOZZ01000086.1, read as the reverse complement.
CCCCGCGGTATCCGATGTTGGCCTTCTTGATCGCAGGATTGGCATAGAACATCGGCTTGCCGCTAATCTTGTCGACGCAGGTGTAAACGTGCCCGCCGATGTCCGGCAGCACGCTGCACCGCAGATATTCATTCTCCAGATAAATCGCGCGCCAGGCATGGGCCACGCTCTTCGACGTCAGATTCTGGCGCAGCGTATAGGGATAGCTGAAATTGGTGGTCGCGTACTGATCGAACGGCGGATTGGGGTCGGGCGCGCCCTCCTCATACGTGGGCAACGTGAGCGTTCCCTGCCAAACGCGGACTGCTTCTGCCGGGGCTTTCGACGCCAGCAGCAATAAAACCAACAGTGGCCAAACCCGCATCTTCACACTGTCACGCCCAGCAGCCGCGCGGCGTTGGCGTGATACACCTTGCGCAGGATTTGATCCGGGAGGTTGATGCCATAGATTCGCCAGCGCCCTTGCGGCGGCACCTTCGCCGGCGCGTAATCGAAATACTCGTCGTCGGTTTCCAGAAAGCGAAAATAAATTTCGTACAGCCGGTCGTTGAAAACCTGCTGGGGAAATTCGTCTCCGTGCGGCGTCGCGTCCGTGCCGAAAAGGATCCGGTCCTGATACTTATCGAAAAACTTTCGCGATGCCCGCGGCTGCCGTCCGAGTTCGCCAATGCGGGCCGCGATGTCGACGAACATGTTGGGGAAGCGGTCCAGATTGCGGCCCACGTTTTCCAAATCCTCCGCCAGGTTGCCGACATGCAGCACAATGAATTGCGTATTGGCGTGCCGTGCGATCACGCGATTGCGCGCTTCCAAAATCTGCTCATTGGAGGGAAAATCTTTCCCATAAAACGACCAGTCCGGGTGATTGTGAAGCTCTTCATACCGTTCGTTGTACCGGTCGATCGGCTGAAAGAAGGCAAGCGGGTCGGCCACGTGAATCGCCACCGGCATCTTCAGCCGCGCGCACGCGTCCCACATCGGATCGAATCGTTTGTCGTCAACCTTCACCAGTGCGCCGCTGGTGATGTTTTCCCGCAGATACAGCCCCAGCGTCTTCAAAATTTTGAGGCCTTTAGCCCCGGCGCGGTGCGCCTGTTCGATGGCCTGCGCCTGCGCGCCGGGATAATCGGCTTCCTTAAAACGGTTATAGGACGGCTCGCAAAAAGTATAGAAGCGCCCCGGGTGCGCCCGGTCATACTTCGCGATTGCTTCTTCGAGCCCTTTGCCGAAGCCGCCCGTCAGGTTGGTCAGGGCGCGCAGATTCTTCCGATCCATCACGGCCAGCAACTCCTGGGGCGGCATCAGGAATTGGCGCTCACCGGCCAGGCTTACGCCCTTTTCGGTCTTGGCCGACCACGACAAATGGGTGTGGATGTCGATCACCGGATACTTCGCTTTCACAATGTTCGTCTGCTTCACCCGCAGCGCGCTGCGCGGCTCGTATTCGGGAAGCGTGATGCTCTTCTGTGCCATGGCCCTCGCGGCGAACCCAATGCTCGCGGCCCCCAGTAACGCTCGCCTGCTGATGCTCATGCCGTCACTCCCTGTCGCGATAGAAATTCTTGCGCCTGTCCTTCATCGGCTTGCGATCCCGTGCCGCCCGCCTTTAATGTCGAGAGCGCGCCGCACGCGCACGCAAACCGCATCGCCGCCTTCAACGGAACTTTTCTCAGCCAGGCGTGAAGAAAGCCTGCATTGAAGGAATCGCCGGCGCCGGTGGTATCGACGGCGTCCACCTTAAACCCCGGCGCCGCAAGGAACGCCCCGGAGGAATCGATCGCGGCGCAGCCGCTAGCGCCCAATTTGGCCATGATCAACGTGCGCCTGTTCGCCAGCTTGCGCAAGCCTGGTTCCACATCGTCCGTGCCGGTCATGCGCGAAAGTTCCACCTCGTTCGGAAGGAAGACATCCACTTCATCCAAAGCGTCTACCAAATCGCGTTCCCACTTGTCATCCGGATCGAAGCCGGGATCAAGCGAGGTGCTCAGGCCTTGGCCATGGGCGGACCTCAGAAGCTTCTTTACGTCGGGGCGCAGGCCCTGCTGCAGAAAAAATGAAGACACGTGCAAGTGATCGAAACCGCGAAATAGGTCCGTGCGAACGTCACTGCCGCGCAGCGCGGCAATCGAGCCCAGGTAGGTAACCAGCGCTCGATCGCGGGCTGACGTGATGGAAACCGTGATGCCGGTCTTGACCGATGCGTCGCGCGTCACCTGCGACGTGTCCACCCCAAGCGAGTTTAGCGCCTCGACGCAAAGATCGCCCCACGCATCCTGCCCGGCCTTGCTCACATAGGTGACTTCATCCCCCAGCCGCGCCAGGCCCGCGGCGCAGATGGCCGAGGCGCTGCCGAGCGTAAGCGTGGCGTCCTCCACCAGTACTTCCTGCCCCAGCGCCGGAAATGTTTGGTAGTTATGCAAAACCAGATCGACATTCAATTCGCCAATAATCAGGATTCTCATGTGCGTCAGGCCCACTGTACCGAACTGGTCGTCACGGCCATTCAAAAACCTTCTGTCGCTGAAAGCAAACGCGTTCCTCCCGCCCGCCCCCGTCCCGCTCCGCTGCCAACTGTTACGCTCAACGCAGTAAGAGCCGCCACGGACCTTTGTTCGGCGGACGCGCTGCGACACGCCTGCGAAATTCTAGACCAGTACCAGGTAGTCCGGTCGCTA
>DOZZ01000217.1:23800-36098 GCA_003517725.1 Bryobacterales bacterium | reverse complement strand
TAGTTGCGCGCCACCACGCGATACTTCTCGCGCTCCAGCAGCCGATGCGCCAGGTCTTCGCCGCGAGCGCCGGCCGAACGCTCCGCCGTCCACGCGCGCCGGCGCAGACGATCGCGCAACCGGTCGGCCAGGCGATACAGTCTCACGGCAGCGGCTCGAATTCGAACTCCATCACTTTGCCGCGAACCACGAAGCACAGGTAATGCTCCCAGAACTTCCGGAAGCCGCGGAAGTGGTTCACCAAAAACTCGAAGCCCAGCCAGCGCCACAAGTTCAACAGCTTCAAACGCACCGATATTTCGCGGAATCGCACATTGGAGTAGTAGCCGAAACCGGCGTGATCCTCTCCGAAATATCGAAAGGAATAGCTGTTCAGGTGGCTGCGATGGGTCGGGTCGCAAAAAGACGAGAAGTCGGTGTAGTGCGGCGTCTCGATGCGCACTCGCCCGCCGGGCCGGACCAGGCGATGGAACTCCTCCATGGTGCGGATCACGTCCTGCACGTGCTCGATCACGTGGATCGCGCGCAGACCGTCGAACGAATGGTCGGCGAACGGGTACGGAAAGCAATCCAGATCGCAGATCACGTCGGCCGCGCTCGCCAGGTTGCGGTCAATGCCCACGGACCCGGCGTATTTCTTCACGCCGCAGCCTACGTCCAGAATCCTCATGCTCCGTTTTGCACGGTAGTGAAGCAGTGCTCCAAAGTGTCCATCGCAAAATCCGCCTGCTCGCGCGTGATGGTCAGCGGCGGGCTCAGCCGCAGCGTGTTCTCACCCGCGCCCAAAATCAGCAGCCCGCGCTCAAAGGCCAGGCTCACCACGCGGTCGCGTTCGTCCGGAGCGCGCTCGCGGGTCTGCTGGTCGCGCACCAGTTCGATGCCCAGCATCAGCCCCAGCCCCCGCACGTCGCCGACCACCGGAAATCGCGCCGGCCATTCACGCATGCGATCCATCATATACGCGCCCATGCGCGCGGCGTTATCGATCAGCTCCTGCTCCAGCAGCTCGATGGTGGCCAGCGCCGCCGCGATCGACACCGGGTTGCCGCCAAAGGTGGAGGCATGCGCGCCGGGCGGCCAGTTCATCACCTCGGCGCGCGCCACCGTGGCCGAAAGCGGCAGTCCGCTGGCGATGCCTTTGGCGACCGTGAAAATATCGGGCATCGCATCGAAATGCCCGGCGGCCCACATCTTGCCCGTGCGGCCCATGCCCGACTGCACCTCGTCGAAGATCAGCAGCATGCCGTGGCGCTCGGCTATGCGCGCGAGTTCGTCCAGAAACTTGCGCGGCGGCACGATGTACCCGCACTCGCCCTGGACCGGCTCCACCACGATGGCCGCCACCTCATCGGCCGGCAGAATGGTTTTTAGCAGTTGATCCTCGATGACGCGCGCGCACTCTACGTCGCACGTCTCCGGCCGCTTTTGATAGGCGCAGCGGTAGCAGTAGGCATAGGGCACGTGGTGCACGCCGGCCATAAACGGCCCAAAGCCGCGGCGCTGCACCGGCCGTCGCGCGGTCAGCGAGAGCGCGCCCATGGTGCGGCCATGAAAAGCCCCGGTGAAGGCGATGAACTTGTCGCGCCCGCTCGAATAGCGCGCCATCTTGATGGCCGCTTCCATGGCCTCGGCGCCCGAGTTGCCGAAGTAGACCCGCCGCTCGAAGCCGCCGGGCGCCAGTGCCGCCAGCTTTTCGGCCAGTTGCACCATGTTCTCGTAATAAAAATCAGTGCCGGACATGTGCACCAGCTTCCGCGCCTGCCGTTGGATGGCTTCGACCACTTGCGGGTGACAGTGTCCCGTCGCAACCACCGCGATGCCGGCGTTGAAGTCGAGAAACTGGTTGCCATCGACATCGTGGATGATGGCGCCCTCGCCGCGCTCCACTACCAGCGGGTACCCCCGTGTATAGGATGGCGACAAGACTTTGGCGTCGCGGGCCATGATCTGCTGCGCGCGCGGACCCGGCAGCGGCCCCAAAAGATGAGGCAGGCCGGAACGCACCGCTGTGGCGGTGTTGGACATATTGACTCCTGATGCAGAACGCAGAGGCTGGAGGGGAGAGGGCCGCCGGAGGAAGCGGTTAGTCGGAGCCAAACAGGCTGGGGCGCGCGCTGGAAGGAGCCTGCATATTTCAAGTCTACTCCCGCAGCCGCCTGGTTTACGGCATTCTGGCTTTCGCCTGCGCCTTCCGCACCAGGGCGGCCTGGGCTTCCAGCCCGTTCAACTGCCGCAAGTCTTCCTCCGCCAACGCGACGGTGTTCTGGATGTGCGTCAATTCCGGGCCGGCTTTGGACGCCAGATCGCGGTCATTGGGAGCACCGAATTCCGTGCCGAAGGAGCGGTATTCATTGGCAAGTTCCCGATAGCGCCGCAGCACGGACGCGATGTAAGCGTCGCGCCGGCGGTTGATATCCTGCAGTTGCGCTTCGAGCCGCGCCTCCTGGGCCGAGGGCGCCCTCTGCGCCGTCTGTGCCGCCGACCGCAGTGCTTTGTCTCGTTCGGCCGTGAGCTGAGCCGCGTGTTGTTCCGCCGCCTGCAAGCGGGCCTGAAGAGATGCTACGGATTGGGTCGCGGCGTCCAGCTTTTGGCGCGCTTCCGCGGCGGCGGCCGCTTGCGCATCGAGCGACTGATGCAGCGACGCGTTTTCCGCCATCAGTTGCAGTATGCGCGAGTCCAGAGTGCCGATGGCTTGAGTGGCGTCCGCCAGCTTCTGCTGCAACGCATCCTTTTCCGGATCGGGAGGTGGCTTGCGCCGGCGGCGCGTATGCTGCGCCGGCGGCGCGCCGGCCTGCACTGACATTACCGTGCTGCCAATCATGAGCGCCGTAAGAAGGATGCCGGGAAACCTCGCCATGGAATCACCTTTGCTTAATCAGCAGTCTCGCGGGGTAGACCAACTCGACCGGCGGTTCGATCGCCGCGCGGGTCTCCACATGGATCTGAACAGCCGCCGGCCTTCCCGGCAATCCGACCGTCAACACATACTGCGACGATATGGCCGCGAACGCCTGTTCGATGGCCGCGGGAATTTCGGCGGGCGAAGCGCAGAAGGCCGACCAGCCCGCGGTAGTTTCAGCCAGGCGCTTCAAGCCCGACTGATAGGCAGCGTTCAGCTTTGATGTGCGATACCGCAGGTGCACGATGAACAGCGGCGTCTCACGCGCCGCCACCGCCTTTTCCATTTTATCCATCTTGTCCTCAATCAGCGCCTCCGGGAAGCGGCGGCTCAGGTCATGCGGATCGCTGGAGTTAATTACCGGGTTGGCGAAGTCCTCGCGATAATTGCGCACGTCGCTGTCGGTGACATACAGAGTCGCGATCCGAAGATTCGAGACCTTCGCGATGCTTTCGGCCAGAGCATCCATGGAGGGCAGTGAATCCAGTAATCCGGCCTTCCCGGTCACCGCGCTGGCCTGCATTGCCTGAATAATCGCGTTCCGGTCGGCCGTGGGGTCCACCAGCACGGTCGGGCCGTCCTGCGCGCGGATCAGCGCCACAAAGGTCGAAGCCGGAAGCTTCTCTATGGCAGCGGCCAGGGCGTCCTTCGCGGCCTGGGCATCGGTCATGTCTCCAGCCAGGTCGAGCACCAGCAGAATCATCTGGCTATCGCGCGGATTTTTGGCGCTTAACACGGGTGCGGCCTTGCCATTTACCTTAACGGCGAAATCGGCCGGAAGAAAGATACGCTGCTGTTCGCTTTGAGAACGCACGGCCAGATGAATTACGGCTCCGGAAGCCGACGAAATCGCCGCCCAGCATGCTATCACGGCAACGAGGGCGGCGGCCGCCCGCGGCCATCCGTACTGGCGGCGCGGAATCATCAGAAGCTCAACCGCGCGCCCAACTGAATGACGCGGCCGCCGTGCGACCCGATGATCTTGCCCGCGTTCAGATTGGGCGCCGAGGCCGGCCCAATCACCGTGTCGGGCTGGTTCCAGTCGGCATGGTTGATGAAGTCGAAGGCCGACGCGTTGAACTCGAAGGTGCGGTCCGCGCTCAGCGGAAAGCGTTTGGACACGCTTAGATCGAAACTATGGACGCCTGGGTTCGACAGATTGGGCAACGTGGGCGATGCATCGCCCACCGTGAAATCCGGCGGCTGATCGAAGGCCGCGGGATTGAACCACAGCGCGGGACCCTGATCCTTGACATGCTGCGGCACGCCCGGCACCACGTCGACGTTCAACGTGCTCAGCACCCCGCCGGTATTGTTGAACTCCGGGTGCAGCGCCAGCGGCGTGCCCGCGGCCACATAAACATTGCCGGAAACGGACCAGCCCTCCACCAAGAAGCGCCGCCAGTCGGCATACGGCAGGAACGCTTTATTGGCGCCCAGCGGCAACTCGTAGACGTAGTTCAGCTGCAGCTCCTGGGGCCGGCTGTACGCCGAAAGCGCCCAGTCGTTCCTGCGGTTATAGAAGTCCTGCTCGCCGTAGGGGGCCGAATAGTCGTCCATCTGTTTCGAAAAAGTGTAAACCGCGTTCACCGAAAGGCCGCCGGATGCCCTTTTCTCCACGCGAATGCTCAGGGCGTCCCGCTGATATTGCCCCAGCGGATACGAACTATTCAAGTCAAAGCTCTTGTATTGCGGATAGGGACGCAGCGAGGCATTGAAGTTTTCGTCGTTGAGTTGATCGCGGTATTGCAGAGCCGCGGCCGGAATGGCGTTCGGATTGGCCGCGCCATTACTCAACAGAAGGTCGCGGCCGCGCGAGTGTCCCAGATCGAGCGCCACTACAATCGACTTCGGCAGCTGGCGCTCGAGGCTCAGCGACGCGGATTGGATCATGGGCAAACGGCCGCTCATATCGAGCAGGTCGGCCACCGAGTCATTCGCCGCCTCCGGAGAGAGGTTGGGCAGCGCATAACCCAGCGGCGGAATACCCTGCCGCAGCACCAGCGCCGGCGCGAGCTGAACGTTCGGAGAGATAAACGTCTGGCGCGCATGAAAGGCTTGTGTGCCCCACTGATTGGCGTAAATCGGAATGCTGTAATTGGCCCGCGAGTATGCCGCCCGCACCACCGTATCGGATCGGTTCAGCGGATTCCACGCGAGGCTGACGCTGGGCTGAAAGCTGACCGTGGTGGGACGAAAGCCCCGGCTCACGCCGTCTCGTCCGGCCGCCACCAGCGCTCCCGGCCGCCCGTTCGCGGGATTGATGCGGGTGAGATCGATGTTCGATTGGCGGTTATACTTTTCCACCCGCGGCGTCCTGACCGCGGTAGCCAGGGCGAAGCGGATGCTAAGGCTTTTGGCCGCCTGATACTGGTCGGCCATGCCGAGCGTGCCCGAGGACCGGCGGAAATAGGAAGGGTCGGCCACCACGCTGCGTTCGGCGTACTGCGACAGGCCCAGCATGAAACTGGCGAAGCCGTGGCCCGTGTCGTTGATGCCGGGCAGACTGGTGAGTCCGGACGAGAAGCGAAACAGGCCTTCCGGGAATTGCGGCAGGAACGTATTCACCTGGTTAGCCGTGTACCTGCCGCTCAAGCGCAGCGCATGTTTGCCGCGGCGGCTGGAGATGCCATCGCTCCAGTCGTATATATTATTGGCCACCGACGAGAACGGAAACGCGCGCCCCAAGCCCAGATAAGGGGCGATCACGTAGCGCGGGAAGATGGCCTGCCCCGCCCCGGCCTTCGACACATTCGAGCGCACCTGCAAAGTGGCGGTGTTGATGGTCCTGGGAGAAATGGTCCAAACGTCCTGCAGCGAGCCCATGCGGTTCTGAAAATTGCGATCCGCCGGCCCTGGGTTCGCGTCGGTTGGGAACCAGCGCGGAGCGCCCAGAAGCCCGTTGGAATAATCGACCTCGGCGCTCAGCCGGTGGCTATCCTTCACCGGCGTATCTACCTTGGCGATGACGCCGTTGGCGATATTCGTTTCGGGCGAGTTGATGAAGAAGTTGTTTTGAAAAAAAGGCCCGACGTTGGTATTCGGCGCGGGATACAGCGCCATGGCCGCTTGCGCCGTGGGATCCAGGCGCGACATCGGGATTCGATTGCCGGGAAACGGGTCGCGCAGATATTGCAGGTTCGCGGTGGAAACCGGCCGTGAGGAATCGAAATCCGGATTGGGGCGCGTGGTCTCCGGATCGTAGATCAGAAGCGGTTGGCCGGCCTTGTCGACCGTCGCCGAGAAATCGCCGGTGCGCTCGGCCAGTGTCGGGACGGTCTGCAGAACGGTTCGTGAGATGTGCTCCCTGACGCCTTCATACGACAGCGAGAAAAACGTATTAGCAGCGGCGCTGACCAGATGGGGGATCAGCACGGGCCCGCCAATATTAAAACCGAACTGATTCCGGCGCAGCAACGAGTTCTGTTGCCCGCGCTGCCGGATTTCATGCGGGATCGCGTCCAGCGCGTCATTCCGGAAATTCTCAAACAGCCGCCCGTGCCACGCCGGCCGGGGAGCGCTGCGCTGCGCATGCGCGGAGTCCACGCGCATGCCGAGGGCGCCGGTCTGGCGTCGAAACTCCAGCACCGCGCGCTGCATGTCGCTTTCCGGCATTTTAGGGACACTGGGAGCAGCTGCGGCAGCCCACAGCAGAAGGAACAAGGGAAAAACCAACCCTCATTATAAAACGCGGCTGTTGCGGCAACCGCACTGTTGAAAACGACAAACTTTTTGCTACCGCGCGTGAAATTCCTGCGTATCTACCTTTGACCATGGCGCAGCGAAAAACCAGAACGACTCGACGATGGCTCATCCTGGGGGCCGTTCTGCTCGCCCTCGGCGGCGCCGGCTTCGCCTTGCGCGCCAAACTCCACCCGGCGGCCGCCATTGACCCATCTAAAATCGCGACCGTCGAACGCGGCGATCTGGCCCGCGCGGTGGTGGCCACCGGCAAGATCCAGCCCAAAGCCGAAGCCCAGGTCAAATCGAAAGCCAGCGGCATCGTCAAGAAGATTCTGGTGGACTACGGCGACACGGTCCGCGAAGGCCAGGTGCTGGTGGAGCTCGACAAGGACGAGCTGCTGGCCCAGGTGCGCGAGTCGAAAGCCAGTCTGGTCGCGACCGAAGCCGCCGTCGAATCGGCCGAAGCGGCCTATGAGCGCAATAAAGCGGATGCCGAGGGCACCGACGTCCCCTATCTGAAATCGGCCGCCGAGCGAGCCAAAAACCTCTTTAAAGACGGCCTGATCGCCGCGTCGGTACAGGAAGATGCCGATAAGGCCTACCGCATGGGCCTGAACAAACAGGCCGTCGCGCTACGTAGCGTGGCCGTCACCAAAGCCGATCTATCGCGCGCCCGCGCGCAAGTGGTGCAGGCGCAGGCAGCGCTCGACCGCTCTCAGGAAAACCTGGCGTACGCGACCATCGTGAGCCCCATGAACGGCCTGGTACTCTCGCGCGATGTGCAGGTTGGCGACGCCATCAGCTCGATCCTGGTATTGGGCGCGCAAGCCACGCCCGTCATGACACTCGGCGATGTCAGCGATGTCTACGTGCTCGGCAAAGTTGGCGAAGCCGATATCGCCAAAGTCTTCGTGGGCCAGCCCGCGCGCATCGCGGTCGAGTCCTTGCGCGACACCAAATTCCAGGGCGTCGTGACCAAGATTTCTCCGCTCGGCGTCGAGAAAGAGAACGTCACCAATTTCGAGGTCCGCGTGTCCATACGCAACCCCACCGGGCAGTTGAAGGCCAACATGAGCGCCAACGCCGAGATCATTCTGGAAGAGAAGAAGAACGTCCTGATGCTGCCCGACACCGCGTTGATCTACGACAAAGACCGCCACGCCTCCGTGGAAGTGCCGGACGCTACACAGGACAAGGGCCGCAAGAAGGTGCCCGTGACGCTGGGCATCTCGAACGGCGTCAAGACCCAGCTGGTCAGCGGCCTGAAGGCCGGCGACAAAGTGATTCTGCAGTAGGCCCGTCATGTTCTGGCGAGACTCTCTGGCGGACGCGTTCCGCAACCTGTGGGCGCACCGTCTGCGCACGGCCCTGACCATGTTCGGCATCGGCTGGGGCATATTCGCCATCATTCTGATGAATGCCGCGGGCGAAGGGCTGCGCGTCGGCCAGCAGAAGCAAAACGAGAACTTCGGCCGCGACATCATGATCGTCTTCGCGGGCAACACCAGCATGCAAACCGGCTCCATGCGGGCCGGGCGTCGCGTGCATTGGATGGATAGCGACTGGCGCGTCGTTTCACAGGAGGCCTTCGCCTGCCGCTACGTCATCCCGGAGATGGGCCGCAACCTGACCGTCCACAGCCGCTTCAACAGCGGCACGCTGCTGGTCACCGCTTCGCATCCGCCCTTCGCGCAGGTGCGCAGCATTAGCGTAGCGGCCGGCCGCTTCTACAACTGGGATGACGAGGCGGCCGCGCGCCGCGTGGCCTTCATCGGCAGCGACGCCGAGAAGCAGCTCTTCGGCGGGCGTCCCTCGCTGGGCGAGCAGATCAGCATCCAGAACGTGCCTTACACCATCGTCGGCACGATGCTCCCGCGCGGCCAGAATTCCAGTTACGACGGACGCGACGTGTCGAAAATTTATCTGCCCTTCTCCGCGATGATGCGCGATTTTCCCGAGAAGCCGCCCGCCGACCCGCACTGGATCGACCGGCTGCTGGTGGTCCCGCGCTCCATCGAAGATCATGAAGCGTGCAAAGCCCAGACCCGCCGCACCCTGGCGCGGCTGCACGGCTTCAACCCCGCCGACAAGGAAGCCGCCGGCATCTGGGACACCGTCGAGAACGCCATCGCGTTCCGCCAGGTCACCGACGGCATGAAGTACTTTCTGGGCGGCGTCGCGGTGGTCACGCTGCTGCTGGGCGGCATCGGCGTCATGAATGTGATGCTGGTGGCGGTGCGTGAGCGTACCCGCGAAATCGGCGTGCGCAAAGCCATCGGCGCCACCTCGCGCGCCATCCTGTGGCAGTTCTTTATCGAGACCGTCGTCGTCGTGCTCCTCAGCGGCCTGTGCGGCCTAGGCGTGGCCGTCGCGCTGTGCGCCGGCGTAAATGCGTTCATCCCGCCCGGCTTCTTCGCCGGCCTGCTGGTCGACTGGCACACCGGGCTGTTCGCGTTCGCCATGCTGGGTTTGGTGGCGATGCTCTCCGCGCTCTATCCCGCCAGCCGCGCGGCCCGCGTCGATCCCATTGAAGCTCTGCGTTTCGAGGCCGGGGGCTAACAAGATGGCGCGCCAAATCCTGATCCAGGCCTGGGACGCTCTGCGGCGCAACCCCGCCCGTAGCGCTTTGACCATGCTCGGCATCGTCTGGGGCATCGCGTCCGTGACGCTGCTGATGGCTTACGGCAGCAGCTTCCGCGGCGTCCTGATGCACAGCTTCGAAGCTTTCGGCCGCGGCGCGGTGATCGGCTGGCCCGGCACCACCAGCGAACAGGCCGGCGGCGAGCGCGCCGGCAAAGCCGTGCACTTCGAGCGCGAAGACCTGGAGGCAGTCAAGCAGGAGGGCAGCTACATCCAGCAGGCCTGTCTCGAATACGTCAAGTTCCTGGCCATCGCGCATAACGATCGCATGGCCAGCACCGCCATCCGCGGCGTCTGCCCGGCCTATGGCGACATGCGCAACGAAGTGCCCAGCCTGGGGCGCTGGATCTCCTCCGAAGATATCGGCGAGCGCCGCCGCGTGATCTTTCTCGGCTCGCGCCTGCGCGAGAAACTGTTCGGCACGCGTTATCCGATCGAGCAGGAGGTCAGCATCAATGGCGTCACCTTCACGGTCATCGGCGTGATGGAGCGCAAGATGCAGGACAGCAACTACTTCACGAGCGACGACGAGTCGGCCTTCATTCCCGAGACCGCCGCCGGCTATCTATGGGATACGCGCTACGCCTCGGTCATTGTCTTCACGCCGGTAGCGGGCCAATTCGAGGCCCTGGCGACGCAGCAGGTGCGCGCCAGCATCGCCAAGCGCCAGCACTACTCGCCGACCGACCAGCGCGCCATCCAGTTCTTCGGCCGCGAGGAATTTCGTCCCATCATCGAAGGCATCAGCATCGGCCTGCAGGCGCTGCTGCTCTTCATCGGCATGCTGACGCTGGCCATCGGCGGCGTGGGCGTCATGAACATCATGCTGGTCTCGGTGGACGAGCGCACCCGCGAAATCGGCCTGCGCCGGGCGCTCGGCGCAACCCGCGGGCATGTGCAAGGCCAGGTGCTGGCCGAAACCCTGATGCTGACGCTGGCCGGTGGAGCCCTGGGCATCGTGCTGTGCGTCGCGATCTCGGCGTTTGTCGGCACGCTGCCGCTGCTGGGCCCGCTGTATGAAGACACCAGCGGCAAGGGCGACATCCACCTGACGCTCTCGCCCATCACGATCGCGGCATCGGTGGGCATCCTGGTGCTGGTCGGCGTTGTGAGCGGATTGCTGCCGGCGCGCAAGGCCTCGCGGCTTGACCCCGCCGACGCCCTGCGCTACGAGTAGCTACGTCTGTTTCGTCAGAACCGTGTCAGTGCTCCAGCTGCCGTCTTCGGTCTGCATCGTGATCTTGATAGTCGCGCCGGCGACCGTGCCTTTCAGAAGCACCACAATCGGACTGCCCTGGTATTCCGTGTTGACGGTGAACGAAATTTTATCGTCCTTCAACTCGCCTTTCGAAACCGGGTAAGACTTGCCGTCGCCGCCGGTCATGGTGCCGGTCAACGCGTCGCCATCCGATTTGAGATCGAATACAATGTCGCCGCCCTCGGCGAAGTTGCCTTTCCATTTCCCGGTGACGTCCGACGCCACCGCCTGAAAAAGAAGACCGAACAGAAGCAAGGTGCTGAACGCCAGGATTCGCATAGATGCGGGAAGAATAAGGCCCCAGCAGGCCGGATGTCAACCCAAATTGCGAACCTGCGCGGCCGTTCGACCTGCGTCGCCCAGGGCGGAGTTCTCGATTGTTGCAAAATAGTTCGATGCTCCTCCGCGCCCTCTGCCTGGCCTGCCTCTCGCTCACCATAGCCACCGCCGCTGTCACCGCACTGCGCGTGACCGAGCGCACGGAGGTCGAGCAGGGCAAGCCATTCGGCCCAGCCGGCGCCTACCAGCGCATCACCGGCACCGCCCACTTCTCGGTCGACCCGCGGGCGCCCGCCAACCAGCTGGTGCGCGATTTGCAACTGGCTCCGCGCAATGCCGCGGGCCAGGTTGAGTTCTCCGCCGACTTCTACATCCTTCAGCCGCGCGACCCGGCCAAAGCCAACGGCTCGCTGCTGTTCGAAGTCAGCAACCGCGGCGGCAAGGGGCTGCTGTTGCACTTCGATCTGGCCGCCGCTAGCCGCAACCCCGGCACCACCGCCGGCGATCTCGGCGATGGGTATCTGCTGGAGCAGGGCTACACCCTGGCCTGGGTCGGCTGGCAGTTCGACACGCCCGCGGGCGCCGATATCCTGCACCTTTATGCGCCCATCGCGCGCAACGCCGACGGCAGCCCTATTCGCGGCAAAGTCCGCGCCGATTTCGTGCTCGATACGCCAGCCAACTCAGCTTCCCTCGCCGACATGGGCCACCGCCCCTACGCCGCGGTCGATACCAGTGAACCCGGCGCCATCCTGACTGTCCGCGACCGCATTGAAGATGCCCGCACCGCCGTGCCGCGCAACGCCTGGCGCTTTGCCAAAGAAGAAAACGGCAGCGTCACGGCCGACTCCGGCTCCGTCTACATGGCCGCCGGCTTCACACCCGGAAAAATTTACGAAGTGATCTACACCGCCCAGGACCCGCCCATCGTAGGCCTTGGCCCGGCGGCCGTGCGCGACTTCATCGCCTTCCTGAAACACGGCGGCCCCGCGACGCCACTCGGGGACCAGCGCTATCTCAAGCGCGCCATCGGCTATGGCATCTCGCAAAGCGCCCGCTTCCTGCGCGACTTCGTCTACGAAGGGTTCAACGCCGATGAGCAGGGCAGGATCGTGTTCGATGGCGTGTGGGCCCACGTCGGCGGCGCGGGCCGCGGCAATTTCAATTACCGCTTCGCGCAACCTTCGCGCGACTCGCGGCCTTTCCTGAATTTTTTCTACCCCGTCGACATCTTTCCCTTCACCGATCTTGCGGAAACCGACGGCGCCAGCTCAGCCGGTCTGCTCGACCGCGCGCGCCGGGCCAGCGTAGTCCCCAAAATTTTCTACACCAATGGCTCGTATGAGTACTGGGGCCGCGCCGCCGCGTTGATCCATGTGACGCCGGATGGCAGCCACGACGCGCCGCTCGCGCCGGACACCCGCATTTACTACATCGCCGGCGCGCAGCACACGCCGGGCCGGCTGCCCCCCGCGCGCACCACCACCGCCAATCTGTCGAATCCCGAAGACTACCGTTTCGCGCTGCGCGCCCTGCTC
>DOZZ01000217.1:10639-23598 GCA_003517725.1 Bryobacterales bacterium | reverse complement strand
CCCGTCGCCGGCCTGCATTTCCCGGCCATCCCCGGCGCGCACTTGCCCACAGCCGCGCACCGCGCCTACCGCGTCGACTACGGGCCCGCGTTCGCGGCGCAGGGCATCCTGACCGAACCGCCCGCGGTCGGCACGAGCTTTCCGCTGCTGGTGCCGCGGGTGAATGCCGACGGCAACGAAATCAGCGGCATTCACCTGCCTGAAATGCAGGTCCCGCTCGGCACTTACACGGGATGGAACTTTCGCACGGCGGCCATGCGCGCGCCCACGGAAATGTCCTCCTTCATCGGCTCCTTTTTTCCCTTCGCCAGGACGAAGCAGGAACGTCTGGCGCAACACGACCCGCGCGCTTCGATCGAAGAGCGCTACGCGACGGAGGATATTTTCCTGCAGCGCATCACCGCCGCCGCGCGCAGCCTGGTGGCCCAGCGCCTGCTGCTCAAGCGCGACATACCGGCCGTGGTCGCACGCGCGAAACAGCAATGGCAGGCAGCGGTCGCGTCCCGCGAAGGCATCAAGCCGATTTAGGCTAGGCGGAGCGGAGCGGAGTCAGCCCCCCTCCTCAGTCGGCGCGATACCGGTTGCGCACGGAGTTTGTTTTTCAGCCCACCAACACCCGGCTAGATCGAACGCAAGAAAATGCTAGTAATCCCGGACGGCGGACTGAAGTCCGCTGCAGGTTGAAACCTGCCCCACGGGAACCTTTCCGGCAATCTGAAGCGCGCCGGCGCGCTTGACGCCTGGATCGATCCAGGCAACAACGCGGCCTCCTCTGGCGTGCCGCGTCTGCCGCGGCTGTCGCAACCAGGCGGCATTAGAAGCTCATGAAAAAATTTGTGGGGCAGCTTTTAAGCTGCAGCCGGCCTGGCGATCGAGAAGCGCTTTCGGCCTCACTGCTGTCGGCCGGATGGGGAGGGGCTGTGACGCATTTTTATAGAGGCGGAGCGGGAGCGGTAAACGCTGGCCGGCCAGGGAGGATCTATCAGGCGAATGCGTTCCTCATCACGTCGAGACTCTTGGCGACCGCCGACTGCGGGGCTTCCTTGCCCTCCATCTCCAGTGACACAAAACCGGCGAATTGGGCCTGTCGCAGGATTCCGGCGATTCGCTTGTAGTCCAGATTCAGCGTGTAATATTCGCCCCCGCCAAAGTATGTCTTGAAATGGACATACGCGGCGCGAGGAGCCAGCTTCTCGATTTCAGGATAAGGGTCGCCGGGAAAGTTGCCGATATCCAGATTGATGCCGAGCCAGGGAGAGTTTACCCCTTCTACAATGCGCAGTAAGTTGGCGCTCTTCATAGTCATGCCCCAATGGTTCTCAAGCATCAGCATCACCCCGGCTTTCTGCGCCGCGGGAATGCAGGCCCGAATGGAATCGATGCACCAGCCGATCGCATCGTTCTCGGTGTAACCCGGGATAGGAGGCTCGTCGCCTTTTACCTTCATCAGATCGTCAAAGAGCCGGATGGTTCTCCAACGGCCGGAATTGATGCGCACGGCGGGACAGCCGAGTTTGGCCGCCAGCTCGATCCCGTATTGGGTGTGACGGATGGCCTGGCCGCGCTCATCGGCCCAGGGGGAGACAAAATCCTGATGGATGGAAAACATCACCAGAGACAGCCCGCGCAAAAGAGCGGCGCGCTTCAGCCGGTTCAGCTCCTCCGGCGATTCATCCGTCATCTGGCGGTGAAGAATTTCAACTCCGTCGAAGCCAAGTTTTGCGGCATCCTCAATGACTTTCTCAATGGGATACCGCTCGGCTTTGAAGTGCCAGTAAGAGTAGCTGGAAACGGCGAAGCGAGGCGTCGACGATCCAGGCAAAGATTGAGCGTCGGCACTGCCGGCCGCGAGGGCCGCGGCACAACCCAAAAAGCCGCGGCGGCCTACGCCAGAGGTTGCGGAATTCATAACCCTATTGTGCATCGCCTCCGGGTCCTGTTTCCTCTGTTACTCTGGCTGCCATGAATCTCGACGCCATTCAGGAGCAACTCCGCGCGCTGCAGCTCGACGGCTGGCTGTTCTTCGATCACCACCGGCGCGATCCGCTGGCTTACCGCATCCTCGGCCTCGACCCCGCAAGCCACGTTACGCGCCGCTGGTATTACTTCATTCCCGCCGATGGCACGCCCGTCGGGCTGGTGCATCGCATCGAGTCCAAAATGCTCGACGGCTTGCCCGGCGACCGAATTCCGTACTCGCGCTGGTCGGAACAGACGGCCGGGCTGGCCAAAATGCTGGGCGGGCGCCAGCGCGTGGCCATGCAGTTTTCGCCGCTGTGCGCGATCCCTTATGTTTCGCTGGTCGACGGCGGCACGATCGACCTGGTGCGCTCGACCGGCGTTGAAGTCGTAAGTTCGGCCGAATTGATCCAGCATTTTGAAGCGCGGCTCGACCAGGTTGGGTACGAGACCCACATGGAGGCCGGCCGCCGCGTGGACCGCATCCGCGCCGCCGCGTTCGAACTGATTCGCGCGCGCACCCAGAACGGCGGCAGCGTCAGCGAATACGAAGTCCAGAGTTTCTTGCGGCAGCGTTTCGCGGAACAAGGGCTGGTCACCGACGGCGGCCCTATCGTGGGCGTCAACGCCAACGCCGGCAATCCGCATTACGAACCCAGCGCCGAGCAGAGTCTGCCGATCCAATCCGGCGACTTCGTGCTGCTCGATATGTGGGCCAAGCTCGACCAGCCGGACGCCGTTTTCTACGACATCACGTGGACCGGCTATTGCGGGCGCTCCGCGCCGGCGAAGTTCACGGCCGTGTTCGATGTGGTGAAAGCCGGCCGCGACGCGGCCATCGCGAAGGTACTTGCGACTATCGCGAACGGAACTGACCTGCGCGGCTTTGAAGTGGATGACGCCGCGCGCCACGCAATCACCGCGGCGGGCTACGGCGACTGGTTCACGCACCGCACCGGCCATTCGATCGGCCGAGAGATCCACGGCAACGGCGCCAACATGGATAACCTCGAGACGCACGATGAGCGCCGCGTGCTGCCTTGGAGCTGCTTCTCGATCGAGCCCGGCGTCTATCTCGACGACTTCGGCGTGCGCTCCGAAATCGACATCTTCGTGCGCGAAAATTCGGCCGAAGTCACCGGTGAGATGCAGGACGCGCTGGTGCTGCTGGCCTGACTACCGCGCGTGACTGCTTCCCAACATTGGGCCGCCCACGTAAACAAGTTGCCTGGGGTTCAGGGCAAGGCGGGGAAGAACCGGATGTCGCCGTGCGCGAACATTTCGGTAATGTAGGTCAGACAGCCCGTTTCGCAGAAGCGGCGAAAGGGTGTCTGACCCGGGTCCTTTGGTGCATGCTTGAGGTAACGATCGGTTTGCGTTGCTTAGAGCGATGCTACTTCTTCAAATGCGCCTTCAGGTAGTCTTCGTATTCTTTCTTCAGCGCCGGGTCTGTGGGGCTCGGGTAAATATCGCTGGACTTGTATTTGTTGGTCAGCAGCTTGGCCTTGGTCCACTCGTCGTGGATGTGCGTGACATCGGCTTGGTCCACCACCTTCTGCACCAGCTGCGGCGGAATGAAGTAGACGCCTTCGCGATCGCCAAAGACCACGTCGCCCGGCATCACCGTAGCGTTGCCGATGCGGATCGGAACGTTGACGCCGGTTAACATCACGTTGCGAATCGGCGTGGGGTGCACGCCGCGATAGTAGACCGACATATCGAGCGGATAGATGCCTTCCAGGTCGCGCATAGCGCCATCCACCACGAATCCCGTTTTGGTGCGCGCATAAATGGCCGTCGCGAGATTGTCGCCCACGATGGTGCCGTATTCGATCTTGCCGAAGAGGTCCACCACCAGCACGTCGCCCGGCTGCAGGCTGTCGATTACGCGCTGGTTGCCGTTGTGCCCCAGATTTTTGGCGCGCGCATCGGCTTCGGCGACATCCGCCAGATCCGCGCGCAGCGGCATGAACTGGGCGGTAACGGCGCGGCCCACCAGCTTGCGCTCCGGATGCAGGATCTGGAAGTTGCCTTCATATTGATTGTCGAATTTGGCGGCGTTCAGCACGGCCCAGACTTCTTCGGCCGACAGCCCTTTGACCTTGGCGAGGATCGAATCGGGCACTTTGGGACGGCCGTCTTCGAAGCGCTCGAAAGGGTTCAGCGGCGTAAACTTCACCATCTGTTCGTGGCTCAGCGTGAACATCTGGGCAGGCAAAACAGAGGTGGCCAGGAGCACGCAGGGCAGCAGTAGGGGTCGATTCATGAGGTGCAGTTTATCTTATTTAGAAGTAAGCGCTACCACGCCGGGCAGCGCCACGCCCGAGAGAAAATCAAGCGACGCTCCGCCGCCGGTGGAGATGTGCGAGATCTTGTCGGCCACGCCGGCGCTCTTGACGGCTTTCTCCGAATCGCCGCCGCCCACCACCGATACCGCGCCGGACGCAGCGACGGCCTTTGCCACGCCCACCGTGCCCCTATCGAACGGCGGCATCTCGAACACGCCCATGGGCCCGTTCCAGATCACGGTTTTGGCTTTCGCGATCTCGGCGGCAAACAGCTCTACGGTGCGCGGACCGATGTCGAGCGCCATCTTGTCGGACGGAATATTTTCGACCGTCTGATGCTCGGCCCCGGCCTTGAACTCCGCCGCTACCACATGATCGATCGGCAGCACGATCTTTACGCCGAACTCCAAGAGCAGTTCTTTCGCCAGCGGAATTTTATCTTCTTCCACCAGCGAGCGGCCCACGGCATGGCCCTGCGACTTCAAAAAGGTGTAGGCCATGGCCCCGCCGATCAGCAATTTGTCCACCGTGCGCGCCAGGTTCTGGATCACTTCGATCTTGTCGGAAACTTTGGCGCCGCCCAGGATCGCGACGCATGGGCGCTCCGGATTCCGCGTGACCATCGTCAGGTAGCGCAATTCCTGCTCCATCAACAAGCCGGCGGCGGCCTGGGGCACGAACTGGATCATGCCGACCGTGGAAGCGTGCGCGCGGTGCGCGGTTCCGAACGCGTCGTTCACGTAGAGGTCGCAGAGGCTTGCCAGGTGCTTCGAAAACGCCGGATCGTTGGCCTCCTCTTCCGGCTGGAAGCGCAGATTTTCGAGCAGCAGCACCTCCTTCGGGCCGGGCAGCATGGCTTCGACGGCCTGCCCCACGCAATCGGGGGCCATCTTGACATCCTGCCCCAGCAGCTCGGAGAGGCGCCGTGCGATGGGCGCCAGGCTCATCTCGGCGTGCGGCTTGCCCTTGGGGCGGCCCAGGTGCGAAGCCAGCACCACGCCGGCGCCTTGATCGAGCGCGTATTGAATGGTCGGGAGGGACGCGCGAATGCGCTTGTCGCTGGTGATCTGCTGGCCGCCGGGCGCCAGCGGCACGTTGAAATCGACGCGGAGGAAGACACGTTTGCCGGCGAGCGGCAGATCTTTGATTGAGAGTTTGGCCATGCGACCTTTGAGCTTACCAGCATCGCCGGCGCGGTCCAAAAACCGGATCCCGGTGGGAATATTGTAAAAAATAACCCCTATTTATCGGTAAAACCGTAGAATAATCTAATGCCGTCTCTTCGAATGCTAGCGTGCCTGGCGTTCTCCTCGTTCGCGTGCCTGGCTCAAAACCCCGCCGTTACGCTTAGCGTTGACGTCAATGCTAACCGTCATCTTATTAACCCGAACGTGTATGGCGTGGCCTATGGAAACGCCACGACGCTGCCGGACTTGAACTGCCCGGTGAACCGCTACGGCGGCAACAATACGACGCGCTACAACTGGCAGATTAACGGTGATAATCGCGGCAACGACTGGTATTACGAGAGCATCGCCGACTCGAGCAGCACGCCCGGCGAGCGCGGCGACACGTTCTTTTGGATGAGCAAAACCGCCGGCGCCGATGCCATGCTGACGATCCCGATGATCGGCTGGGTAGCGAAGGTGGGGGCGAGCCGGAGCAAACTGGCCAGCTTCTCCATCGCGAAATACGGCGCGCAGACCGGCAACGATGCCCAGTGGTTCCCCGACGCCGGCAACGGTGTGCTGACCTCGGGCGCGAATGTGACCGGGAACGACCCCAACGACGCGAACGTGTCGACCGACTCCACCTTCCAGCAGCAATGGGCGCAGCATCTGGTCAGCACTTGGGGCACAGCCGCCAATGGCGGGTTAAAGTACTACATTCTGGATAATGAGCCAAGTATCTGGTTTTCCACGCACCGCGACGTGCACCCTACTGGCGCCACGATGTCGGAAATCGCCACTAAGATTATCGATTTCGGCGGCAAGATTCGCGCCGTCGACCCCGGCGCGTCCATCGTCGGGCCCGAGGAGTGGGGCTGGAGCGGCTACTTTTATAGTGGATACGACCAGCAGTATGGGAACCTGAACGGCTGGAGTTACCTGCCGGACCGCACCAACAACGGCGGCTGGGACTACCTGCCGTGGGTCCTCAATCAGTTGAAGCAGACCACCACGACCACCGGCATCAAGTATCTGGATGTGTTCAGCGTGCATTTCTATCCGCAGGGCGGCGAGTTTAGCAACGACACCAGTGCGGCCACGCAACTCAAGCGCAACACCTCGACGCGTTCGTTGTGGGACCCGAACTACGTGGACCAAAGCTGGATCAACGATAAAGTGCAGCTGATTCCTCGCATGAAGAATTGGGTCAACACCTATTACTACGCGGGAACGCCGGTGGCCATCACCGAGTACAACTGGGGCGCCGAATCTTACATCGGAGGGGCCACGGCGCAGGCGGATATTTTCGGCATCTTCGGCCGCGAAGGGCTGGACATGGCGACGCGCTGGACCACGCCCGACCCCACCACGCCGACCTACAAAGCGATGAAGATGTACCGCAACTACGACGGCAACAAGAACGGCTTCGGGGACACCAGCGTGCTGGCCAGCGCGGCCAACCCTGATAACGTCGCGGCGTTCGCCGCCCAGCGCACGGCGGACGGCGCCGTCACCGTAATGGTCATCAACAAATACCTGACCGGCAACACGCCCGTGACCCTGAACGTCAGCAATTTCGCGGGCGCGGGCACGGCGCAGGCCTGGCAATTGACGGCCTCGAACGCCATCACGCGCCTGGCGGATGTGCCGTTTACCGGAGGCGCGCTGAGCGCTACCCTGCCCGCGCTCAGCAACACGCTCTTTATTCTGGCCAAAGCCACGGGCTCCACTCCCAGCGCCGTGATCGCGGCCGCTCCCACTTCAGGGACCGTGCCCGTGACCGTGGCCTTCGACGGCTCCGGTTCCACCGATCAAGGCGCGACCATCAGCAGCTATGCCTGGGCCTTCGGCGATGGCGTCACGGCCAGCGGCGTCACGGCTTCTCACACCTACAGCACGGCCGGCACCTACACGGCCAAGCTGACCGTTACCGACAGCCTGGGCGCGACGTCGTCGGCCACCGCAACTATCACGGCCAACGCCTTTTCCATCGCGGCGCCGAGCAGCCTGACCGCCTCGGTCTCCTCGGGCGCGGTCAAGCTGACCTGGAAGGACAATAGCAACAACGAGGATGGCTTCTACATCGAGCGGGCTCCGTCAGGCACCACGAATTTCGTTCGCGTGGGCCAAACCGCGGCGAACACCACGACCTTCAGCCAGTCGGTTGCGCGCGGCACCTATCTGTACCGGGTGCAGGCGTTCAATGTCGCGGCCAATGCCGTCAGCGCCTATTCAAACCAGGTGAAGATCCGGGTCAAGTAGCGCGTTCAGATCACCAGGTGCGCGGGATTCATCCCGGCTTCGGGCGTCGCCGTGCAGTAGAGGCGGCCTTCGGCAAAGCGCGCCCAGAAGTGGCGCATGCCCGGCACGATCACTTTGACCACGCGGAGGCCGACATCGGCGCGAGTCTGATCGAGAACCAGCGTCTCCAGCCCGAGCCTGGCGGCGCGGGCGATGCAGGTTTTCAGGTCACCACCAGAGCGCGGTTTGTAGCGGACCGGGTTGCCGGCGGGCCACAAATAAGCGCCGTCCGGATCGGCGCCGATGGAAACGCGCGGCGGGCGATCGTCGGTCATTAAGGAGATGCCTTGGCTGGCCTCAGCGAACGCTCTGCCCAAGGCGACGCGCGGATCCAGGTGCGCGCCGAATCCGAGAGGCGCCGGCGGATCGGAGGATCGCGCGCGCTGCGCCATGGCCGCGAATACGGGGATGTCGAAGTCCGTCGTGAGGTCGATGGCCCACACGTTCCAGCCGCTCCGTGCCATGCGCTCCCGTAGAGGGTTGATGGCCTCCACTTCGAGTTCGACGGCCGGGCGCGGCACGCGGGTGTACCACCAGAGCGCCGCGGCATCGCGCTCGACGACTTCATAGAAGCCGTGCAGAATGGCCTCTTCGAGCGAGTTGCCCGCCGCGTTGCCGTTCGAATCGGCGCGGCAGAAGTCATGGTCTTCCGGCAGCGGATAGTTGTAGTAGCAATAGGCCGCCGGAAGGTAGCGGAACTCCTGATGCGTTAGGGACCACATCGGCGCCCATTCGATGGCGCGGCTCGGATCGAAGGCTTGCGGCACCCAGTTGTACTCGCCCTCGCGCCGGTTCCAAGCCTCGCGCTCGCGATATTGGGCGGCGCTGAACAGCATGCAGGCGTTGGGATGGATAGCGCCGCGCAAAGCATCGAAGGAACTGGTGACTAGCGGTTCGGTGCCGCGAAAGCAGCCGGAGTAGCGTTCGAGCGCTTCACACAGAGCGCTGGTGCGCGCCTGGTCTTCCGTGAGGCCCTTGCCGGCGCTGGTCGCGCCGCGCGACAGCGGACTGCGTCCCGAGGTGAGCGCAAAGTTATGGACGGCGGTGAAGACATTGTCACCGGTGCGCTGCAGGCTGGCGACGATGCCGGTGACCGGGCTGATGTGATGCTCATGGCTCGCGGTTGCAGGCGCAGCGCTCTCGAGGATGACAGGCCGGGCCTGTGCAGGGGCCGGTTCGCCGCACGCCGAGCAGTACTGACGGCGGACGACGGCATGTTTCTCGAGAGTGCAGGCGACCGGATCGAACGTGACTAATTCGCAGGCGCGGGACAAATTGAGAACGCTGGCGGCGGCCATCGCGGTGACGGCGGCGGCCGCGCCCGGGTGTGTTGTGGCGAAGACGGGCGGTCCGTCCAGCAAGCGATACGCGGGCATCTCGCGGCGGCGCGCGGCCAGGCATTCCCAGCATGCGGTTTCGAACGGGCGGAACACGGGCCCGAACGACGGCAGCGCGCCCGCCGGCTTCACCATCAGCCAGGGCACGCGACGCTCCAGCGCCGCGCGATTCAACGCTTCAAGATCGGGATGGAGATAATGATCGACCACCGCAACCCAGATGTCGCCATCGGGCGCGACATTCACGCCCTCGGCGCGCAGCAGGCTTTCGAACCAGGCCGTATCGACGCCCATGGCGATCACGCGCATACGGACCGCCTCGGGCTGCTCTTCCAGATAGCCGAGGCGTGAGAGCTGCGCCAGCCCGTAGCCGATATCGAGCACGTTCAGGGTTCCGTTCAGCCGCGCCTGAATCTCGGCGAGCGTGTACTCGCCCTGCAGGTGCGGCGCGAGCAGCGCGGTCAAGCGCCCGTGCAGCACGGTGTAGCCGGTTTCCCAGACAACGGCCGTGCTCTCGGCGTCGAGGACGCGAACGCAGTAGCGCCTTTTGAACCGCGGGCAATCCATGCTTTAGAAGATATACTTGAGCGCGATCTGAATTTGCCGCGGCGGCTTCACGCCATAAGCATTGGACGACAGCACCTTGCTGAAATTGGGCGAATCGTAGACGCGGTCGGGCGTGTCGAAGTTGGGGTGGTTCAGCAGATTGAAGGCCTCGAGCCGCAGCTGCACGCGCTGGGTCTCGCGCAGCGCGAAATTCTTGAGCACGGCGAAATCCAGATTCGCGAATGCGGGGCCGGTCAGCGAATTGCGACCGGCATTGCCGAAGCGGCCCGGCGCCGCATCGAACGCGCACGGGTTGAACCAGCTCCCGGGAGTACGCACGCTGTCGGCGGCGAGCCCGCCTTGCGATTGCGTGGTGCGGCACGCAGGGTTGCTGCTGGACGGCACGGGACCGGCTTGAAACGGATCGGCGATCTGGTCGGGCCGATCGGCATGCGCCAGCACAAAGGTTCCGGTGCCGCTCTGATCGATCGCGCGGTTCACCGTAAAGGGATGGCCGGTCTGCAGGCTGAGGATGCCGGAGGCCTGGAAGCCGAAGGGCAGATCGTAGATGGAGCTCAGCACAAAACGGTGCGCGGCGTCGAAGCTGGAGCGGGCGCGCTCGGCCCGCAGATTGAGCGAGTCCTGCGGGAACGACGGTTCGGTGGCGGGCGCGAAGAGCGAGGAAGCGTCGTCGAGCGACTTCGACCAGGTGTACGAGGCCAGGAACATCAGGCCTTTGTCGAAGCGCCGCTCGCCGCGCACCTGCAGCGACTGATAGCTGCTGTTGGCCTCCGACTCGTAGACCTGCGCGGGCCCGAACTGCGGATACGGCGGAGCGCCCCCCGGCCGCGGCTGGTTGAAGTTCCTGGTATCGATCAGGTGCGTTCCCTTGCTGCCGACATAGGCGACATCGAGCACCGTGCCCGCCGCTATTTCGTGTTGGATGTCGAAGTTCCACTGCTGCAGGTAGCCGTCATGATAGTCGGGCGAGATGAACGACGGATCGACGGGACTGCCGGTGGGCGAGACCTGCACGATGCTTTGGATATTGCGCACACCGTCGTTCAGGAACAGATGCGCTCCGAAAAAGGGCGGATTAAAACGCGGCGCGACGTTGAAATTCAGAATTCCGACGTCGTAGAAGATGCCGTAGGCCGAGCGCACGACGAAGCGATTCGAAGCCGTGGGACGCCACGCGAAACCGATGCGCGGCGCGAAATTGCGGGGCGAGCCGGGGTAAGTCGCGCGCGGGATGGAGCCGGTGCCCGCGATTAGAAACTGGCAGTCGGGCACGGGCGTGCAGGTGGCCGAGCGGCTGCTGAAATCGGGCACGCTGAGGCGGTTGCGGATGTCGACCGGCGGGCTGTTGTACTCGTAGCGCAAGCCGGCGTTCACAGTGAAGCGCTGCGAAACGTGGAAGTCGTCCTGCACGAAATAGTTCTGCGACGTGGTGCGGATGCCGGTGTCGGTCGCGCCGAAGGTCGTGATGGCGGCCACCGGCAAACCGCGCAGCAGATCTTGCAGCGGATCGCCGGTAAACGCGCCGACGAAAATCCACTCGCCGCGCGACAGGCCATCCAGGAAAAAGTTCAGACGCACGCGCCGCACGTCCGCGCCGAACCTCATCTGATGCCGGCCGCTATTCCAGGCCAGCGTGTCGGCTATTTGAAAGGTGCTGCCATGGCGGCTTTGGGGGGTGTTATAGGGTTCGCCGATGG
Source organism: Bryobacterales bacterium (assembly GCA_003517725.1). Classification (GTDB taxonomy): domain Bacteria; phylum Acidobacteriota; class Terriglobia; order Bryobacterales; family Bryobacteraceae; genus DOZZ01. Next base: position 12,280 of record DOZZ01000217.1, on the reverse strand, counting down.
AATCGAAGCCGGAGATGACCAGTTCGGGATAGCCGCGATCGCGCGCGTTCAGTGAGCCCTCGGGAAAGCCGAGTTCACGGCTATGGTCGGCGCCGTTGCTCTGCTGAACGATGGCGCCGCTGGCGCGATTGAAGCCAGGCCGCAGTTCATTGATCAGCTGCCCGGAAAAGATGTGGGTATAAGTCAGCCCCAGGTTTTGGCCGCGGTTCCGGTAAAAATCGCCATAGCCGGGGAGACTGGTGAACGCCGTGAACGGATCGTAGGGCGACAGCATGTCGGTATCGTAAAAACCGTAGTGCGCCGAGAGCCGGTCGTTCGGGCCGATCTCGTGATCGAGCTTGATGAGCGGCTGGTGCGTGGTATCGCGCAGCACCGGCGCGCCGATGAAGCTGTTCGAGGTCTGCAGGTTCGCGCCCGCGTTGGCCGCCGGGTATAGTTGCAGCGCTGCCAGCCCCGCGGGATTGCGCTGCGCGGACGGCACGGCATTCAACGCGGCCGCCAGTTGAACCTGCGACGGCACGGTTGCGCCGCGCGTGATGGCCTGCCGCAGACGCAGGCTCTCATAGGACAAAAAGAAGAACGTGCGATCGCGCCGGATGGGGCCGCCCACAGTGCCGCCGAACTGATTGCGGTCGTAGCGTGGGATGTCGCGGCCTTGGTCGAAAAAGTTGCGGGCGTCCAGATGGCGATTGCGGAAAAAGTCGAACGCCGTGCCATGCACCCGATTGGTGCCGCTGTTGAGCACTACGTTGATCTGCGCGCCGCCGCTGCGTCCGAACTCGGCCGAGGAGTTGCTCGACTGCACCTGGAACTCGCGGATCGCATCGACTGACGGCAGCATGCTGTAGTGGTTGATGGCGGAGTCGTTGTTATCCGTGCCATCCAGCAGGAAGTTGTTGGACTGCTCGCGCGCGCCGTTGACCGCCACGGTGGCGCCGTAGACCGAATTTTGCGAGCCGTCGGGCGGCAACTGCGCGCCAGGCACCAGCAGAGTGAAGCTGATGAAGTTGCGCTCGTTCAGAGGCAGGTCGCGAATCTGTTTGCGCTCCACTACGCTGCCGAGCGTGGAAGATTCAGTATCGATGGGCGGCGGCTGGTCATTCACCACGATGGTCTGCTCCATCGCGCCCAGTTGGAGCGCAGCATCGACGCGCACGATGGAATCGACATTCACTTGAATGCCGTCATGCGCTTCACGCCGGAAGTTGGGCTTCGCAATAGTTACCTGATATAAGCCGGGCGGCAACAGGGCAACTGAATAATCCCCGGCCGCGGTAGTCTGTGTCTCGCGGACAGCGTTGGTTTCCTGGTTCCGGACCTCGATAGCCGCGTCACTCACGACGTTGCCGCTGGGATCAAAGATGGTTCCGACGATGCTGCCCGTCGGGTCGGCGGCGTGAGCCACGCTCGAGACAAAGATCGAAAGCAGTAACGGAAGGGCCCGCAGTCGATGCATAGGTGAGTAACAATACTAGCAAGGATTCCGCTATTTCCCTTGTAAATTAGGATCAGCGTGCATCCTTTGCGGATTCTAATTGGCGGCTCAAACTACGGCCGCGCTTACTTCGAGGCGCTGGCCCTCAATGCCGCACGGTATCAACCGGCCGCGCTGCTGGCGCGTGGAAGCGAGCGATCGCGCGA
>DOZZ01000217.1:2791-10487 GCA_003517725.1 Bryobacterales bacterium | reverse complement strand
TTTATCGAGGCCGCGCTCGCGGCGGCACACGATGGACGCAGTGTTTTTCATCTGAACGGCCATTTTTCGCGACTCCCGGCATCGACTGCTTTTATCGCGCATGCGCGGCTGCGGCAACAGGTGTCGAAACCCGTGCTTGCGATGCTCGCGGCGACGGATCGCTCGCTGTTTGCGGCTCTCGATATTCTGGCGGGCGTGCTCGGGCCGCCCGCCGCGATCGACATCCAAGGGGCGCGAAAGGATGGTCTCTTCACGGCAGCCGGCTTTGCGTGGAACGACGTACCGGTCTCGCTCGAAATGCAAAACCGCGGACCCGCGGATGGGAGCGAGGAGTATCGGCTGGACTACCGCATTGCGCTGGGGTTTGCGGATGGCATTGTCACGCTGCTCTCGCTGGCCGGGCCGGTGATCTGGAACGCCAACTATGCGCGCTTTGGAGCTTCCGGGCAGAGTTTGTGGAGCATGGCGCATGCCGGGGCTGAAAGCGCTACGGAGTTACGGGCGCAGCGGGCGCGGGCTAATCTGGCCGCGGTGGAGGATCTGCGCGAGTGTGCGGCGGGAGTTTCGACACCGGCTCATCAGAGTCCCGAATATCTGCTTGGTGTGGCGCGCTTGTGGCAGGCACTGGGGGATCTACTGTGACCGGAAGAGTTCGGCTACGTCAAGATTTTGGCGGGCTAAAGCCGCGCCGCAGGCTGAAGCCTACACTACCGGGTGGTCGCCGCGCGTTGCGCGCCGCCACTTAGCGCGGCCAACAGTTGCTGGCCCTTGGGACTGCCCCAGCCGGTACAGGCGTTCCAGCCTTCGCCGGCGTGATAAACACCGTTCGTGCCGCGCGTCGTCTCGCGCGTGGCTTCGCGGAAACTCGACCGGTACAGTAGCGGATTGATCCAGCCCGCGCGTGTGCCGGTTTTCGCATTGATCACGCTCAGCAGCGCGGCCCATAACGGCGCGGCCGCGCTGGTGCCGCCCATGGCGATCTCGCGCCCGCCGACCGTCATGCTGTAACCGCCGGCCAGGTCCGCCTTGCCCGCTACGTCCGGCACGCCTCGCCCGCGCTTGCCGGTTTTTTTGGCTATGCCGGCAGTGCGCTGCCAGATGGGCTCCTCGTGAAGGCTGCTGACGCCGCCCACGCTGGCCATGTGGTGTTTTTCGAACTCTTCATTCCAGACTGTTTCGAACTCACCGGTAATCCCCAGATGCGTTCCGCCGCACGCCAGCACGTAGGGGCTGGAGGACGGGAATGCCACCGCCGGCTGCGCGAAGACATCGCCGGTGGACACGCAAATCGTGACTCCCATCAGCGCGGCCGCTTCGAACACGGGCTTCATCGCGTCGACAAAAGGACGTGAAACATCGCTTTCCATGGTGCCCCAACTGCAGGAGATCACGGCCGGCCGGTGCTCCCGGTCGGTCAGCGCCGTCATCAGCGCGTGATACTGGCCATGCTCCGTACCGTCGCAGAAATACACGACGATGTGCGCACCCGGCGCGAACGCCGCGGCCAGCTGGATGTCGAGCGTGGTCTCGATGGTCCACATCACCGAGGCCCTCTCGTCCGGATCGCTCACCTGCTGGTCGATGCCGCGGCCGATCAGTTCCTTGCTGGCCGGGGCGTTGGGGGTGCCGTCCACGTTGACGACGGTGATTTTCGGCGCGGCGATGTGGTGCTGCTCGCAATAGTGCTCCAGATCGGAGCGGTGGAATCCGCCGCCGTTTTCAATGATCGCGATGCTTTGGCCGGCGGCGCTTTCGATCGACGGAAAATCGTAAAGCGCGGCGACGTGACGCGGATCGACGCTGGTTGCGCCAGCCTCGCGCCGCATGAAGTGGTGATGCCGCGCCAGCGCGCGATTATCCAGACCCAGGACGCTCTCGACGATGCCTTGCAGTTCACGCGGAATGTGAAGCTCGCCCTCGTAGCTGCGGAACTCGCAATCGCCGGACCGGTAATCCGCGAACTTAACTTTGAAGAATTCTTCGAAATCGCGGACGGTCCCGGAGATGCGCACGGAGGCCAACTGTGGCGACGATTCCACCACGTGCATGCCACGCGCGCGGACACACGCGGCCACCTGGTCGCGGTCTTCCTGCTTCGCGCCATACTTGTCGACGTACTGCCCGGCGCTGAGATACTGCCGCTGATGAGGCAGGCGTCCGCCTATGGCATGCACGGCGGCCGAGCGCTCGGAATGCGGAGTTTTTGAACGCAGGACCAGCGTAGCTTCCAGGCGCTGGCCCTCAGCCCTGCCGGCATCCGGCAGGCGTTGGGCGCCGTTCTGGCCGGCCTCATGGACATTGCTGTGACGAAGTGGAACGTGCTCGCTCATGGTTTCCTTTCAAGGGTGTCGTAAGATCCAGCGCCGATAGCGGCATTGCGCTGCCGCCAGATGCAAACGGATGGCCTCGTTACCGCGCCGTAACTGGGAAAACAGCTCGCGGTTGGCATCGCCTTCGAGTTGCCGCAGCGTGCCGGAGAGTCCGTCCTCCTGTTTCAAAGCTTCGAAAACGGCCTCGGAAATGTCTTCTTCCTGCTCGATGCGAAGATCGCACGATTCGAGCGCCCGCAGCCGGGCGGGCCAATCGTAAGGCAGAGTATTGAGAAACCAGATGTCGGCGTAGGCCAGCGCCCCGCCGGGCCGCAGCACGCGGCGCACTTCGGCCAGGAACGCCGCGAAATCCGGATAGCAATGCGACGATTCGATGTTCAGCACCACATCGAACGTGTTGTCCGCGAAGGGGAGACTGGCGGCGTCGCCACACACGAAACGGATCCGATGGCGCGTGAGAGCATGGCTCGCGGCCGCCACGTTTTCCCAGCAGGGCTCTACGCCGCGGATACTGGCGGCATCCGAATAGCGCGCCAGGTAATCGCAGTTGCCGCCCCGCCCGGAGCCCACCTCCAGCACCGCTTTCCCGTGCAGCACGATGCCATTGAGCACGCGCCGCGCCAGGCTGAAATGGTATTTGTGATGGCGGTCTTCGGGGCGAATCCAATCATAGTTGCCGGCGCGCGGCTCGGCGTAGCCGTAATTCATGAAAGGCAGATCGCCGGGCGCCAAGCCTTCCGACACGCGCCGATACAGCTCCTTCATCGGTCCAGCCCCATGCGCCGGAGATGTTGGAGCACCAACGGATCCTTCTTCTCCGGAGACCACTCGGCCGCCAGGGCCAGCATGTATTCGCGGGCCGCGTAGGCCTTGTCTAAACTTTCGGCAAGTTTCTCGCGTTCGCCCAGAAACAGATACGTGCTGGCAACCTCTGACCAGCAAGGGGGACCATCGGCGCCGGAGAGTACTTCATCGAGGATTGCCAGCGCCTCCTCACGCCGCCCGGCCAGCGCCAGCACGGCCGACAGCTGCGTCTTGCGCCACTTCCATTTCTGCAGGTAACGAATGGCCTCGTCGTACATCTTCTTGCCGATGTACGGATACGACATGATGGCCAGCGCGGGCATGGAGTTGGGCTCGAATTCCAGCGTGCGTTGGAGCTGCTCCAACGATTCGTCGAAGCACCCGTTATTGGCCAGGGCCCAGGCCAGGTTGGAGCTCACCATCGACGAGAGCGGGTCGAGTTCGAAGGCACGGCGCGCCTCGGCCAGCGAATCCTGCTGCCGCCCGAGAACGCACAAGGTCCAGCTGTGATAGACCGCCGCGTCCACATTGTTGGGCCACAGCTCGATGGCGCGCTCGATGCTGCCGACCGCACCTTGCCAATCCCATTCATAAAACAACTTGGCTAGGGCGAGCGAGGTGTGGGGCTCGGCCAGCGTGGGGTCCAGCTCCAGCGCGCGCAAAGCGGCGGCCTTGCCGCGCGGGAATGCTTCGCTGGGCGGCGCATACGTAAAATGCCCTTGGTTGACGTAGGCTTCGGCCAAGCCCGCGTGGCTGCGGGCATCCAGCGGGTCAATGGCTATCGCCTGTTCGAAAAATCGAATGCCTTTGTTTAAGCCGTCAGGCGTAAGCTTCTGGATAAAAAAGCGCCCGCGAAGATACAAGCTGTAGGCCTCGACGTTGCGCGGGCGCTCGGGCGCTGGGGGCTTGCCAAACACCGAGAAACTGGTCTGCAGCGCCTCGGCAATGTTGCGGGCGACGTCGCTCTGGATGGCGAAAATATCCATCAGATCGCGGTCGTAGATTTTGCCCCAGGTCTGCGCCTCGGATGCCACTTCCACCAGACCGGTCGTGATGCGAATGCGGTTCCCGGCGCGGCGGACGCTGCCCTCGAGGATGTTCTCCACCCCTAGCTCGCGGCCGATCTCGGCGACGCTCTTGTCGGAATTTTTGTAACGCCGGACGGACGTCCGGGCGACGACCTTGAATGCCGGTACGCGAGAGAGATGGTTGATGATGTCTTCGGTGATGCCGTCGCTGAAGTATTCCTGCTCCGGATCGGGACTCATGTTGACGAACGGGAGCACCGCGATGGAGCGTTTTCCGGACACGACGGGCGCCGCGGCCGCCACCAATGCGGAGCTCGACGCCTGCCGCAGATCCTTCCACACCTCGCGCATCGAGGCGTAGCGGGCGTGGACATCCTTGGCGAGCATGCGTTGCACCGCGGTATCCAGAAAACCCGGCGCCTCCGGCTTGTAGCGGGTCAGCGAAGGCGGCGTCTCGTGCAGAATCGCGCCCATGGTTTCGATGGAGGAAGGCCGCTTGAACGGATGCACCGCCGTGACCATCTCAAACAGGATCACGCCGAGCGAGAAGACATCGGAGCGATGGTCCAGCGTGCGCCCCGATAGCTGCTCGGGCGACATGTAGCCCGGCGTGCCCACCACCATACCAGCGCCGGTGAGATCGGTCATGGTCTGGTCCCCGATGTGGATGCGCTTGGCCAGGCCGAAGTCCAGCACCTTCACGTGTCCGTCCGCCACCAGCATGATGTTCGAGGGCTTCAGATCGCGGTGCACAATGCCACGGTCGTGCGCCTTCATCAGCCCCTCGCAGACCTCGATCACGATAGCGGTGGCTTCGGGCCAGGCCAGCGCGCCGCTAGTCAGGCGATGGCTGAGCGTCTGGCCTTCGACAAATTCCATGGCGATGAAGGCTTCGCCATCGAGTTCACCGGCCTCATAAACTTTACAGATATAGGGATGGTCGATGGAGGCCGCGGCCCGGGCTTCCAGCAGGAAGCGGTCGCGCAGAGTCGGATCGCCCTCCTGGGCGCTCAGGAATTTCAGGGCGACTTTGCGGCCCAGGACCGTGTCGATAGCCAGGTAAACGGCGCCCATGCCGCCTTGTCCGAGCTGCGGCAACATCGTGTACCGGCCGAACGTGGTCCTGGTCATGCTTCCAAGCAATTATGCCGCAAGCGGGGCCGTGAAGCAGGAGGACGAGTCAGCCCGACGTTCGCCTTCCCACTTTGCCTAGAAACCCGGGGTGGTCGAAAAACAGCAACACGTGTAGGGCTCCGGGTGCCCTTTGCGTTTCTCAGGATGCCCCCACTTCTCCTTGAGAGCGGCTTCCATTTCGGCATTGGTGAAATGAAAACCGTGTTTCTTGGCCAGATCGGTGAGGGCCTTGCTGTTGGTCACCTCGGTCCGTACTTTCTCGTCGTGATCGAGTGCGTGCAGAAATTTTTCGGCATCTTGTTGCGGCATGTTTTTCCTCTTGGGTATAGATAGTACAAGCTTTTACGCGGAAAAGCGAATGTGGTACGGCTCGCGATTCCGCGCGCGTCGCCGGCCCCAAAGGCGCCGTGGCCCGTCCCATTCAGGTTCCGACCGGTTATACTGGCGCGTGGGCTTTTCCGATTGGCTACTAGCCGACCTGCGGCTACCCAAGGGCATTCAGAATAAGCCCGAGGCGGAGCACGCCTGGTGGCAGGTCATGTGCCTGACCGGCGTCGATTACTTCTCCACCCTCGGTTATCAGCCGGGCATTGCGTTTCTGGCGGCGGGCCTCCTCTCGCCCGTCGCGACCCTGGTGCTGGTGGTGGTGACGCTGTTTGGCGCTCTGCCGGTGTATAGCCGTGTGGCCGCCGCCAGCCCTAATGGACAAGGCAGCATTGCCATGCTCGAAAAGCTCTTCCCGCGCTGGAGCGGCAAAACCTTCGTCCTGATCCTGCTCGGGTTCGCCACCACCGATTTCGTCATCACGATGACGCTGTCGGCGGCCGACGCTGCCGCGCACTTCACCCAAAATCCATTTACCCCGGATTGGATGAAGAGCCAGATGGCAGTGACGCTGCTGCTACTGGCGATTCTGGGAGGCGTCTTCCTGAAAGGCTTTAAGGAAGCCATCGGCATTGCCGTGGTGCTGGTGGCGTTATACCTGGCCCTCAACGTCGCGGTGACGGTGGTGAGCCTGCGGATGGTGCTGCATCACCCCGAGCTGTTAACCGTCTGGAAGCGCGCGATCTTCACGCAGCATGGAAGCCCGCTCGCCATGCTGGGGCTTTCACTGATCTTGTTTCCTAAGCTGGCGCTGGGTCTTTCCGGTTTCGAGACCGGCGTGGCGGTGATGCCGCTGATCAAAGGCGAGGACACGGAAGCCAGAATTCGGAATACCCGCAAACTGCTGTTCACGGCGGCGGCCATCATGAGCGTGTTCCTGGTTGCCACCAGTATTGTCACTACGCTGCTGATCGAGCCCGCCAAGTTTCATGAAGGCGGCGAAGCCAATGGCCGCGCGCTGGCGTATCTGGCGCACAAATACATGGGCAACACCTTCGGTTCGGTCTACGATGCCAGCACCATCCTGATTCTGGCCTTTGCCGGGGCTTCCGCGATGGCCGGCCTGCTGAACCTGATTCCGCGCTATCTGCCGCGCTTTGGCATGGCTCCGGAGTGGGCCCAGGCATCGCGGCCGCTGGTGTTGGTGTTCATGGCCATCGCTTTCACCGTCACGCTGCTGTTTCGCGCGGACGTCGATGCGCAAGGCGGCGCGTACGCCACCGGAGTGCTGGTGCTAATCACCTCGGCCGCGGCGGCCGTCACCATCGCTCGCTGGCGCTCCTGGCTGCGCGGCCCGTTTCTGTTCATCACTTTAGTTTTCGTCTACACCACGGCGCTTAATATTTACCAGCGGCCGGAGGGCATCAAGATCGCGTCGTTTTTTATCGGCGTGATGGTGTTCACGTCGTTGATATCGCGCGCCCTGCGTTCGACCGAGTTGCGCATCTCTTCGGTGGAACTGGACGAGGCGGCGGCGGCGCTGTTGGCCGAGGATGAAGATCAGGTAGTCCGATTGATCGCGAGAAGGCCGCGGACGGATACCGCCGAGGCGCTCGAAATCATCGATCGCGAAGTGCGGCACAGCCACAATCTGACGCCCGGTGAGCAGCTCTATTTTTTCGAAGTTGAGCGCGGCGATGCCTCCGAATTCACCCACACGCTGCGCGTCACCGGCAGCAAGGTCGGCAAGTACCCGGTGTTGCGGGCCAGGAGCCCGGTGGTGGCCAACTCCATCGCGGCCATGCTGATGCATCTGGAGAAAACGACCGGCAAGGTGCCGCACGGCTATTTTAAATGGACCGAGGGCAACCCGATTCTGAACGTGTTCCAGTTCCTGTTTCTGGGAGAAGGCGATGTAGCGCCGCTGGTGCATGAGGTGCTGCGGCGAGCCATCAAGGACGAAGGCCGGCGGCCCATTATCCACGTGATCTAACGTTTCGTGAAGGGCCCACTGCGTTTCGGAAGAACAGTTGCTTTGCGAAATCGATACTGCTTGCAGTGCGGGTGGGGCACGCC
>DOZZ01000217.1:0-2584 GCA_003517725.1 Bryobacterales bacterium | reverse complement strand
GTGTGCCCGAACGCGCGCATGCCCGCGGCCGTGAAGTGGGTGCAGCCGTTCCAGACGTAGGGCGTGATCTCGATGCGGCGCGGCGACTCAGCCGTCGCGGGGTAGATGCGCAGCATGTTCCAGGAGTTGGTCTCGCCTCGCAACCGGCCCGAGATGGCGGTGCCCGCCTGAACTACCAGCGCCGAATGCCCGCGAATCCGATATCGCTGCGCCGTGCCGTTGATGTTGGCGCGGTGCAGGTGGCCGCCCAGCAGCAGGTCCACGCCGCAGCGGGCGAAGGTATCCATCGCCAGCACCGAGCGGCCCACCAGATCTTTCTGATTGTCGTTGGCCGGGACGTCGAAGGGGTGGTGCGCCACAATCATTTTGGTGACGGCCTCGCCGGACTGCCGCAGGTGGTCCGCCACGGCTTGGATCTGCAGCTGGTTGATGCGCCCGTATTTGCTGGTCAGAACGCGCGTGGTGTTCACGCCCACCACGATCAGTTCGCCATCGCTGTAGGTGGGCTCGAGGTCGGACGAGATGTACTGCCGATAGTGGGTCATCGGCTCGGTCAGGCGTCCCCACATGTTCCAGGTGGGGATGTCGTGATTGCCCGGAACTACTAATTGCGGCCGCGGCAGTTGGTCCAGAAAGTGACGCGCCGCCATGAACTGACGGGCGCGGGCGCGCTGCGTCAAATCCCCCGACACCACCACCAGGTCGGGCGCGAGGCCATGCGCCGCCTCCACCAACGCGGCGGCCTTGCGCGGATCGATCTTGTTAAAGTGCAGATCGGAAAGATGCAGGATGGTGCGCATGGAAGTTATTCCGGCGCCAGCACCCGGAGGGCGCCCGGAAGAATCCGGTAGTGCAGCGGAGTGGCTAATTCGCTGGTCTCGCCGTCGCAGGCCATCAGGGCACTGGGCCGATGCGTTTCGATGTGAATCTCCCGGGCGCGCCGGCAATCGAGCGCGCCATCGCGGTCGAGGCGGCCCAGCAGCGCGGAACAGGCCAGCCGCAGCAGTCCCAATCTGCCGCGGTGGTGCGCCAAAAAGAGACACAGCGTGCCTTCGTCCAGCCGTGCGCGCCGGCCCAGGTCGGCGCTGCCGGTGGAATAGATGTTGTTTCCGATGAAGGCCAGCGGGGTCTCTCGCACCAGTTCCGGCCCTTCACTGGTTTGTATCCGAACGGTCACAGACGGGTATCGCCGGAAGACAGCCAGGCTTGCCCAGAAGAATGCCGCCCACTTGCTCCACCCCAGACGCTGCCGTTGCTGCCGCTGACGCACCAGATGCGGATAAAGGCCCAGACATGAGTTGTTGATGAAGATGCGTCCATTCACCTCGGCCGCATCGATCTGGCGTGTGCGGCCCTGGCGGATTACCTCGATGGCGAGATCGAGAGCCTCGGGTATTTTGAGATCGCGCGCGAAATGGTTCAGCGTCCCGAGTGGCAGCACTCCGAGCGCAACATGGGTGCCGGCGACGGCGGCCGCGATGGAACTGACCGTGCCGTCGCCGCCTGCCGCAATCACCAGCGATGCGCCCTGTTCAATCGCCTGGCGCGCCAACTGCGCCGGGTCCTGGCCCGGCAGAATTTCCTCAATCCGGCATGCAAGGCCCGCGGCTTCCAACGCACTTTTCACATGAAGTCGAGTAATTTGCGATTTTCCGGCTCCCGACGCAATATTCAGAAATGCGACGCAGGAGTCGGACTTCGCGCTCGGCTGAACCGTTGCGCGGATAGGCGTTTCGCTCGATTTCACTGGCGATCTAGTCTGCAACGCGGGGGCCGCTTTTCGACGGCCACTACTTTGGTCTTTCAATTGCAATCAGCGTAGCGGGAGAAACCATGTCACACCGGCGGTTGGGATGCATTCAGTTACCTTTAGCTCTAGCAACTCTTCTTATCGCGGTAGCGCCGTTCACGGTAGCGGCAACCGCCACGGCCACGGCGAAGCCTCAGTTTTATCGCCCCCAATCCGCCGTCAAAGCCAAAACGCTGCAGGCCACCGACGTCGCGGTGGTGAATGCGGCCAGCTACCTGCCGGGCATCAGTCCGGGCGGTCTCATCACTATCTTCGGACAAAATCTGTCGAACGTTAGCGGCATTGTGTATGCCGGCACCGATCCGCTGCCCACTCAACTGGCCGGAGTGGAAGTATTCATCAACGGCTTCGCCGCGCCCATCTATGGCGTGGCTTACGCCGGTGGTGAAGACCAAATTAGCGTACAGGTGCCCTATGACGCGCCGGTCGGCCCAGGCGCGGGCCAGGTGCAGGTCTACAACAACGGTGTTTTAGAGGCGTCCGTGATAGTGGACTCGTTCACTGAAGATCCTGGTATCTTCATGTACAACGGCACCTATGCGGTGGCCGTGCATGCGGACTACGCTCTGGTGGGTCCGAACGATCCGGCCCAGCCGGGTGAAACCATCATTCTCTACACGACTGGTTTGGGACCGCTGACGCTGAATTTGGTCGACGGCGTGGGAGCTCCTTACAATCCGCTGGCATACACGGTGGATCCGTTTCAAGTTCTCGTGAATGGCGAAAACTGCTACGTGGACTTTTCGGGATTGGCCCCGGGTTTTGTCGGGCTAT
>DOZZ01000245.1:4346-9082 GCA_003517725.1 Bryobacterales bacterium | reverse complement strand
TCCCGCGCGCGAACTGAGGACTAATCCTGGGGCGGCGGCGTGGTGGTCGTGGTAGTGCTGTCGGTCGCGGAGTGCTCCGTCACGACCTTGCCATGGTGTTTGCGGCGCGTCTTCTTGGTCATATTGCTGGTGTGCGTCGCGCTGGCGCCCGTGGAATCCGTGGCGCCGGTCGTGGTTGTGGTGTCGGTGTTCAACTTTTTGCCGTGATGTTTCGCAGTCGTCGTAGTCGATTGCGAACTGGTCGTCGTCGCGGCGTCCTGCGCCATCATGGCCGCTACAGTTAGAAACGATGCGAATACAAGTTTCTTCATTTTGTAAATCCCTCCGTGCGAATGGCGGCCTTTCGAAAGTGCCACCTGGAACTTACAAGTAAGCAATTAAGAGTCCAACTTTCCACGAATTGTAGTCCGTTCGCCTGACAGTTCAGTGGTATTAAGGAATTCTGGAGATTTCCCTATCGTTATGACCGCCCCCTCCCCGCAACTCGTATTCGACACCCTCTTGGCTTACCAGCGCTCGGCCGCGCTAGTCACGGCCATCGAATTGGATCTGTTTCGCGCGATCGCTGACGGGCCGGGCGATGCGGCCTCCCTCGGCCGCCAATGCGGTGCGTCGGAGCGCGGCACGCGAATTCTTTGTGATTACCTGACCGTCATCGGACTGCTCGATAAGGCCGACGGCCACTACCGGAATACACCCACCAGCGCGCTGTTCCTCGACTCTCAATCGCCGGCGTACATGGGACAGGGAGCACGCTTCCTGTGCCACGCCCAGTTGCGCGAGCCCTTCCAACACTTGACCGAGATCGTGCGCACCGGGCGCACCGTATTGCCGGATCACGGTACGGCGCGCGTGGACAATCCGAGCTGGGTCGAGTTCGCGCGGAGCATGACCGGCATCACCGGTCCCAGTGCGGCCCCCATGGCGGAGATGGTCCTGGAAGGATGCAGCGGACCGCTTCGAGTCCTGGACATTGCGGCCGGCCACGGACTGTTTGGAATCGCCATCGCCAAACGCAATCCGGAAGCGCGCATTGTGGCGCTCGATTCGGCGGAGGTGCTCGCGGTGGCCCGGGAAAATGCTCAGCGCGAGGGCGTCGGAGATCGCTATGAGGAACTGCCCGGCGATGCTTTCGAGGTGGACTTCAAGGGCCCGTACGACATCGTCCTGCTGACCAACTTCCTGCATCATTTCGACCCCCCGACCTGTACCGTGCTGCTCCGCAAGATCCGCGCGGCCATGCGCCCCGGCGGCACTCTGGCAGCGCTCGACTTCGTGCCCAATGACGACCGGGTCTCGCCGCCGCCGGCGGCCTCCTTCAGCTTGGTGATGCTGGCCACCACCGAGGCCGGCGATGCCTACACCTTGCGGGAATTGGAAGCCATGTACCGCGCCTCGGCCTTTGACCACGTGGCGGCCCGGACCGTCCCGACCGGCCCCGGCACCGTCGTGACGGGGCGCGCAGTCTAAGCGCCGTTGAGCCCTCAATTTCAGTTTGTTATTCTCAGAGGTTAGAATCAGCGACAACGCAGCGGTCCGCGGACCGTACCTTCCTGAGGTTTTTTCATCATGTCTGGCCACTCCAAATGGGCGACGATCAAGCATAAGAAAGCCGCCACCGACGCCAAGCGCGGCAAAACATTCACCCGCATCATCAAGGAAATTCAGATTGCCGCCCGTGGCGGCGGTGGAGACATCGACGCCAATCCTCGCCTGCGCACCGCGGTGACGGCCGCCAAAGCCGTCAGCATGCCGTCGGACAACATCAAGAAGGCCATCATGCGCGGCACCGGCGAACTGGAAGGCGGACAAATCGACGAAGTCATGTTCGAAGGCTACGGACCCGGCGGCGCGGCCGTGCTGGTGAACGTCGCGACCGACAACCGCAACCGCACCGTCAGCGAGATCCGCCACATGTTCTCGCGCAACGGCGGCAACCTCGGCGAGCAGGGCAGCGTGGCCTGGATGTTCGAGCGCAAGAGCCAGATCATGGTGGCCGAAGAGAATGCCACCGAAGAGCAGTTGATGAACCTGGTGTTGGACGCCGGCGCCGAGGACATCCGCAACGAAGGCGGCTGGGAGATTCTGTCGCCGCCCGAAGCGCATGAAGCGGTGCTGGCCGCGCTGCAGAGCGCCAAGATTCCGAACGAATCGGCCGAAATTGCGATGGTGCCCAAAAACCTGGTGCAGGTGGAAGGTAAAAACGCGGCGGCCATGCTGCGTTTGCAGGACGCGCTTGAGGAGCACGAGGACGTCCAGAGCGTCTACTCCAACTTCGACGTCGACGAAAGCGAACTCGAAGCGTCGGCTTAGCGCCGGCCTTTATGCGCATACTGGGCATCGACTGCGGCACTCAGCGCACCGGCTACGGCGTCATCGACAGCGACGGCCGGCAGCACCATCTGGTGGACTCGGGCGTGATCCGCACCAGCCCGCGCGACCCGCTCGAAACACGGCTGCTGGCGATTGCCGCCGCCCTGCGCGAGTGCCGCGCCGCGCACCGCCCGCAGGCGGTTGCCGTCGAACAGGTGTTTGTGGCCGCGAATGCGCGCACCGCGCTGAAACTGGCGCATGTGCGTGGGGTGGCGCTGCTGATTGTGGCCGAAGCGGGCCTGGCGCTGGCCGAATACTCGCCGCTTGAAGTGAAGATGAGCGTGGTGGGCTATGGCCGCGCCGAAAAGCGCCAGGTGCAGCAGATGGTGGCATCGTTGTTGCGGCTCGATTCCGTGATCGCGTCGGAAGACGCCTGCGACGCGCTGGCCATCGCTATCTGCCACGCCAACTGCGCCGCTCTTGGCCTTAAAATTGGGGTGAAGGCGTGAAGCTGGGCATGATATTACTGTGCGCCGCGGGCCTGTTACCGGCCGCCGAACGCGTGGTGTTCACCAAAGTTTTTCCCGGCAGCGTGCCGGCTTACGTCAGCATCAGCGTGGATGCCCAGGGCGCCACCGAATACCGTGAAGACGCCGACGACGACCGGCCGCTGCGCTTCGCCGTTAGCCCGCGCGAGGCTCAGACCGTGTTCGGCTTGGCGGCCAAACTTAATTTTTTCAAAGACAAGCTGGAATCCGGCGCCAAGGTCGCGCGCATGGGCCTGAAAACTTTTCGTTATGAAAAGGACGGCGCCGGACAGCAGGCCACCTTCAACTTCACCGACAACCTGGACGCCCGCGAACTGGCCGATTGGTTCGAGCGCGTCTCGGAGACTGAACAGCACCGCGCGCGCCTCGAGCGTGCCGCCAAGTACGACAAATTAGGCGTGAACCAGGCGCTGCTGGAAGTGCAATCGGGCTGGGAGCAAAAGCGGCTGGTGGCGCCCGAACAGTTGCTGCCGCTGCTCGACCGCGTGGCGAAGAATGAAACCTATTTGCACATGGCGCGCACGCGGGCCGCGGCTCTGGCCGGCCAAATCCGCGCCGGGGAGTCTGGCGCGACGCCATGAAGTACTTCAATCATCGCCTCGGCCGTGTACTGCTGGCCGGCGCCCTGAGTTGTGCGGTGTGCTTCGCGCAGAAGAAGAGCGACCTGCCTTCCAACAAGCCCGCAAACGCCGTCGAGACGCCCGACGAAGCCGAGCGGCGCGACCTGGGACAGGCCCTGCAGGATGCCGGCACCAGCCCGGTGGATTTCCTGCGCGCCATTGAAGGCCATCTGAAGAAGTACCCCAACACCACGCGCCGCGCGGAGCTCGAGCGTGCCGCCGTCAAGGCCGCCATCGAAGCCAAAGACAACGCCAAGATTCTGGAATACGGACCGCGCGTGCTGGCGAACGGCGATCGCGACATCCAGATTCTGGATCGCGTGTGCCGCGCGCTGCTCGATACCGACAGCCCCGAAAATGCCACCCGCGCGATCGGGTATCTGAAGCTCTACGAGCAGACCGTCCTTCGCATGCGCGATGAGCAGCAGCCCGCCCGCATGAGCGCGGCGGCCTGGCACAACGAGATCGACAAAGGCCTCGCGCGGGTCTTCGCGCTGCAGGCTCGCGCCACCGGGAATCTCGGCAAAATCGACGAAGCGCTAGTCCTCGCCAAGCGCAGCTACGACGCGTATCCCACGGCCGAGGGGGCCCGCGAGCGCTCCCGCTGGCTGGCCAAAAAAGGCGATAACGCCGCGGCGGTGGAGCATCTGGCCGAAGCCTTTACCATCGCCGATCCGCACGTTACGGAGATGGATCGCGCCAAGGATCGCCTCAAAATGGGCGAGCTTTACCAGAAATCAAATGGCAGCGAAAAGGGTTTAGGCGACGTGATTCTAGCGGCCTACGACCGCACCGCCGCGCAACTGGCCGACCGCGCCGCGCGCCTGCAGGCCGCCGACCCCAACGCCACCGCGGCCCATATTCTGGATTTCACGCTGCCTGCGGTCCAAGGTTCGCCTCTGAAACTTGCCTCACTCAAAGGCAAGACCCTCATCTTCGATTTCTGGGCCACCTGGTGCGGACCCTGCCGCGCGCAACACGCGCTCTACGAGCAGGTTGAGAAGCGTTTCGAGAAGAATCCCAAAGTAGCGTTTCTGAGCATCAACACCGACGAGGACCGCGGGGCGGTCCCGGCTTTTTTAAAAGAAGCCAAATGGGACAACCACGTCTACTTCGAAGCCGGCCTCTCGGCCCTGCTGGCCATCAATTCGATCCCAACGACCATCATCGTAGACGGCACCGGCGCGGTCGCCAGCCGCATGAACGGCTTCGTTCCCGAGCGCTTCGTCGACCTGTTAACCGAGCGTATTCAGGA
>DOZZ01000245.1:2898-4204 GCA_003517725.1 Bryobacterales bacterium | reverse complement strand
ACGCTTAGGAACTAGCGGGCTCTAGGTGGATTTCCATTCCGCTTCCGGAATCATGCGCCTCATGAACTCATCGAACAACGGAACTGTGAATGCGGTGTCACCGTGGCTCGGGCTCCAGATCATGCCTTTTGTGATAAGAGCCTTTCTGACTGGTCCGAACAGATTGACCGCTTTGTCTAGCACCTGCGCAATGTCCCCTGAGCGATGCGGGCCCGGCCCAAGTTCTGCCATCGCTCGGAGATAACGCTTTTCTGTCGGCGTCAAGCGATCGAATCGCACCCGGAAGAAGCTTTCATCGAGAGCCGCGATCGCTTCACTGGAAGCGGCTCGCACGTCGTCCCCACCGATGGGACTCTTTTCGGCGACGTCCCAGGCGTGCTTGCCCCACTCCTGCAGGAAGTATGGATATCCTCGAGCCGCCGAGATGATCTCGTCAACTCCCTCCTTCGTGAATTCAACGTTCTGGTGTCTCGCGGGCTTCACGATCGCCAGTTCCGCCTCGGCTGCCGAAAGCGGTCCCACGGTCGGATAGTCGAACAGACGCTCGGCGTAAGACTTGGCTTCTCCCGCCAAGCCGCGCAGTTGTGGCAAACCGGCACCGACAACAGTAAGGGGAAGCTTTCGCTGCGCGCAACGGTGAAGCGCCGAGATCAGAGCAGCGAACTGACTCGACTCGATGTATTGAAGTTCATCGATGAACAAAACGACGGCGCTTCCGGCCTTCTGTGCAGCGAGCCCAACCTGCTCGAGTAGCGACGTTAAATCAACCTCAAGATCGCCGTTGTCGGCGAGCCCCGGTTCGACCTCATAATCGAGCCCGACCTCAATGTCCTTGAACTTCACTTTTAGACTTTTGGCGAAACCGGCCAAAGCTCGAAGGCCACGCTGCGCGAAGTCCTTCGCTGCTGCGACCCGATTCAAGCTCAGCAGAACCTGACGAAGCTGCGGGGCGAGCAAAGCGGGTAAGGAACGATTTTCAGGTGCCTCGATCCGAATCGTGTATACACCTGCGTTTTCAGCGTCTTGGCGCATACGATCGAGCAGGACGGTTTTCCCGACACCGCGAAGGCCAACCATCAGCACGCTCTTCGCGGGGTTTCCCCGGCGGATGCGCTCGATCGCTATGCGGATCTGCTCACGAAGTTTGTCGCGACCTGCGAGTTCCGGCGGAGGGCTACCTGCACCTGGAGAATACGGATTTAGAATAGGGTCCACGCAAGTCAAGTGTAGCAAAATTAACAAGTTTATGCATTTAGAATAAACTCACTAATATTGCTATAAACCAGAGGCGCCTCCGCAGGGAAGC
>DOZZ01000245.1:2142-2792 GCA_003517725.1 Bryobacterales bacterium | reverse complement strand
TCGCGCCGGCCTTCCATGGCCTTCCACATCGTGACTTCGTCGGCGTATTCCATGTCACTTCCCACCGGAATCCCCATGCCGATGCGCGTGACCTTCACGCCCAAAGGTTTCAGCAGCCGCGCCAGATAAGCGGCCGTCGCTTCGCCCTCCACGTTGGGGTTGGTCGCGACAATCACTTCCTCCACGCCTTGCGTGCCCAGCCGCTCCAACAGGCTCTTGATCTTGAGCTGCTCCGGCCCGATGCCGCGCAGCGGCGAAAGAGCGCCGTGCAGCACGTGATAGCGCCCCTGGAACTGGCGCGTCGACTCAATCCCGATGATGTTGTGCGGCTCTTCGACTACGCAGATGATCTTCGGGTCGCGCGTCTGGTCCGAGCAGTATTGGCAGATATCGCCGTCGCTGATGTTGTTGCACAGCGCGCAGAGCCCCAGCTTGTCTTTGACGTCCAGCAGCGCCAGCGCCAAGCGCTCGGCATCCTCGCGTTTGGCGCGCAGCACGGCGAACGCAATGCGCTGCGCCGATTTCTGGCCGATGCCCGGCAGGCGCTTGAACTCGGTGATCAGGCGCGCCAGCGGCTCGGCGAAATCCGGCATCGCTTAGAACAGTCCCGGCGGCAGCCCCATGCCGCCCAGCATGCCGCCCATCTTCGA
>DOZZ01000245.1:0-2034 GCA_003517725.1 Bryobacterales bacterium | reverse complement strand
ACTTCGGGATCGATCTTCACGCCGATCACGTTCTTGTGGCCGTCCATCTTGACCGTCACCATGCCGCCGCCGGCCGACGCCTCCACTCGGATCAGCGCCACTTCGGCCTGCATCTTCTCCTGCATCTGCTGCGCCTGCTTCAGCATTCCCTGCATGTTTCCTGGCAGTTTCACTCGTTACTCCTTTAGGTTTTTGATGTTGCGCAATTCGCCGCCAAACAGCTCGCGGAAACGCGCTACTTCGGCATTTTCAAGCGCCCTGCGCTCGGCATCGTCAGCCACGGCCGGCCGCTTGGTTTCCATCCGCGCGGCGGGCACGGTTGGTGCTCCGAACGAAATCTTGGCGCGAAGCTGCGCCGCGCCGGCATGCTGCAGCGCCTTCTGCAAGTCGTCCTGCGTCAGCGAAAGCTGAAACTCCTTGGGCGCCAGAATGCGCAATTCGTTCCCGACGGCTTCCACCTCGGAATGCGCCATCGCATCGGCGGTAAACGGCAGGCCAAGTTCAATCAAGGCGTCGTGCAGCCGCTGGCTCCAGGGCTCGCCGCTGTTGAGGGGCGTCACCGGAGCCGGCGCCAGCGCATTGGCCCCCATCGACTGCGGCTCGGGCCGGCCGCCTTTCTTCAGACGATCCAGTTCAAATGGTGACGGCCCAGCCGGGCGGGCGGCCGGCGCCGGTCGCGGCGGGGGCGTCGTGGATGGCGCCATGGATGGCGCGGGCGCGCGGGCGAAAGCCGGCTTAGCCGGCGCGGGCGGCAGCCCAGCCAGAGCTTTTTCGATGTCGATCAGCCGTCCGGCCATCACCAGCTTGACCAGGCCCAATTCCAGATGAAAGCGCGGTTGCAGCGAATATTGCAGATCACGGAACAGATCCAGCGACAGCTGCAGATAGCGCGTCAGCTCGGGTTCGGAAAAGCGCGCGGCGATCTGCGCCATCTGTTCGCGCTCGCGCGGCGACGCGGCCAGCAATTGCGTGTCGCTGCCCGCAATACGCGCCACCAGCAGATTGCGGAAGAAGCGCGACAACTCGCGGCTGAAGTGCTGCAGGTTCTCGCCGTTGCGCTCCAGATCGCCTACCAGCGCCAGCATCGGCGCGCTGCTTTGATCCAGCAGCGCTTGCGCGATGCGTGCCAGCGAGTCGATCGAATAGGCGCCCAACAGAGCGCGCACGGCCGCTGCGTCAAGCGTGTTGCCGCAACAGGCGATGGCCTGGTCCAGCGCCGATAGGGAATCGCGCACGCTGCCTTCTCCCGCGTGCGCAATCACGCCCAGCGTCTCGGTATCGGCCGCGATGCCCTCCTGCGTGCAGATCCACGCCATGCGCGCGATCAGCTCCTCGTAGTCCACCGAACGAAAGCTGAAGTGCTGGCAGCGCGAGGCAATGGTCGCCGGTATCTTGTGCGATTCCGTGGTGCACAGGATAAAGAGGGCCCAGGCCGGCGGCTCCTCCAGCGTCTTGAGCAAAGCGTTGAAGGCTTCGCTGGTGATCTGGTGCGCCTCGTCGACAATGAAGACCTTGTAGCGATCGCGCACCGGCCGGTAGCGCACGTTTTCGCGCAGCTCGCGCATTTCGTTGATGCCGCGGTTCGAGGCAGCGTCGATTTCAATGACGTCCACGCTGCCGCCCGCCGCTACTTCCAGGCAGCTGGCGCACACCCCGCAGGGCTCGGCCGTCGGGCCCTGTTCACAGTTCAGACAGCGCGCGATGATGCGCGCCATGGTGGTTTTGCCAGTGCCGCGCTGCCCCGAAAAGATGTAGCCGTGCGCGATGCGGTTCTGCGCAATCGCGTTGCGCAGCGTGGTCTTGACGTGCTCTTGTCCGACCACGTCGTCGAAGCCCTGTGGACGGTATTTGCGCGCGATGACCTGATACATTTCGGGGAATCTGCCAGGCCCCGGGTAATCCGCGGCACACGGGTTAAACCACTACCGTTGCTTCCTTCCGGACCTGGCGGGGTTTGCAGCCGCCCGTTGCACGAAGCCCGAGACCTGACAATCCACAATCCTAACATGCCCCCTCCCTGCGTTGAATCGCCCC
>DOZZ01000105.1 GCA_003517725.1 Bryobacterales bacterium | reverse complement strand
TCAGCTGGTCGGTGGCGCAAGCGGCTGGCGGACTGGTCACTGGTTTCGGAGTCTTCATCGCGGCGCGTTTTGCGCTGGGCGTCGGCGAAGCACCCCTGTTTCCCGGCGGAGCGCGCGTGGTGCGGGATTGGTTTGGCATTCGCGAGCGGGGGTTCGCCACCGGTCTTCTGCAATCGGCCTCGTCGCTGGGCAACTTCATCGCGGTCCCGTTGCTGACGTTCCTGATGCTGCGGCTGAGCTGGCGCTGGATGTTTTTCATTGTCGGCGCGGCGGGGGTGGTGCTGGCGTTTGTGTGGTGGAGCATTCACCGCGATCCCGCGGAGGTGCGCCTCAGTGAAGACGAGCTGCGCTACCTGACGGAGGGCGACGAGAATGCCACCTTGCGTCCGCCATCGTTCGCCGAATGGAAGCAACTGTTCGCTCACAGAACTACGTGGGGCATGATCGCCGGCTTCTTTGGGACGGTCTATACGCTTTGGCTATACACCGGCTGGTTGCCGTACTACCTGGAACACGAACGCCACATGAGCGTGGCGCGCGTGGGACTGGTGGCCGCCATCCCCTACTTCTTCGGCTGCGTCGGAGCGGTGGCGGGCGGCTGGCTCTGCGACTACTTCACCCGGCGTGGATGGACACCGATGGCGGGCCGTAAACTGCTGGTCTCCCTCGCTCTGTGCGGCATTTCGTTGTGCACCGTGGGAACCGTATTGGCGCAATCGAACGCCGTGGCGCTCGCTTTCATTTCGGTTTCGCTGTTCCTGATTTATATCGCTAGCAGCGCGGCATGGGCTACCGTCCCGATTGCCGCGCCCAGCCAGTACACCGCGTCGCTCGGTTCCATTCAGAATTGCGGGGGCTACCTGGGCGGCGCGCTCGCCCCGGCGGTGACCGGGCTGATGGTGCAGCGCACGGGCAGCTTCTCGCAAGCTTTGCTGTTGAGTGCCGGGCTGAGCCTACTTTCGGCGGCGGCGTATTTGCTGCTGGTACGCCAGCCGATCGAGTGTGAGGGCGCTAAATAGCAAGTTCAGCGGGCGCGAATGTCCTTGAGCAGACGGAAGAGATGGCAGGGGTCGCTCGGCAGCGAGCTGAAGCCAAAGTGCTCGTAAAAGGCCCGCGCATCGTCGTCGTTGGCGTGAACCGCGAAAGCACGAATGCCAGCGATGCCGGCGGCCTGGAGCGTGCGCTGCATGGCGTCCTTGAGCAACCCGGATCCGAGGCCTTGTCCCTGCCAGGGTGCCGCAATAGCCAGACGGGCGAGGAGCATGATGGGAACGGGATGCCGTGCGAGGCCCTTGATTAGGCGCGGGTGAGCAGCGGCATATTCTACCTGGCCGACGACCAAGGTGTAGTAACCGACGACGGTCTCGCCGGTTAGGGCGACGTAGGTTTGAGAAGCGCCGGCCTGCTGGTTTGGGAACGCATAACGCTGGAGAAATCGGTTGAGAACCTCGCGGCCACAATCGAATTCATCAACCGCGTGGCTGCGCTGCAGCTTTTCAATCCGAAGCGGAGTCACGCACCGCCGCGCTCAAATACGCTGGGCTCCTTGAAAAGTTTCGCTAAGAGGCGCGAGGGGCGGGGAGGCGTGGATAAAGCCTTCTGAAAGGCTTCCCATTGCGCGGCGCTCAAGCCAAAGCGCTGGCGATCGGGCAAAGTTTCTTCGGCACGGGCGAGAGCGCTCTCCAACACGAATTCGCTGACGGAACGCTGGGCGGCCCGGGCGGCCGTCTGCAGCGTCCGTTTGGCCGAAGGCGTCAGCCGGAGGTCGAGCTTCTCGTTGCGGGTTTCAGAATGCGCCATGATTGTCTCTCCCCGTGCTCTTTATTCATACCATGGATGCCAGACATTGTCGTGACAGTCGGCGGCACGATGCCATTCCAACGGTATAGGGCCTGGTTGCCTCAAGAGAGACCGGAAGCTCTCGCGTAGAACGCCTTCACCTTGCGCGCCACCGCTTTGCCCACTAGCGCCGCTAGTTCTTCCTCCGACGCCTGCCGCACGCGGTCCGAGCTGCCCATCTCTTTCAACAGCCGCGTCCGCGTTTTTTCGCCCACGCCGGGGATCTGGTCTAGTTCCGACACCAGCCGGACGGCGTTGCGGCGCGTGCGGTGGAACGTGACGGCGAAACGGTGCGCCTCGTCGCGGATCGATTGGATCAGGTGCAGCAGCGGCGAGAAACGGTCGAGTACGCAGGGTTCATGCTCCTGGCCCAGCACGTAGATGATCTCTTCGCGCTTGGCGATTGATGCCAGGGGCTGGTTGATGACGCCGATCGATTCGAGCGCGCCGGCCGCCGCGTGCAACTGCCCCAGGCCGCCGTCGATCAGGATCAGGCCGGGCATGGTCTGCTCTTCTTCCAGCACCCTCGCGTAACGGCGCGTGACCACTTCGCGCATGCTGGCGAAGTCGTCGTTGCCCTCTACCGTGCGGATGATGAACTTGCGGTAGTCGGACTTCTTCATGCGGCCGTCTTCCCACACCACCATGCTCGCCACTTTGTCGGTGCCCTGGATGTGCGAGATGTCGAAGCACTCGATGCGGCGCGGCGGTTCGGGCAGGTTCAGCGCGTCCTGTAGAGCTGTTTGGATCGCCACCATCGACGGCTTCAGCACTCGAAAACGCGCGTCGAAGCTGTGCTTGGCGTTGGTTTGCGCGAGGTTGAGGAAAGCCTTCTTCTGGCCGCGCTGCGGCGTATTGATCTCGACTTTGCGCCCGCGCTTTTCGGTAAGCAGCTCTTCCAGCGTCTCGCGGTCTTCGAAATCCACTGGCACGTGGATGCCGGCCGGCACGTACTGCTGGTCCAGATAGATCTGCAGCAGCAGCGAGGAGAAGAATTCGGGTTCACTGAACTCCGGCTGGTCTTCCCAGAAGAATTCGCGGCGATCCACAATTTGCCCGTTGCGCAGATGGAAGAGGTTCACCGCGATCAGCGGCGGCTCGGCGTAGCAGGAGAAAATGTCGACGTCCTCGCCGCTGGCGGCCGCTACTTTCTGGCGCTGCTCGATCTCCTCCACGGTGGAGAGCAGGTCGCGGATGCCGCCGGCCTCCTCATAGCGCTCGTTAGCGGCGGCGTCGGCCATGCGGCGCTTTAATTCACGTGCCAGGTCGGTGTGGCGGCCCTCCAGAAACAGGCGCACTTCCTTTACCGCGCGGCTGTAGGCTTCGTCGGTCGTCAAGCCTTCGACACAGGGGCCCTGGCAGCGGTGAATGTGGTACTGCAGGCAGGGCTTCGGGTGATACCGCGTGAGGTCCACTTTGCAGGAGGGGACCAGGAAATGGCGGTGGATGAAGTGAACCAGGCGATGCGCCAGATTGCCGGGGAAATAGGGGCCGAAATAGGTGGAGCCGTCTTTGCGCAGACGGCGAGTAACGTATACACGTGGGTAACGTTCGCCGGTAAGTTTTACATATGGGTAAGTTTTGTCATCCCGCAGCAATACGTTGAAGCGCGGCTTGTGCTGCTTGATCAGGTTGTTTTCGAGCGCCAGCGCCTCTTTTTCGTTGTCGACCAGGATGTATTCGACGTCGCGCGCCTCGGCGATAAGCGAGCCGGTCTTGGCATCGCCCAGCTTGTCTTCGAGGAAGTAGCTGCGCACGCGGTGCCGCAGGATCTTGGCTTTGCCGACATAAATCACGCGACCGGCGCCGTCGCGGTACAGATACACTCCGGGCGCGAGCGGCAGTTGGCCGGCTTTTTCGCGCAGCGCGTCGGAGATCTGGATGTTCATTTAAACTGGAATTGTGCAGTTTGCCTGGCTAGCTATTTTATTATTGATGAGCGCGAGGCCGCTTTGGGCGCAAGCCTCGAAGCCCGCGCCGCCCGCCGAGCAGGCACCTCCTGAAGAAGACGAAAACCTGAAGGAGAAGACGTACGCGTTTAATCCGCTGCAGGCGAATAAAGAGATTGCGACGGGCGAATTCTACTTGCATAAGGGCAAGTTCGAAGCGGCCGCCAACCGCTTCCGCGAAGCCGCCAAGTGGAACCCCACGCTAGCCGAGGCTTATCTAAAGCTCGGTCAGGCCGAAGAGAAAAACAAAGACAAGAAGGCCGCCAAAGAAGCCTATCAGCACTATCTGGAAATATCCCCCGACGCGAAGAACGCCAAAGAGATCCAGCACAAGATCAGCCGCCTGTAGTGCAGGCTAAAGCCTGCACTACAGGGCTGATGCGGGTCTAAAGTGGATTTTTTCCGTAAAGTTCCATAAAGTGGGCTACCGCCATAATCCCCTTGTAGAAGTTGTCAATCGAATACTTCTCATTAGGCGAGTGCAGGCCATCATCCGGCAGACCGAAACCCATTAGGATGCTCGGAATGTGCAGGTGCTCGGCGAAATCGCCCACGATCGGGATGGAACCGCCGGAGCGCGTGTAGACCGTCTTCTGGCCAAAAATATCGGTCAGCGCCTGGGCCGCCACGCGGATTGCCGGATGATCCGGATTTACCAGAAGGCCGGGGCTCTGGCCTAATACCTTTAGTTCCGTTTGGATGCCCGCGGGCGTGTGTTCGGCGATGAATTTGCGAAAGGCCGCCACCACCTTATCGGGGTTCTGGTTGGGTACCAGGCGGAAGCTGCACTTGGCCAGCGCCTTCGCCGGAATTACGGTCTTGCTGCCCGCGCCCGTGAAGCCGCCGGCGATGCCGTGCACCTCGAAGGTTGGGCGGGCCCAGGTTCGTTCAAACACTGAGTAGCCGGGCTCGCCGGTCAATTGGCTGGAACCGACTTCGTTCTTTAGAAACTCCTGCTCATCGAACGGCAGGCCGGCCCAGCTCTGCTTTTCCTCGGCGGCCGGTGGAGCTACCTCGTCGTAGATGCCGGGCACCTGAATTTGCCCGTGGGCATTCTTGACCTTGGCCAATAGTTCGATGAGGCCGAAAACGGCGTTGGGCGCGGCGCCTCCGTAGATGCCCGAGTGCAGGTCGCGCAGGGGGCCCGTGGCTTCGAGCTCCATGTAGATCAGCCCGCGCAGGCCGGTCTCGATGGTGGGCAGCCCCGGCGCGTACATCGCGGTGTCGGAGATCAGCGCCACGTCGGCCTTCAATTTCGCGGGGTTCTTCGCGACATATTCGGTCACCGAAACGCCGCCGACTTCCTCCTCGCCCTCGATCAAAAACTTCACGTTGAGCGGCAGCGTTCCGTTGACCGCGCGCAGTGCCTCGATGGCTTTGATGTGCACGTACATCTGCCCTTTATCGTCGGCGGCGCCGCGGGCGTAGATACTGCCGTCGCGAATGGTGGGTTCGAAAGGCGGGGAATGCCACAACTCCAGCGGGTCGGGGGGCTGCACATCGAAATGCCCGTAGCACAGCAACGTGGGTTTACCGGGCGCGTGCAGCCAGTCGGCGTACACCAGCGGGTGGCGCGAGGTGGCGATGACCTCGACGTTCTCAAGCCCCGCCAGGCGCAAGTGCTCAGCGCAAAATTCGGCAGCGCGCGCCACATCCTGGTTGTGTTCGGGAAGGGTGCTGATGCTGGGGATGCGGAGGAACTGCTTTAGTTCGTCTAAAAGACGCGCTTCATTCTCGGCAACAAAGCGTTGCGTCGCGGTGGGCATAGTTGATTATCACTCTGCCCACTCCCGGCGTTATCGAAAGGTGCCTCTAGGCGGCGTTGCTGGTCATACGCATGGCCAGCATTCCGGCCAGGCGTTCAACCGCCACGTTGATTTCTTCCAGCTTGCGGTCAATGCCGGTTAAACCTTGACCGTGGCTGGCGCCTGAGTCCTGCGTCGCGACGGAAGACAGAATAGCGGCGCGGGCGAAATCGGAAATGCTGCGCGCTCCTCTGTTCTCCGCCGCGCTCTTCAAGGTCTCGTACTCTTCCTCTGTCAGGCGAAAGTTAACGAGTCTCGTTCGGGGCTTATGGAAGGCCATTGTTTTAATCCCAATTGTCGTCAGAATGGATTTTGTTGCTGCTTTTACAACTTCTTCGAGCCTGAAAAGGTCCCGCAAATAAGTTTTTTATAAAGCAGCCCTTTCATTGCCGCATCGGAGCCGGCACGAAAGTATAGGCAATTTTATTGCCGTACACTAGTCTGACGGCCGAGCCACGGACTGAGTTTCGCGCTTTACACGTCGTCCTTGCACCTGCGTCTGCCATTTCACCAGAGCGACGCCTAAAAAGATGACCAGCATGGCGGCCGTTTCGCGCCAGCCAAACGGCTCCCGGTAGAACAGCCAGCCCAGCGCGACAGCCACCACGGCGTTGACGTAGGGGTAGATGGACACCAAGGCGACGGGCAGCCGGTCGAGCGCATACACGTAGGCGCTATAACCCACGATGGAACCAAAGAAGGCCAGGTAAAAAATAGCCGCGATGGCCCGAGTTTTCCAAACGATAGGCCCATGGGGGACGAGCAGCGCCACCGGGATAAAGGCCAGCCCGGCGGCCAGTTGCTGCACGGCGCCGGTCACGATCGGGTGTGCCGCCGCGGGCTGGCGCCGCTGATAGAGGGATCCCATGGTCCACGCCGCCACGCCCATCTGGGTGATGAGGAAGCCGGTCAGCATAGAGCCTCGCATTAGGCCTCGGGTACCGGGCAGGAACAACAGCGCCGTCCCGGCGAACCCGACCAGCATGCCGGCGACGGTGGGAGCGTGCAGCCGTTCCCCGCCTTCAAACAGCGATTCGATACCGACCAGGTAAAAAGGTGACAACGTGATAAATAGGCTGGCAAGCCCGCTGGGAATCAGCACCTCCGACCAGGCCAGCGACCCGTTCCCGATGCCCAGCGTGAGAACTCCGGTGAGCGCCGCCATGCGCAGTTCGCGGCCGCGCGGCATGCGCACGCCCCGCCAGCGCGCCACCGCCAGCATCAACGCGCCCGAGAAGGTGAATCGCGTGGCCACCAGCACCGCTGGCGGAAACGATTCGAGCGCCATGCGGATGCCTAGGTAGGTGGTGCCCCAGAAGATGCAGACGGCCACCAGCGCCGCGTAGGACAAGCTTCGAGAATTGGACTCCAACGCTCAAGGTTAGCAGGCGCTCCGCAACGCTAGGTTGTGCCACCATAAGGGGTTGATCATAACCGTCACCATTAATCCCGCGATTGACCGGACCATCACGGTGGATCGCCTGGCATTCGAAGACCGTGCCTATATCCTGTCAAGCGCCGACACTCCCGGAGGCCGCGGCATCAATGCGGCGTCGGTCATCCACAGCTTCGGCGGCGAGACGCGCGCCATCCTGCCGGCCGGCGGATCCTCCGGCAAGCGCTTTCAGGACGCGTTGAAAAAATGCGGCTTTCCCGTCACCGTGGTGCCCATCCATAACCAGGTCCGGACCAACCTGACCATCACGGACCGGCACGGGTTGACCGTCAAGCTCAACGAGCGCGGGCCGGAACTGACCAAGCCCGAGGTGGCGGATATCGAAAAGGCGGTCAAGAGCGTTCTGAAAGGCGCGGGCTGGTTGATGCTGTGCGGCAGCCTGCCGCCGGGCGTGAAGCCCGATTTTTATGCCAAGCTGATCCGCGCCGCCCGCCGCGCCGGGGTCCGCACGCTGCTCGACACCGATGGCGAGGCGCTGCCCCGTGGTATTGAAGCGGGACCGACGGTGGTGTCGCCCAACCAGGAGGAGGCCGAGCGGCTGCTCGACACGGCGCTGATCACGCGCAGCCACACGCTCGAAGCCGTGGAGCGCATGCAGCAGATGGGCGCCGAGTCGGTGGTGTTGTCGCTCGGCAGCCGCGGGGCCATCGGCAGTTTTGACGGAGCGCTGTTCGAAGCCGTGCCGCCGGTGGTGGACGCGCGCTGCCCCATCGGCGCCGGTGACGCCATGTCGGCGGCGTTTCTGTGGGCGCTCGAGAAACACGAGCCGCGCGAGACCGCTTTGCGCTGGGGTGTGGCCGCGGGCACCGCGTCGGCCATGCAACCGGGCATGAAATTCGCCAGTTTCGAAGACACCCGCGAAGTCTTCGAGCGCGTTGATGTGCGGCGGGTCGATTGATGGCCGCTTCGGACGCTTCCCAGCCGGGCGTGGCGCGCTCGGCCGGCGTGGTTTCGGCGGCCATCGCTGCCAGCCGCATCACGGGCCTGGTGCGAGAGCGCGTCATGGCGCACCTGTTTGGCGCGGGCGCCGAGTTCGACGCATTTATCATCGGCTTCCGCATTCCCAACCTGACCCGCGACCTGTTCGCCGAGGGCGCGTTGTCGTCGGCCTTCGTGCCGACATTTACGCGCTATCTGACGACGCGCTCGCAGGAGGAAGCGCGCGAACTTTACCGGCTGGTCAGCACGGCGCTAATGCTGATCGTTGGCACGCTATGCCTGCTGGGCATGCTCTTCACGCCGCAGCTGGTGAATCTGTTCGCCTCGCCGTTCCACCAGGTGCCGGGCAAGTTCGAACTGGCCGTGTCGATGACGCGCATCATGTTCCCGTTCCTGCTGCTGGTAGCGCTGGCCGCGCAAAGCATGGGCGCGCTGAATGCGCTGGGCCGCTTCGGCGTGCCGGCCGTCTCGTCCAGTTTTTTCAATATCGGTTCGGTGACGCTGGGGCTGCTGGTCGGGCGCTATGCCATGCCCTTTTTGGGATATCGCGGGCTGATCGCCATGGCCTTCGGCATGGCTTGGGGCGTGGTCGCCGGCGGCGCGCTGCAACTGGCGTTTCAATTGCCAAGCCTGTGGCGCTTTGGCTTTGACTTTCTGCCGCGTATCCAGTGGCGGCACGAAGGCCTGCGCAACATGATGCGCCTGATGGGCCCGGCGCTGCTGGGCAACGCTTCCGTGCAGATCAATGTGCTGGTCAACAGCAACTTCGCCTCGGGCATCCTGGATGCCGCGGGTCATGTGATCAACGGGCCTGTAGCCTGGCTCAACTGCGCGTTCCGCTTTATGCAGCTGCCGCTGGGGCTGTTCGGAGTTTCGATCGCGTCGGCCACGCTGCCCGCTATTTCGCGCAGCGCCGCGGCCCACAACATAGCCGAGTTCCGCGCCACCCTGGCGCGCTCGATCGGCATGGTATTGCTGCTGACCATCCCGTCCTCGGCCGGGCTGATCGTGCTGGGCAAGAGCATGATCGCCGTGGTGTATCAGAGCGGCCGCTTCAAAGCTTATGACACGCACCAGACGGCGCTGGCGCTGGGCTGCTACGCCGTCGGCCTCTCGGGTTACGCGGTGTTGAAAGTGCTGGCGCCGGCCTTCTACGCCTTGAACGACGCGCGCACGCCCATGCTGGTCAGCCTGGTCTCGATCCTGGTCAACCTGGGCTGTTCGACGCTGATGATCCGTTACGCCGGGCTGGGGCACGCGGGGCTGGCGCTCTCCACTTCGACGGTGGCGCTGTTCGGCTTCGCGGTCTTGTTTCTGGTGATGCGGCGGCGCATCCATGGCCTTGGCGAGGCCGCGCTGCTCGTTACTTTCGTCAAAATATGCGCCGCTTCCGCCGTGATGAGCGCCGTGTGTTTCGGTATCGCGCGCGAGGTGCAGCACGTAATGGGCGCGCGTGTGATGGGCGACGTCGTAACCCTTACGCTGGCCATTCCGGCGGGCGCGGCCGTGTTCTACAGCGCTTGCCTGGCCTTGAAATTGGAAGAGCTGCAAGCCGCGCAGCGGGCGCTGGCCGGGCCGTTGCTACGGCGGTTGGGAGTGCGACAAAAGTAGCGTGATACACTCGCTAGGAATGCTGCCCGACCTGCAGTTGGCGGTGCGACTCCAACAAATTGACCTGCGCGCGACGGAACTCACCAAAGAGATTGCCGCGTTGCCGAAACACCTCGCCGAAATCGAAAAGAAGCTGTTCCATCACGCCCGCCGGCTGGAGGCCGACAAGGCCGCGCTGATCGCCAATCAGCGCACCCGCAAGCAACTCGAAGGCGACATCCAGACGCACGATCAGAAGAAGTCGAAGCTGCGCGACCAGACGCTCTCGGCCAAAACCAACGAGCAATACCGGGCCTTTCAGAAGGAGATCGAGTTCTGCGAGGCCGAAGTCCGCAAATGCGAAGACCGCATCCTGGATTTGATGGGCGAGGCCGAGCCGCTCGAGCAAAACGTCAAGACCGCCGAAGTGGAGTTAAAGCAGGAGCGCCAGAAGCTGGATTCGGAAAAGGCCGATGCCGAAAAGCGCACCGCCGCCGACCGCGCCGAACTCGACCGTTTGCAGCAGGAGCGCCGGGAACTCACGGCGCAGATGACGGCGGAAGCGCTAGCCGCTTACGAGCGCATTCGCAAAATGCGCGGGACGTCCATTGCGGAGGCAGCCGGCGGCCGCTGCACGGCCTGCCACGTAACGCAGCGCCCGCATTTTCTGCAGGAATTGAAGCGCGACGAAAAGCTGATGTTTTGCGAGAGTTGCGGGCGCATGCTGTACTTTAATCCGCCGCAGAGTTACGAGCAATTCGCGTCCTAGACGGGCCGTTCGGCGGACTTCGCGGCCGGCGTTACCCTGAAAAGCGGGCCAAGCGCCAAAGAGCGCCAAGGGGACGAGCGCCAAGACGCCAAGGGACGGCCAAGGGGGGACGGCCAAGGGCCAAGGGGCCAAGGGGCCAAGGGCCAAGGGGCCAAGGGGCCAAGGGGGGGCCAAAGGGGGGGCCAAGGGGACAGCCTG
>DOZZ01000101.1:8558-8815 GCA_003517725.1 Bryobacterales bacterium | reverse complement strand
GAAGTCACCGACATGCAGCGTTCGGTGCGCGGCGAAGTCATCAGCTCCACCTTCGACGAGCCCGCCACGCGCCACGTGCAGGTGGCCGAGATGGTGATCGAAAAGGCCAAGCGCCTGATCGAGCACAAGAAGGACGTCGTAATCCTGCTCGATTCCATCACGCGTCTGGCGCGCGCTTACAACACCATCGTGCCGCCGTCGGGCAAGGTCCTGTCGGGCGGCGTCGATTCGAACGCGCTGCAGCGCCCCAAGCGCTT
>DOZZ01000101.1:6289-8454 GCA_003517725.1 Bryobacterales bacterium | reverse complement strand
CGCAACATCGAGGAAGGCGGCTCGCTGACCATCGTGGCAACCGCGCTGATCGATACCGGCAGCCGCATGGACGACGTGATCTTTGAGGAATTCAAGGGCACCGGCAACATGGAAATCCACCTGGAGCGCAAGCTGGTGGACAAGCGCGTCTTCCCGGCCATCGACATCAACAAGAGCGGCACCCGCAAGGAAGAGCTGCTGATGCCGCGCGAAGAGCTGAACCGCATCTGGGTTCTGCGCCGCGTGCTCAACCCGCTGTCTCCGGTCGAGACCATGGAACTCCTGATCGACAAGCTGGGCAAAACCCGGACCAACCAGGAGTTCCTGTCGTCGATGAACGGCTAGTTTTTACACGCCTGCAGCAGGCCGCCCGCACCCTCGCGGCGCGGCCTGGCTGCGGCGCAAATCCCGACCCAAAAAAATTGTTTTTCCCCCGATAGATTATTTCTTCTTGACGCAAGTGTCCGTTGGGCATAGGTTTGTGATCTCTTTTCTCGTCTAAAGGAGCGACACAAATGACACGGGGACTCGTTCGTCTGGCTTTCTGTTTAGCCATCAGCATAGGTGGTTCACTGGCCCTGCAGGCCGACGAGCCGAAGCCGGATCCGGCTGGCATTGCCACGGGAGATAAGAGCACCGCCGCCGACGCGGCGGGCAATGCCTTCGTGGTCGCCGAGCCCACCGACAAGAATGCGCCGGATTACGCGGCCAATAAGAAAAGCTTTGACGACTACCAGGCCCAGGCGGCCAAAGAACCGCTGGCCATCAAACTGGCCGATTCCGTGGGCCACATTCGCGTCGCCACTAACTTCGCCTGGACGCTCAACACGGGCTACCTGGTGCTCTTCATGCAAGCCGGCTTCGCGCTGCTGACCTGCGGGTTAGTGCGCAAGAAGAACGCCGGGCATCTGATGATGCTAAACTTCGCCGCTTACGTCTTCGCTTTCGTGGCTTACTATGCCGTGGGCTACGCCTTCCAGTTCGGAGCCGTGGCCATTAACGCCGCGCCCACCAACCTCGGCGGCATTCCGGTATTGAATAAGTTCCTGATTGGAAGCGGGCAATGGGGCTTCCTGGGCGGCAAGGGCTTCTTCCTGAGCGGGCCGGCTTACGATGTTTCGAGTAACTGCCTGATCCTTTTCGAAGTAGTCTTCATGGAGACGGCCGGCTACATTATTGTCGGCGCTATCTGTGAACGCATCACGTTCTGGGCGTTCCTGCTCTGCGAGTTGTTTGTTGGGGCGATCCTGTATCCGGTCTTCGGCTGCTGGGTCTGGGGCGGAGGCTGGCTTTCGCAGATCGGTTCCACCTGGAATGCCGGGCACGGCTATGTGGACTTCGCCGGATCCACCGTGGTCCACGCGATCGGCGGCTTTTGCGCCATGGCGCTGGCTATTATCCTGGGTCCTCGGCTCGGTAAGTATGGGCCCGACGGTCAGCCCCGGGCGTTTCCCGCGCATAACCTTGTCTTCGTGGTGGCCGGTACCTTCATTCTGCTGTTCGGTTGGATGGGCTTCAATCCGGGATCTACACTGGGCGCCACCGACCTGCGCATCGCGGTGGTGGCCGTGAACACCAATCTGGCGGCGATTGCCGGCTCCGCGGCGGCCATGCTGCTGTGGTACCTGATGTTCGGCAAACCGGATATCACCATGGCCTGCAACGGCATGCTGGCCGGACTCGTGGCCATCACGGCTCCCTGCGCCTTTGTATCGCCCACCTCTGCCGTCATCATCGGCATTCTGGCCGGGGCGGTGGTCTGTGGCGGCGTGCTGTTGAACGAGCGCGTACTTAAGATCGACGACCCCTGCGGCGCTATCTCGGTACACGGCTTCTGCGGCTGGCTGGGAGCGGTGTGCGTCGGCATTTTCGCGGACGGCACTTATGGCGCGGGCTGGAACGGCATAGGCGCCGCCACTTACATGGGGCACGCGGGCCAGGGAGTAACCGGGTTGCTGCACGGCGACACGCGCCAGTTTCTGACGCAGTTAGGCGGAGCCACGCTGTGTGCCGCGTGGGCCTTCGGCGCCACCTTCCTGGTATTCACCGTGGTGAACAAGATCAAGTCGATGCGAGTCACTCCAGAAGAAGAACTGGCCGGCCTAGACGTGCCACAATTCGGTCTGGCGGGTTACCCCGAGGATGCCCTACTTACTCAGGATTAG
>DOZZ01000101.1:5809-6126 GCA_003517725.1 Bryobacterales bacterium | reverse complement strand
AAGCGCCGGAAGGTCTGCTTGAACGTGTCGTCATAGCCCTCGCTATGGCCGCCCGGCAGGTCGGCATAACCGGCGGCGCGCCCAAGCAACAGCGAAGGGTCTTTCACGATCACGCGGTTAGGGTCGTTGCGATGGCCTAGCCACAGTTCATCGGGTTGTTCCTGGTTCCACGCGGCCGACGACTTCGTCCCGAAGATTTCGAACGCAAAACGGTTCTTGCGGCCCGCCGAGATCTGGCTCACCGTAAACGCCCCCCGCGCGCGATCGCCCAGCTTCAACAGCACCGACGCGAAGTCTTCGCTCTCGATCTTCACTTC
>DOZZ01000101.1:2875-5715 GCA_003517725.1 Bryobacterales bacterium | reverse complement strand
ATCTGCATATCGGCCACCAGCGCCGTGATCTCGAGGCCGGTCAGGTGCTCGATCATGTCGCACCAGTGCGTGCCGATGTCGGCGAAACAGCGCGAGCGCCCGCTTTCCTTCGGCTCGATGCGCCAGTTGTAATCCGTATCGTAGAGCAGCCAGTCCTGCGAATAGGTGCCCTGCACCGCCAGAATATCGCCCAGCTCGCCCGACTCCCGCAGCGCCCGGATGTGCTGCACCAGCGGGTAATACCGCAGATTATGACAGGTGCAGTTGGCCAGCTTCTTCTGGCGCGCCAGGTCCACCATCTCCTGGGCTTCGGCCACGGTCATGGCCAGCGGCTTTTCGCACAGCACGTGCTTGCCGGCCTGCAGCGCGGCCTTGGCCATCGGGAAATGCAGGTAATTGGGGGTGCAGACGTGCACCGCGTCGATCGAAGGATCGCTCAATAGCGAAGCATAATCGCCGGTGGTCGTTTCAATGCCGTTCTGCTCGCCGAATTCCCTGGCCTTCGCCTCGCTCGATGCCGCTACGGCGGCCACTTCCACGTTCGGCTGGCGCCGAATTCCCTCCACATGGGTGCGGCCCATGAACCCGGTTCCAAACACTGCGGCTCTTAATTTACGCATTCGATTGTTTACTTTATCGCAACTCCTGATAGCATTGGAATTCAGTATGGTAGTTCGCATACGCTTTGCCCGAGGTCCGTTGGTTCGCAAGGGCAGAGTCAAGAATGCGTATTCGCTGCAGATCGTCGCCACCCTCCTGACGCTGGTTTCGATCGGCACCGCCCTGATGGGCGTCTGGAAAGTCTCGGCCGACATGGGCTGGGCCCAGGCCTTCGCCATCGAGGCCGGAACCTTCTCGCATGCCCAGGTCTGGCTGGCGCTGGCGACGGCGGCGCAAGCCGGTTCCTGGCGGTTAACGCGCTACGTCCGCGGCAAGCAGCAACCACAGCGGATTCCCCCGATGCCCGTTGAGTCCGAAACAGCCCGCAAGCAGGTCACTGCGGCCGGCTGATCGTTTCAGGCCCTCTGCTATCCTACGGTCAGGCTCCGTGCATGCGGTTTAGCGGCTATTCCCGTTCCTCTGATTTTGGACTTCCCGGCCGCCTCCCTCCGGGTGTCAAATGGCTGCTGATCGCCAATATCGGCATCTTCCTCCTCAACGCCTTCACGGCAGACCGCTTTGACTGGCTCACCAGCCTGGGCCTGGTTCCGGCGCTGGTACTGCACGGCGCCGTCTGGCAGCTGTTCACCTACATGTTCCTGCACAGCACGCATTCGCTGGGGCATATTCTGTTCAACATGCTGGCTCTGTGGATGTTCGGCACGCAGCTCGAACACACTTGGGGCACGCGCCGCTTCCTCAGCTATTACGTGGTGTGCGGGGTAGGCGCGGCGGTCTGCGTGGTGCTCGTTTCGCTGTTCGCCGGCGACCCTGGCGTCGCCACCATCGGCGCCTCGGGCGCGCTGTTCGGCATCCTGCTGGCCTACGGGCTGCTGTTCCCCGACACGCGCATCCTGTTCATGCTGATCTTCCCGATCAAGGCCAAATATTTTGTGATGATCATGGGCGCCATCGCGTTTTATCTGAGCCTGGCGGGCGGCAACAGCGGCATCAGTAACGTGGCCCATCTGGGCGGGCTGCTGGTCGGATATCTTTACCTCCGAGGGCGTTTTCTGCGGCTGGACGCGGCCTATTTCCAGCGCCAGTATCGCGACTGGAAGCTGCAGCGCGCCAAGCGTAAATTCCAGGTTTACATGCGCAAACACGACAAAGACAAAGAACCCTGGGTGCACTAGTCTCGAAACATGCCGGCCACTGGAAGCGTCTACTACTCTCAGATATGATGGAATCCGGCGGTTACTCTCTATGTTTAGGTTTCTCCGTTATTTAAGCGCGTCCATACTGGTCCTGGGCCTCGCTGGGGCGCAGGAGGGCCCGCAAAACGACAGCACCTCCACGGTCGCCAAGCCCCGCAAAAAGGATGCCGCCAAAGGCTCCGAAACGGATTTGCCCCCTATCCCCTCTAAGCTCGGCGGCCGCGCCAAGCAGGAGGTACCGGAGGGCATCCCCAGTTTCAGCAGCAACGCCAATATCGTGAACGTGGACGTCTCGGTGCTCGACAACCGCGGCCACTTCATTCCCAACATTCCGCGCGGCAATTTCCGCATCCTCGAAGACAATGTTCCGCAAAAGGTGTCGAACTTCTCCAAGGGCGAAGCGCCCATCACCATCTGCATGCTGGTGGAGTTCAGCAACAAATTCCAGCAGCTCTACGGCTACACCTGGTATGAAACGCTGCAGGCCGTCTACGGTTTCGCCGAAACACTGAAGCCCGAAGACTACGTGGCGGTGATCGCGTACGACATGAAGCCCGAGATTCTGTCGGACTTCTCGACCGACCGCAGCAAAACCTACGAAGCCCTGGGGCGCCTGCGCATCGCCGGCTTCTCGGAAGCCAATCTGTTCGACGCCCTGGTCGATACCGAAGAGCGCATGAAGAATATCGAAGGCCGCAAAGCCATATTGCTGATCGCCTCCGGCATCGACACCTTCAGCAAACTGACCTTCGACAAGACCCGCAAAAAATTACAGGAAGACGCAGTCCCGATCTACGCCGTGGGCCTGATGCAAGCGCTGCGCATCATGGCGGAAGGCCAAATGGGTCCCATTCAGGAACTCGATTTCCTGCAGGCCGATAACCAGATGAAGACCTTCGCCAAAGAGACCGGCGGCATGGCCTTCTTCCCGCGTTTCACGGGCGAATACCCTTCCATCTACCAGTCGATCTCGCAAGCTCTGAGGAACCAGTATTCACTGGCTTACCAGCCGACCAACCAGGC
>DOZZ01000101.1:720-2671 GCA_003517725.1 Bryobacterales bacterium | reverse complement strand
GTCGAATAACTACTCGTACCGCAGCGCCACCACCGGGCTGAGCCGCGCCGCTTTGCTGGCCGGCCAGATGCCGAAGAACAAACCGACACCCACCGATACCGCGACGCCCATGGCCGCCGCCCACAGCGGCACTTCGGTGGGCAGGCTCGGGAACACCAGCCGCGCGGCCAACGAAACAAGCCAGCCCAACAGCATGCCCACCAGCCCGCCCAGGCCGGTCAGCACCACGGCTTCGGTCAGAAACTGAATGATGATGTCGGCCCGCCGCGCGCCGATGGCTTTGCGGATACCGATCTCGCGCGTGCGCTCGGTCACCGAAACCAGCATGATATTCATGACGCCGATGCCGCCCACCAGCAGGCCGATGGAGCTCAGCACCACCATCACGATGGCCACGATGGCGGTGACGGCATGGAAGTGCTCGATCATCTGATCCGACGTCGAGATCCAGAAATTGTCCGGCGCGCTGGGCTTCAGGCGGCGCTCCACGCGCGTGATGGCGCGCACTTCGTCCATGGCCTGCGAAAGCTGGTTGGGCTTGGCCGTCACAATGAAGTAGTTCTCGCGCGAAGCCGGGAACAGCTTCCGCAGCGTCATGTAGGGCAGCAGGATGCGCAGGTCTTCGTGCCCCGGCATTTGTATGGCGGGCCGCTCCATCACGCCGATCACTTCCACATGCGCGCCATTCACCTCGATCCACTGGCCCAGCGGATCGAGCATCGGAAACCAGGCCTTCTGCACATCCTCGCCGATCACCGCGACGCGTGCCGCTCGGCGGCTATCCATGTCGGTGATAAAGCGGCCGGTTTTCATGACCGTGCCGGCCGCGGCGTAGGCTTCTTCCACGCCGGTTACCTGCACCCGAAACAGATCGTTGCCCTTATAACGCGCGCGATTGATGCCGCTCCACGCCGGCCAGAGGTTCGGGCTGATGAAGGCCACCGAGGGACAACGCTCGGCGATGGCGCGGGCGTTCTCGATGGTCAGCGGCGGGCGGCGGCGCTCCTCGGGCGAGTCATTCGCGGCAAAATCGCCGTTGAACTTCAGGACGACCAGAGTGTTCGGCCCGAAGTTGCGGACAAAGCTGGTAATCGCGCCATCCAGGCCCGTAATGATCGACCCCACGCCGATCACCGCGCCGGTTCCGATAATCACGCCGAGCACGGTCAGAAAGGCCCGCAGTTTGTGTTCGCGAATGGTTCCCAACGCCAGACTCATGCCCGCGTAGACCGCCACCCATGAGATCCCCATGCTCTTAGTTCTCCGCGCGCAAAGCTTCGATCGGGTCGAGCTTTGAAGCGCGCCGCGCCGGATAGATGCCGAAGAACAGGCCCACCACTGAAGACAGCCCCACGCCCACGAACACCGCCGAGGCCGGCAATGCCATGGGCACCGGCGTGGTGTTGCGGACCATGATCGCGATGATCCAGGCCAGCACCACGCCAATCAGGCCGCCCGACCCGGCCATCACCGCCGACTCCACCAGAAATTGCCATAGAATGTCGGACCGCCGCGCGCCCAGCGATTTGCGAATTCCGATCTCATGCGTGCGCTCCGTGACCACGGCCAGCATGATGTTCATAATCACCACCCCGCCCACCACCATGAACACGCTGACCACCGCAATGGCGGTCGAGGCGATGGCGGCGGTCATGTGGTTCCAGGCCGTGACTACCGAGTCGGAGGTGAACACGCCGAAGTTGTCGTCCTCTTTCGGAGGCACGTGGCGGCGGCTGCGCAGCAGCATGCGAAGCTCGTCCTGCGCCTGGAACAGATGCTCATGGTCCAGCGCCAGCGCGTGATACACCATGCCTTTGCGGCCGCCGTACAGTTTGAAGTAGGTCTTCACGGGGATCACCGCGAAGTTATCCATCGACTGGCCGAAGACCGAGCCCTTGGCCTTGGCCACGCCGCACACTTCGAAGCGCCGGCCGTCCAGGTCGATGTGCTT
>DOZZ01000101.1:0-525 GCA_003517725.1 Bryobacterales bacterium | reverse complement strand
GTCCAGCGGAAAATGGCCGGTCAGAGCCGTGTAGTTGCCGATCAGCCCGATATTCGAAGTGGCTCCCACAAGGTCGACCCGCTCGATGCGCTGGGATTCGTAGTGGGCCACGGCATTGCGGTCGTCCTCCAGGCCGATCTCGCGCGAAAGCTTGGCATTTTCGCGCAGAAACCGGAACTCTTCCTCGTTCAACTCCGGGTTGCGCCGCAGCATCTGCATGTACTTCTTGGGGTCCCACTGGCCCACCATCACGATGCGCGCGATGACAAAGCTATCGGCGCCCAGGTCGTCGCTGATATGTTCGGCGATGTAACGGTCCATGCCCTCGATCACGGACATGACGGTGATCAGGGTCGCGGTGGCGAGGATCACGCCGAGCAGCGTCAGAAAGCTGCGCAGTTTGCTCGATCGCAGCGAGCCGGCGGCCACCGAAACGGCTTCGAAAAACGACGCGTTGGTGCTCATCCGTTGCCACAACAAACGGATACGCGCGGCCGGAGGTTCCGGAAAGTTTAATCGCGCCGT
>DOZZ01000273.1:3225-4735 GCA_003517725.1 Bryobacterales bacterium | reverse complement strand
GACGCCCCCACGAATCCGGCCCGCACCCCCCGGGTGCTAAACTGACGCAAGATTTCATGCTTCTCGCCAAGGAGTTCATCAGCTACATTTCGCGCCGCGTCATGACACGCCTGGTCGCGGGCGCGGTCGAGACCGCCCAGCCCCAACATGTGGCGGAGCTGGTGGAGGCCACCATCTACGAAGAGCTCGCCGCCGAAGATAAATTGAACGACGAAGTGCGCGACATCCTGGACCAGTACAGCGACTACATGCGGCGCGAAGGCGTCAGTTACCAGGAGATGTTCCGCCGCGCCAAGAACCAGCTGATCACCCAGCGCAAGCTGGTGCGGGCCGCCGGGCGCGATACCGGCGACCATATGAAGCTGTCGCGCGACAAAATTACCGACATCTCGCACAAGCTGGTGGCCGCGCTCAAAAAATCGCGCGAACTGCGCCTGAAAAAAGATGCCAATGAGGTCCGGCTCGACATTGTGCGCACCATCTCCGAACTGCTGGCCACCGAAGAAAAAGTGGACCGCGCGGCGCGCGACAAAGTGCGCAGCATGAAGCGCGACATCCCCGAAGGCAGCGAGGAGTTCGACCTGCTGCAGCAGCGCTAC
Organism: Bryobacterales bacterium; assembly: GCA_003517725.1. Taxonomy (GTDB): domain Bacteria; phylum Acidobacteriota; class Terriglobia; order Bryobacterales; family Bryobacteraceae; genus DOZZ01. The sequence goes on along the minus strand of DOZZ01000273.1, from coordinate 4,136 downwards.
TATTCCGAAGAACTGAAGAAATTCGGCATCGATTTAGGCAAATGAGTTAGGCCGATGAGCGACCCGCGCTACCCCATTGGAAAATTCCACTATGCCGGCCCGTTGACGCCCGCGCAGCGCGCCGCCTGCATCGACGACATTGCCGGGCTGCCGGGACAATTACGATCGGCCACCGGAAATCTGAGCGACGCGGCCCTCGATCAGCCGTATCGCGAAGGTGGCTGGACCGTGCGGCAAGTGGTGCACCACGTGGCCGATAGCCACATGCACGCTTACGCGCGCTTCAAGTTCGGGCTGACCCAGGCGAATCCGCCGATTCTGGCCTATAACGAAGCCGTCTGGGCGAAGCTGGTGGATGCCCGTACGCTACCAGTCGCCGCGTCGCTCGCCTTGCTGGACGGCCTGCATGCCCGCTGGAGCGCCCTGCTGCGCTCGCTCGATACCGCCGACTGGCAGCGCACCTACGTGCATCCCGAAAACGGCAGCATGACGCTCGACCGCACGCTGGCGCTCTACGCCTGGCATGGGCGCCATCACCTCGCGCACATTCTGGGCGTCCCCGGCCGCGCGCGCTAGTGCCCATCGCGGTCTCGCCCACGCGTCAGCAGTTGCTCCACCCGTTCCAGCAGCAGTTTCGGAAGAAAGGGTTTGCGGATGAAAGCAGTCTCGGAAGTCAGCTGCCCCAGGTCGCCCGAATAGCGCCCTGACATCATCAGGATCTCGGTTGCCGGACGCTGCTCTTTGATCATGGCCACCAGATCGAAACCATTCATCTCGGGCATTTGAATATCGGTGACCAGCAGGTGGATGTGGCCGTCGTAGGACTCGGCCAGCGACAGTGCTTCATGGCCATTGGCGCCGGCCATCACGTCGTATCCGTGCTTCATCAGAATCCGTTGCAATAGGTTGCG
>DOZZ01000273.1:300-3075 GCA_003517725.1 Bryobacterales bacterium | reverse complement strand
GCGCTCACAAAACGTCCTCGGCCGCCCTTGCGCTGTTTCTTTTTCCCGTGCCCTCCTGAATTCTTAACAAGAAAGTTGCAACTTTTTAACTTCTCAAGGTATGCTCCGGAATATCTTTTGATTGACGGGTGAGCGATGCCGGTGGGGACCGGCATCAATCTTAGGGGATGTTATGTGCGGAATTGCCGGGTTCACGCATCTGTGCGCCCGCGGTAACAGGGGTGTGTTGAACGCGCTCACCGGAGCGCTTTACCATCGGGGCCCAAACCATCAGTCGGGGTGGATTTCGGAGTCGGCGGCGCTGGCCGCCGTGCGCTTGTCCGTCGTCGATCCGGCGGCGGGGGCGCAGCCGCTGGTGAGCGCGGACGGCGACGTGGTGCTGGTCTTTAACGGCGAAATCTACAACCATCTCGAATTGCGCGCTGAGTTGGAGCGCCTGGGGCACTGCTTCCGAACGCGGTGCGACACGGAAGTGGTGTTGGAGGCTTTTCGAGAGTGGGGCACGGCCTCGTTCTCACGCCTGCGCGGTATGTTCGCCGCGGCTTTCTGGACCGAGAGCCAGAAGCGTCTGGTGCTGCTGCGCGACCGCGCCGGCATCAAGCCGCTGTACTATCGCCGCCACGACAGTGAAATTTACTTCGGCTCCGAGCTGAAGGCCATTTTCGAGCACCGGCATCTGCCGCGGCGGCTCAACCACGATGCCTTGCAGGATTACCTGTCGCTCGGCTATGTGCCGGGCGACGCCACCCTGGTGCAGGGTATTCACAAAGTGCCGCCCGCCCATTTTCTGGAATTCCGGCATGGCCAGCTGCGCGCGCAGCGTTACTGGGAAGCACCCGCCGCAATCGACCGCACGCTGCGTTTCGAAGCCGCGACCGAGCGCCTCGACCATCTGCTGGGCCAGGCCGTTCGCGAGCAGCTCGCGTCCGATGCTCCCCTGGGCTTCTGGCTCAGCGGCGGACTGGATTCCTCCGCCATTCTGCAATACGCCGCCGCCTCCGGGCTCTCGCGGATCCGCACCTTTTCGATCGCGTTTGAAAACCGCGGCTGTGACGAGCGCCGCTACTTCCGCGAAATGGCCGCCTGCTTCGGCACCGAGCACTACGAGATGGAGCTGTCCGCGGACCGCGCCCTGGTGGACGCGGTCGAAGACTTCGCGTTCTACTCCGACGAGCCTGGCGCGGATGCCGGGGCCGTTCCCGTGTGGTTCCTGGCCAAGATGACGTCGCGGCACGTCACCGTGGCGCTCTCGGGCGATGGTGGCGACGAGCTCTTTGGCGGCTATCTTACATACCAGGCGGACCGCCTGGCGCGGCCGCTGCGGGCGGTCCCCGCGGCCTGGCGCCGCTTCCTTTTGCAAGGTCTCCACGATTACTGGCCGCCCTCCGACGCTAAGATCGGGCTGGACTATAAAACCAAGCGGCTGCTCGAAGGCTCGCTGCTGCCGCCCGACGAGGCCCACCTCTTCTGGAACGGCCTGTTCTCGGCGGCTCAAAAGCATGCGTTGCTGCCGGGGCAGGCGCGGCGCGGCCTGGCGCACCTCTTTGGCGATTTGCCGCACAATGCGGGTGCGCTCAACCGCTACATGGCGCTCGATCAGCGGCAGTATCTCGCCGACAATATTCTTTACAAAGTCGACCGCATGAGCATGGCGCATTCGCTCGAGGTGCGGCCGCCGTTTTTAGACCATCGCGTGGTCGAACTGGCCGCCACGCTGCCGCAGTCGTTCAAGATCCGTGGCGCCTGCCAGAAGCGCATTCTGCGCGCGGCGGTGCGCGGCAAGCTGCCTGAGCCCATCCTGCAGCGCCGAAAAGAGGGCTTTGACATCCCCGCGCACCAGTGGTTTCGCGGTCCTTTACGCGAGTTGCTGCTCGATACACTCACGCCCGAGGCCATCGCCCGCACCAAAATATTCGACGTCGCGGCAACCCAATCGCTGGTACGCGATCATTTGATGAGACATGTTAACGTCGGATATCATTTATGGAGTCTGGTGACTCTGTTCCTTTGGCTCACGCGTTGGAATATCGAGATAGTTCCGGCGCTCCAAAGGGAGACCGCCGCGCCGACCGCTCCGCTCGCCTCTACGACCTGATCGTCGCGGCCTTCGCCGCCGCCATTTTCCTTTTCGCCGTCATGAGCCCGCCGTCGTTGATGGACGACGTTGACGCCGTGCAGGCCCAGATCGCGCGCAACATGATCCAGTCGGGTGACTGGGTCACGGCGCACCTCGACGGCGTCCCGTACCTCGAAAAATCGCCGCTGAAATATTGGCTGATCGCCGCCTCGTACCTCATTTTCGGCGTGCACGACTGGGCCGCGCGGCTGCCCATCGCGCTGGCCGTGATTGCGCTGTGCCTGGTCACGCGGCGCATGGCGCGCTGGGCGCTGGGCGAACCGGCCGGACTGTACGCCGGGCTGACGCTGGCCACCTGCATCGGCCTCTTCCTGTTCACGCGGGTGTTGATCCCCGACGCCGTCCTGACCCTCACCATCACCCTGGCGTTGTGGTCGCTCTTGCGCGCCCTGGATGCCGCCGAACCCCATCCCGGACGGTGGGCCATGGGCTTCTGGGCGGCCATGGCTACCGGACTGTTGCTGAAAGGTCTGATCGCCGCGCTTTTCCCGGTGGGGGCGGCCGGCGTCTGGCTGGTGCTCACCGGACAATGGAACCAGCGCGAGACGTGGCGGCGACTGCGCCCGCTGCGCGGGATGCTATTGTTTCTGCTGATTGCCGCGCCCTGGCATGTTGCCGCGACGCTCGCCAACCCGCCC
>DOZZ01000273.1:0-212 GCA_003517725.1 Bryobacterales bacterium | reverse complement strand
TGGCGGCCGCCCCGCGCCTGCGCTTCCGAGGCGGCGACCGCGCCTCCCGCACGCGTCTTCTCGCGCTGTGCTGGATCGGTTTCGTGATGCTCTTCTTCACGTTTTCGACCACCCAGGAATATTATTCCCTGCCGTGTTATCCGGCCGTCGCGTTGCTGTTGGGAGCATCGCTCGCCACTGGGCTGCCCTGGCTGCGCTACGTCACGCGCGCC
>DOZZ01000177.1:3549-5872 GCA_003517725.1 Bryobacterales bacterium | reverse complement strand
AGCGTGCGGCCGATGTCGAGCTTGGCTTCGAGCGCGTGGATCTGGTCCGGGTCGGTGGAATCGAGCACGTGCAGCTCGGGCCGTCCGGGCAGCACGCCGAAGGTCATGCGCAACACCTCGGGACACAGGCTCGAACCGCCCATCCCCAGCAGCAGTACGTGCCGAAAGCCGGCCGCCTGGACCGCCGCGGCAAACGCGGTTAGCTCCGGCAGGCCGGCAAGCTGTTGCTCCACGATACCCAGCCAGTCCATCCAGCGATTCTCGTCCTGGCCGGTCCACAGCGTGGCATCGCGGGCCCATAGGCGCGCGACTTTATCCTGCGCCTGCCACTCGTCCAACGTCTGCCGGATGGCTTTTTGGGCCGCCGGTGAAACCGAGTATTTCATAATGTGCCCCTCAGGCTTTATGCGCGTCGGCTTCCATCTGGTCGATCTTGGCCAGCCGCCGCAGATGCCGTTCTTCGCCGCTGAAGCGCGCGGCCAGAAAAGTCTTCACCAATTCGTGCGCCGTGGCCGTGCCGATGACGCGCGCGCCCAGCACCAGCACGTTCAGATTGTCGTGCTCCACGCCCTGATGCGCCGAATAGGTGTCGTGGCACAGGCCGGCGCGGATGCCGATCATCTTATTGGCCGCGACGGAGGCGCCGACGCCGCTGCCGCAGATGATGATGCCGCGCTCGGCCTTACCGCTCACCACGGCGTCACCCACCTTTTTCGCGAAGTCGGGGTAGTCCACCGCATCCGGCGTATACGTCCCGACGTCGGTAATTTCGTGGCTCCCGGCAAAGGCCGCCAGCAGGTCGTTTTTCAACGACAGCCCCGCGTGGTCCGACCCCATCACCAGTTTCATCTTGTCTCCTTGAGGAAAGCTCCCTCCGGAACTGTAACCGTCCGAAGCTCCGAAAGTCCAGACGGGCAAGATTCCGGAAACCAACCTACTTATGCGCCAGCGGTATCAAACCGTACGCGCGGGGTATTGGACCCCGCAGTGCTATCCCGTTACCCTTTAACTAAGTACAGCGCATGGCGCGAGGTAATTGCGCGGCGAATTTGCAACCGGGCGTTCTTTCGAGCATCACCGCATGCATAGGGGCGGAGAAACTAGACTCTTGAAAATTTTTCGACGAATCGTCGTGCTGGTGTTATGCGGTTTCAGCGGCGTGCCGCTGGCGGCCCAGTTCGGCGCACAGCCGCCCGCCGTTCCGCCGCCGCCTTTGGTCCCGGTGATTGCCCCTGTGATGACGTCGGGGTTTAACGGCAGCGTGCCTACCGGCGTCCGCAGCGCCACGCCGCTCGAGCTCTCGCTGGCCGATGCTATCCAGCGCGGGCTGCAATACAACATCGGAGTGCTATCGAGCGAGCAGGCCACGCAATCGGTGGCGGCGCAGCGGCGGCGGGCCCTCAGCGCACTGCTGCCGCAGGTCAACGGCTCGGTCACGTCGAACGCGCAGCAGACTGACCTGGCCGCCTTTGGATTGAATCTGCCGGGCGTCCCCAAGATCGTCGGGCCGTTTGGCTATGTGGATGCCCGCGCCACGCTGAATGAGGAAGTCTTAAATATTTCGCAATATCGCAATGCGCGCTCGGCCGCGGTGAGTCTGGAAGCCGCGCGGTTGAATTTGCGGGATAGCCGCGAACTGGTGATCCAGGCCGTGGCCGGTGCATACCTGGCGATCCTGGCCGACGCGGCGCGGTTGACGGCTACGCAGGCCGACGTGACCACGTCCAGTGCCGAATTCGAGACGGCGTCCGACCAGAAGAAGGCCGGGACGATTGCCGGTATTGACGTCCTGCGCGCGCAGGTGGAGCTCAAGACCCAGCAGCAGCGCGCCGTGGTGGATGCCAACACGCTGGCCCGCGACAAACTGAACCTGGCGCGCGCCATCGGGCTGCCGGCCGGTCAGGAGTTCCACGTTACCGACCAGTTTCCGTTCGCCGCCGTGCCGCCCGTGACGCCCGAAGAAGCCGTGGAGCAGGCCTATCGCGAGCGCGCCGATTACCGCGCGGCCGAAGCGCAGGTGCACGCCGCCGAACTGGCGCGCGGCGCCGCGCGGGCCGAACGCTACCCGGGCATCTCGGTCGCGGCCAACTATGGCGACATCGGCGAGAATTTCAATAATTCGCACGGTACGTTTGGCGTCACCAGTTCACTGCATTTCCCGATCTTCGACGGCGGGCGGATTCGCGCCGACATCGACGCCGCCGACGCGGTGCTGAAGCAGCGCCGCGATGAGCTGGGTGATTTGAAGGGCCGCATCGATTACGAGATTCGCACGGCGCTGCTGAACCTGCAGGCGTCGGCCGACCAGGTCGAAGTGGCGAAG
>DOZZ01000177.1:0-3369 GCA_003517725.1 Bryobacterales bacterium | reverse complement strand
GAAGTGGTGCAAGCCCAGGAGGCGGTGGCCGCGGCCAACGAAAGCCTGATCTCCAGCACTTATCAAAACAACCTGGCCAAAATTGCGCTCGCTCGCGCGACCGGCGCAACCGAAGCCGGATTGAAGAAATTTTTAGGAGGCCGGTAGCAGCATGGCGCAACCCGTCGCGGAAGAGAAACCAGTGCAGCAGGAGCAATCCCAAACCCCGCCGCCAGAGCCCCCGCCCAAACCGCCAGCCACGCCCGCGCAGCGCGTTCGACGCGTACTGTTGGGTCTGACGATTCTGGCCGTGTTGGTGATTGGGGGGCTGCTGTTGTGGGCGCACCTTTCGTCGTATGAATCGACCGACGATGCGCAGATCGACGGCCACATCAACGCCATCAGCGCGCGCGTGGCCGGCACGGTCACGCAGGTCAACGTAGAGGAGAACCAGAGCGTCCAGGCCGGCAAAGTGCTGATCCAGATCGATCCGCGCGATTACCAGGTCGCGCTCGACCGGGCCAAAGCCGATCAGCAGGAGGCCGCGGCCAACGCCATCGCGGCCCAAACCGAGATTCCCATCACATCGGCCACCACGGCCAATAACGTGGTGAACGCGCGTGCCGGCACGCTCGATGCGCAACAGGGTGTGCTGGTGGCTGAGCGCGGCGTGAATGCGGCGCGCGCCCGCGTGGGGGCGGCGCAGGCCAAGCTGAACGAGGCCCAGGCCAATTACGACAAAGCCGCCAAAGATCTGGCGCGCCTGAAATTGCTGGTTTCGAAAGATGAGATTTCGCAGCAGCAGTACGACGCCGCCGTGGCCGCCGCCGAAGCCGCCAAAGCTACGCGCGACTCGATGGTTGCCACGTTGAACGAAGCCCAACAGAACGTGCGCGTCAGCGAATCTCAGGTGGGGCAGGCCCAGGCTCGCGTGACGCAGGCGCAAGCGCAGGTGCAGACGGCTCTGACGGGCCCCGGCCAGGTAGCCGGGATTCGCGCCAAGCACGCTGCCGCCGAAGCACAGGTTCAGCTGCGTCAGGCCGCCGTGGCCCAGGCCGAGTTGAACCTTTCGTACACCGTTATCCGTTCGCCGGTGAATGGCATCATTGGCAAGAAATCGGTAGAGGCCGGTCAGAACGTCGGCGTTGGCCAGGAGCTGATGGCGGTTGTGCCGCTCGACGATATCTGGATCACGGCCAACTTCAAAGAAACGCAGTTGAAGAAGATCCACGTGAACCAGAAAGTCAACATACACGTGGACGCCTTCGATCGCGATTACAAGGGCTATGTGGAAAGCCTTTCGGCCGCTAGTGGCGCGCGCTTCAGCCTTCTGCCGCCCGAAAATGCCACCGGCAACTACGTCAAAGTGGTGCAACGCCTTCCGGTGCGGATCCGGCTTGAGCCCGGCGAGAATCAGGACCATCGCCTGCGGCCGGGCATGTCGGTGACGCCGAAAGTATTGCTGCAATGAGCGCGACGGCGGAAGTCGCAGCCCCGCCGCGAACGGTTCACCTGGAGCAGGTCTGGCGCCCGCGGTACAACCCGTGGGTGATCGCGCTGACCGTGACGCTGGCGACGTTCATGGAGGTGCTGGACACCAGCATTGCGAACGTCGCGCTGCCGCACATTGCCGGCAATTTGTCGGCCAGCACCGACGAAAGCACGTGGGTGCTGACGTCCTATCTGGTCTCGAACGCCATTGTGCTGCCGATGAGCGGTTGGATCTCAAACCGCATCGGCCGCAAGCGCTTCTACATGACGTGCGTGGCGCTGTTCGGCATCAGCTCGCTGCTGTGCGGCATCGCTCCGAGCCTGGGCATGCTGGTCTTTTTTCGGGTGCTGCAGGGCATCGGCGGCGGTGGCCTGGCGCCCAGCGAGCAGGCCATTCTGGCCGACACCTTTTCACCGCGGCAACGTGGCATGGCCTTCGCGCTTTACGGTCTGGCCGTGGTGCTGGCGCCGGCCATCGGACCCACCCTGGGCGGCTTCATCACAGACAACTACAGCTGGCGCTGGATTTTTCTGATCAACCTGCCGGTGGCCGCGCTATCCCTGTTTCTGACGTCGCGCCTGGTGGAAGATCCGCCGTGGCTGCGTGGCAAAGCCCGCGGGCAGCATCGCATCGACTACATCGGCCTGGGCCTGATCGCGGTCGGTCTCGGCGGGCTGCAGGTAGTGCTCGACAAGGGCGAGCGCCTGGACTGGTTCCAATCGCCCTTCATTCTGTGGTTCACCGTCATCGCGGTGGCCGCGCTGATCGCGACGCTGGTCTGGGAATATTTTCATGACGAGCCGATCATCGACATCAGGCTATTCCGCAACCGGACTTTCGCGCTCTCCTGCGGCATGATGTTCATCCTGGGCTTGGCGCTGTTCGGCACCACCGTGCTGCTGCCGCAGTTGCTGCAGACGCTGATGGGCTATTCGGCGCAGAACGCGGGCATGGTGCTGTCGCCGGGCGGCATCACGGTGCTGCTGCTGATGCCGGTGGTGGGCATTCTGGTGACCAAGCTCGACGCGCGCTATTTGATCGCGTTCGGCTTCCTGGCCTCGGCCGTGTCGCTCTGGTACATGACGGGGCTCACGCTCGACATCAACTACGGCTATGCGGTGAAGCTGCGCGTGTTCCAGTCGATCGGCATCGCGTTCCTGTTTGTCCCGATTAACACCATGTCCTATGCGGGCGTCGATCCGCGCAAGAGCAACGAGGTTTCGGGCATGACCAATCTGATGCGCAACATGGGCGGCAGCGTGGGCATCTCGCTGGTCGAGACCATGCTGGCCCAGCGTTCGCAGGTGCACCAATCGACGCTCTCGGCCTACGCCACGCCTTATAATCCGCAGTTCCGGGCACTGACGCACGGCGCCGTGAACGGCTACAGCCAAGTCTATGGCATGATCCAACAGCAGGCAGCCGCGCTGGCTTACCTCGATACGTTGAAGCTTTTCGCGGCGCTCTGTTTGATCATGGTGCCGCTGGCTTTTTTCATGAAGAGGCAGCGGCCAGGCAAGGGTCCGGTCGCCGCGCACTGAAAATTGTGGGGCGGCGTGTTTAAATTCGCGCCAGTACCGCCTCGGTCAATTCCGCGGTCGTGCTCGTCCCGCCCATGTCCGGCGTGCGCACCGCCGTTTCCCGCAGGGCCGCCGCTACCGCCTGCTGTACTCGCGCGGCGCTTGTCTCCAGGCCCAGATGTTCCAGCATCTGTGCCACGCAGAGAATCGTCGCCAGGGGATTGACCACGCCTTTGCCCGCGATGTCGGGCGCCGATCCATGCACCGGCTCGAACAGGCCGGGGCCCTCGCCGATCGAGCCGGAGGGAAGCAGCCCGAGAGATCCGGCCAGCACCGCCGCCTCGTCGCTGAGAATGTCGCCGAAGAGATTCTCGGTGA
>DOZZ01000278.1:1819-3917 GCA_003517725.1 Bryobacterales bacterium | reverse complement strand
CTGCGGCCAAATGCCGGACTTCTCGCTCGAAGAAGCCGAGTTCCTGCACCATGCATTCTGGGATCCACCGCCCATGCGCGGGCTCGCGCCGGTCGAGGAAGAACTATCGCGCGGCAACATCGCCTTCGCCCCTGCCTCGCAACGGCCGTTCCGCCTGGGTCTGCCGCGCGTACTGATCGTCTCGCCTTACCTGCCCTTTCCGCTCTCGCACGGCGGCGCGGTGCGCATCTACAGCCTGTGCCGGGCCCTCGCCGGCAGCGTCGATCTCGTGCTGGCCTGTTTCCGCGAGCACGGCGAAACCGTGGAATACGCCGCGCTCGGCGAGGTCTTTCGCGAAATCTATATTGTCGATAACGACCAGAAATCCCAGCGTGGCCCGGAGCCGCAACAAGTCCGCGAGTACGCCTCCAGCGCCATGCGCCAACTGATCGTCCGCCTGGTGGCCGACCGCAAAATCGACCTGCTGCAGATCGAATACACCCAGTTGGCGGCCTACCGCGACGCCGCGCCCGATATTCCGGCCATCCTGGTGGAGCACGACATCACGTTCACTCTGTACCAGCAGATGGCCGCGCAAAAGAACACCGCCGAGGCGCGCGCGGAAGCCGAGCGCTGGTGCCGCTTCGAATCGCGTCAACTAGCAGCCTTCAACATGGTCTGGACCATGTCCGAAGATGACCGTCGCCAAGCCATCCAGGCCGGCGCGGAACACATCACGGTAGTCCCCAACGGCGTCGATTTAGAACGCTTTCGCTGCCCTGAAAAACCAGAAGCCGCGACACGGCAGGCCCCGGTGCTGTTCTACGTCGGATCCTTCCGGCACCACCCCAACCTGGCCGGCTTCGAACAGCTTCAAAATGTGATCATGCCCGTGGTCTGGGCGCGCATCCCAGCCGCCCGGTTAGTAGTAGTAGCGGGCCCCAAATACGAACAATATTGGACCACGCCGAAGCCCGACCCGCGCATCCAGATCCACGGGTTCGTCGCCGACCCGCAGCCGCTCTACGAACAAGCCGACGTGGTCTGCGTGCCCCTGCCTATCTCGGCCGGTACCAACATCAAAGTAATGGAGGCCATGGCCTGCGGCCGGGCCGTCGTCAGCAACGCCGTGGGCGCCCGCGGATTAGGCCTGACCGACGGCGAAGACATCGTAATCCGCGAAATCGGCCCGGATTTTGCCGCCGCCCTCTGCGATTTGCTACAAAACCCGGAAAAGCGCAAACGCATCGGCCGCGCCGCGCGTCTTACCAGTGAGCGGCGGTTTGGCTGGCAGGCGATCGCCGGAATTGCGCGTCAAAATTACGACGCGCTCCGGGCCGTTTCGGCAAACCAGATATACTCAGAATAAGGACGGTCCCCCTGGAATGGCGTCAAGACGGTCTTCACTAATCGTTTTACCGGTTTTTTTCGCGGCCTGCGCGTTAGTAGGCGGAATTTATGGGCAGCGGGTGGTCTCGGCCAATGCGGCGGACAACCAGGATGACGTCCAGAAAAGCGTCAAATCCTTCACCCGCCTCTACAATACGGTGGAAGAAAATTTCGCCGACCCCGTCACCGCCGACAAGGGCATCTACAAGGGCGCCATCCCCGGCATGCTGCGCACGCTCGATCCGCACTCCAATTTCTTCGACCCCAAAGACCTGCAGTTGATGCGCGAAGAGCAGCGCGGCCACTACTACGGCATCGGCATGTACGTGCAGGGGCGCAACGGCAAAACTGTCGTCACCTTCCCGTTCACCGGCTCGCCGGCCTACAAAGCGGGGCTGCGGCCGGGCGACGTGATCCTCTCGGTCAACGACAAGTCGGTCGAGTCGCTGCCCACCACTGAGGTGGCCGATCTGCTGAAAGGACCGCGCGGCACGCCGGTCAAATTGATGGTGTTGCGCGAAGGCAGCTCCGAGCCGCTGAAATTTGAGATGCTGCGCGACGAGATCAATCGCAGCAGCGTGCAGGACGCCATGTGGGTGCGGCCCGGCATCGCCTACATGCACCTGGAGCTATTCAACGAAACCACCAGCTCCGAGGTCGAAAAAGACTTGAAAGCGCTTGGCGAGGCCAATATCAAGGGCCTCATCCTGGACCTCCGCGATAACCCCGG
>DOZZ01000278.1:0-1733 GCA_003517725.1 Bryobacterales bacterium | reverse complement strand
GTGCTGGTGAATCGCGGTTCGGCTTCGGCGTCCGAGATCGTCTCCGGCGCGCTGCAGGATCATGACCGCGGCTGGGTTTTGGGCGAAAACACGTTCGGCAAAGGCCTGGTCCAGACGGTCTTCCCGCTCAGCGAAAGCACGGCGCTCTCGCTGACCACCGCCAAGTACTACACGCCCAGCGGCCGCCTGATCCAGCGCGACTATGAGCACACCTCGTTCTTCGATTACTACTACAAGACCAACACCGAAGCCCGCAACGATAAAGACGTCAAAATGACCGACAGCGGGCGCACGGTGTACGGCGGCGGCGGCATCTCGCCCGACGCCAAGTTCACGCCCGAGAAGCTCGACCGCTTCGAGATCGATATCTTCCGCAAGTACGCGCTGGTCAACTTCATCACGCACTACTTCGCCACGCACCCCGTGAAGCTGTCCAAAGACTGGGTCGCCGACGAGTCGACCTTGACCGAGTTCCACGATTTCCTGCTGAAGCACGACGTCACGTTCACCGAAGCCGAATTCACCAAGGATCACGACTGGCTCAAGCGCAATCTGACCGGCGAGATCTACAAAACGGCGGAGGGCGTGGATGAGAGCCGCAAATATTACATCCAGACCGATCCGCTAGTGCAGAAGGCGGTGGACGACATGCCCAAGGCCCTGGCCCTGGTAAACTCCTCGCGCAAACTGGTAGTGCAGAGGATGACCAAGTAGCGGGTGGCGGAAACTGCGCAGGTCAAGGTTCTCGATACCGGCGGGCAATACTGTCACCTGATCGCGCGTAAAGTTCGCGAGCTCGGCGTCTCCTCGGAAGTTGTCCGTAGCGACGTCCCGGCGGCTTCGCTGCACGGCAGCCGCGCGCTGATCATCTCGGGCGGACCGTCGAGTGTCTACGACGCAGGCTCGCCCACGGTCGACCCGGGCATCTTCGCTCTGGGCGTCCCGGTGCTCGGCATCTGCTATGGCCAGCAGTTGATGGCGCAGGCTCTCGGCGGCGTCGTAACACCCGGACACAAAGGCGAATATGGACTGGCGCTGTTGACGCATGCGCCCGACGCCGGCACGCTGCTCGAGGGCACCGCCGGCCAGAAGCAGATCTGGATGAGCCATCGTGACGTAGTGTCCCGGGTCCCGGCGGGCTTCAGCGTCACGGCCGAAACTTCCACCTGCGCTATCGCGGCGATGGAAGACGACGCGCGCCGCCTGTTCGGCATCCAGTTCCATCCCGAAGTGGTCCACACCACCGCGGGCCGCCGCATTCTTTCGAATTTCCTGTTCACCATCAGCGGCTGCCAGACGGACTGGGAACCGCGCCAGCGCATCGAGCTGATCGAGCAGCAGATCCGCGACACGGTCCGCGGCCGCAACGTTTTCTTCTTCGTCAGCGGCGGCGTCGATTCCACCGTCGCGTTCACGCTCTGCGTGCGCGCCCTCGGCGCACATCGCGTGCAGGGAGTTTACGTCGACACCGGCTTAATGCGCGCCGGCGAAACCGACATGGTGCGGGCCATGTTCACATCGCTCGAACACGACGCCGTCAGCGTCGAAAACGCGCAGGCCGAGTTCGTCGGCGCCCTGGCCCGGGCCCATGAGCCAGAGCAGAAGCGCCAGATCATCGGCGAAGCTTTCGTCGCCGTGCAGGACCGCATCATCCGGCAGCGCCATCTGCTCGACGGCCACTGGATTTTGGGGCAGGGCACTATCTATCCCGACACCATCGAATCCGGCGGCAC
>DOZZ01000061.1:2232-3116 GCA_003517725.1 Bryobacterales bacterium | reverse complement strand
ATGTCGCGCGAGAGTTCGATGCCCACGGCTCGGGCATTGAAACGTTGGGCGGCGGCGATCACGATGCGGCCGTCGCCACAGCCCAGATCGTAGACCATTTCATTGGGGCGCACGTGCGCCACCTCGAGCATCCGAATCACCACAGCTTCAGGTGTTGGGAAGTCGGGGCCAAGATTATCCGGGTTCTTGAATTGCTGGCCCACGGCGGCTGGTGCTACCAGCAACACCAGGGCGAAAAGGACTCTCGGCGTTTGCATCTCTTATTGAGAGGACGTCGTGGAGGTCCCCCCGAGTTTCAATCTTACAATACGGCTCATGATATCGGACCAGGCAACCCACAGATCGCGGGGGCGCGAGATGGTGTATTCGAAGCCCTTCAGGTACTTGACGGCGTTGCCGATGGCATCGCGCCAGGGGCTGGCCGTCGGGTTGAGATTGTAATTCATGTAGAAGACCGGATACGACAGGTCTCCCAGCTGTTTTAGGGAATCGGCCGGGATGGCCTGGTCGGTCATGACTTTAGGCCCCGCGAAGATCAGGGCATCCGGGCGGTCTTCGCGCAGCTCTTTGGTGATGAGGTTGGTCAGAAAGTCGGTGTCGCCGTGCTTTTGTTCCAGGCGGGCCAGGTCGATGGTGCCGAGGTTGAGGGACCGCAGGCTTTCGCCGAGAGCCGGAAAATCGATCTTTTCCGACACCTGGCGGTACAGCACGCGCTGCTCCTGCATGTTGAAAGCGACTACCGTGAAGTGGCAGATACGCGGCTCGCGCGAGATGTTGCGCAGGATCGAGATGAGCGCGGCGGTGTCGAGGGGCTGGAGCGTGGCCGAAGAGCCCTTCTGCGGCGCGAAGTTGACCATCACCTTGACGTTGAGCGGAGCGCTGGA
>DOZZ01000061.1:0-2082 GCA_003517725.1 Bryobacterales bacterium | reverse complement strand
TCCCAATAGAAGGAGCAGACGTGTTCGGCGCGATCGCGCATTAGCCAGTCGACGTGATACTTGCCCTCGCCCAGCGCGAAGCTGCCTTGCAGGTAGGCGTCGCCCTTGGCATCTTCTTCGATTTTGGGCACGGTGATGTGCTGCGTAAAGTAGACCGGCTGGTCGGGGTGCCCCGCGGGGCTGACGCGAAAAATGATGGTGAGCAGATTTTCATTGCCCGCCAGATCTTTGAGCGGGATGCCGACGTCGAAGCCGCCGTGAAACTTCAGGTCGAAACCCAGGGCGGGCTTGGCGGGTGAGACGGTGCAGGGAAGATCCTGGCGCACCTCCTGCGCTTCCAACACGGCCTGATCGAAGGTAAAGGTGCGAACCACGCCGCCGGGGGCCGTGGGGATCAGCATCTGGGCGGATAGGGGCGCGGCCAGCGCCAGCGAAGCGAAGCAGAGTGTCGCGAGGGTGCGGGGCGTCTGGTGCGCCGTGACGCTCCGAGAATCTGGATTGCCGTCTCCCAACCACTGGCGGGGCATGTTCCATCCAGCCGGTCGTCACCTGCTAGTAAACCGGACTGATTGTATTATGCGCGAATTTTTGCAGAAGGCAACTGGTTGCCGTACCAGATAGAGGTAGGCGATGTCTGAACTCGTCCGATTCAGCGCCGGGAGGTTTGAAACTTCCTTACCGCGCCAAGCCGCTGTTACACTGTAGGGCGAATTATGGCGACCTCCGTCTCCCTGGAAAGTTTGAACGAAGCTCGGAAGCAGACTGATTCGCTGTTCGCGCTTTTGCCGCCGGAGAACCTCTACGCTCGTCCCATAGACGTGCGGCACCGGGTTATTTTTTATATGGGCCACCTGGAGAACTTTGACTGGCTGCAATTGGAGCGCAAAGTCGCGGGCCAGGAGAGTTTCCATGCGGCGTTCGACCAGTTGTTCGAAGCGGGCATCGATCCGCCGCTTGGGCAATTGCCGCGGGACGCGCCGCAAGACTGGCCGGAGGTTAGCGCGGTGCGCGAGTATGTGGGCAGGATCCGGGAGAAGGTCGACGCGGATTGGGAGTCGTTGCCGGCCGAGCGGCGGCAGATGGTGCTGGAGCATCGCCATATGCATGCCGAGACTTTTTCGTACATGCTCCACAACTTGCCGCATGAGGCGAAGCTCGCAATTCCGCGCGAAGCCACGCCGCCCTCGAGCGCGTATGAACAGGAGTGGATCTCGATCCCGGCGGGCCGCGCCACGCTGGGCCTGGACCACGGCAACGGTTTCGGCTGGGACAACGAATTTTCGAGCACGGCCGTGGACGTTCCAACGTTTCGGATTCAGAAATACAAGGTCAGCAACGGCGACTTTCTGGAATTCATGACGGCGACCGGGGCCGCGGCGCCGCATTTCTGGCGGCAGGTGCGCGGAGCCTGGCATTTTCGAGGCATGTTCGAAATGATTCCGTTGCCGCTGGACTGGCCGGTGTGGGTAACCCAGGCGCAGGCGAGTGCGTACGCGGCGTTCCGAGGCGCCCATCTTCCCACCGAGGCGCAGTATCACCGCGCGGCATTCGGCCGTCCGGATGGCGCCGAAGCCGCGGCTCTGGCGGGCGGCAACAGCGACTATCGGCGCTGGAACCCAGAACCCGTGACGGCGCGGCCCGAAACGGCTTCGCCTTTTGGCGTGGCGCAACTGAATGGCAACGGCTGGGAGTGGACTCAAACGCCATTTGCGCCGCTGCCCGGATTTCAGCCCGCCGGCTATTACCCGGCCTATTCGGCGAATTTTTTCGACAACCAGCATTACGTCATCAAAGGCGCGTCGCCGCGGACCGCCGCGGCATTGCACCGGCGGTCGCTGCGCAACTGGTTTCGCGGCGAATATCCCTATCTATATGCCGGCTTCCGGCTGGTGGAGAACGGACGCGCATGACCCCACAGACCAACGACGCGGCGGCGCGGCGCCAGTTCGCCGAAGACGTGTACCGCGGCCTGGCGGTGCGGCACGGCAAGTGGCTGCCGGCGCAATATTTCTACGACGATATCGGCTCGGCGCTGTTTGAGGTGATCACGCTGCTGCCCGAGTATGGGCTGACACGCGCCGA
>DOZZ01000250.1:3587-11236 GCA_003517725.1 Bryobacterales bacterium | reverse complement strand
AAATCAAGGCCATCCAGCCCAAAATTCCGGTGATCCTGTCGAGCGGCTACGACCAGAGACAGGCGCAGGAGCGCTTCGGTAACAAGGATCTGGCGGGCTTCATCCAAAAGCCCTACTCGGTTCAGAAGTTACTGGAAACCGTGAAAGCCACGATACGAACCTGATGCCATGGCTCACTTCTTAAGTTTCAGTTCAAATGCCTCCAATGACTGGCGCAACTTATCGAGCCTGATCTGGATCGAATGTCTCTCGCCGGCGTCATCCAGCTCGGGCAGAAACTTCTCAATCGTGGCGATGCCCCGGGCGGCCAACAATGCCTCTTTATCGGCCATGTCCCGGTTGCCTTGCTCCAGCTCGAAGGTCCCGAAATCTATCGTCGAGAAGCAGACCTCCAATTCCGTCGTCAGGAACTGAAGCCGGGTCTGCTGTGTCTTCCGGTGCGTCTCTTCAATTTGCCGAGCGAGGTCATGGTCCATGACTCTGAGTGTATGGCTAGTCGCCAAGCCGAGTGAGCCGGCATCAGTAAAAAAAGCTGGCAGCTTTGCGCCCCCGAATTCAGACCCGGGGCGAGGGGCGAAAACCGGGAACTCACCGCCCGAGCCAGGCCCGGTACCGGATTTCCGCCATCGAAAATGACCCCTCATTCCGGGGGGGTGGCGCTGGACAAATTTGCGTTGCTTATATATTGTGGAGCAACCCAACTGGGGTCCTCGAGGATCAAAATGAGAGTCCGCCTAATCCCGTGCCTTGCGTGGCTACTCCTCTCAACCGCTTCATTCGGGCAGACATTTTACGGGTCCATCGTCGGAACCGTCACCGACGCTTCCGGCAGCGCCATGCCGCAAGCCAGCGTGGCACTCACCAATCTGGGCACGGCGGAGCGCCGCGCCGTGCCGACCGACGCTTCTGGCAATTACCAATTCGTCAGTCTGGTCCCCGGCCAGTACAAAATCGAGGTCGAGCAGGCTGGGTTCCGCCGCTTCGTCCGCGAACCGATCACGGTCGAGGTGCAGAGCGCGGTCCGCATCGACGTTCCCATGCAGATCGGGGATGTCAATCAGGTGGTCGAGGTCTCGGCCCAGACGCCGCTTCTGCAGACCGAAAACGCGGCGCTCGGACAGGTGGTGGAATCGCGCAAAGTGCTCGAGATGCCGCTGAATGGACGTAACGTGTTCGGGTTGGTGGCTCTGGTGGCGGGAGTGGTTCCCGGTGGACAGTCCGGCACCACGCCGACCGGCACCAATCCCTTTGCGTGGGGCAATTACCAGATCGGCGGGGGGCAAGCCAACCAGAGCGCGGCATTTCTGGATGGCGCTCCGCTCAATACGTCGTACGTCAATTTAACGGCCCTGGTACCCACGCAAGATGCCATCCAGGAGTTTCGCGTCCAGACCAATAACCTGGGGCCGGAGTTCGGCCGTCTCGCCGGCGGCGCCATCAATCTGACCACGAAATCCGGCACCAACGGCTTCCATGGCAGCGCCTACGAATTTTTCCGCAATCGGGTATTGAACGCCAATACCTTTTTCAACAATAAGGCCGGCGTCCAGCGGCCGGCTTTCTCTCAGAACCAATATGGCGCGAATCTTGGCGGCCCGGTTCTCAAAGACAAGACCTTCTTTTTCTTTGCCTGGGAGGGGTTCCGGCTGCGACAGGGCCAGTCGTATGTATACTCGGTTCCGACGGATGCCATGCGGACGGGAGACTTCTCCAATCTGCGGAACTCAAAAGGCGCGCTGGTTCCCATCTATGATCCGCTGACCACGTGCGGCCGTTTCGCTAACCCGGCGTGCGCCAAAGACGCCAACGGCAACGACATCATTTCGAGAACGGCGTTTCCGGGTAACATCATCCCCCCGAATCGCATCGATCCGGCCGCCAAGATCCTGACCAATCTTTGGGCACATGCAAACGGGCCCGGCAATGGCTTCACTAACGTGAACAACTACACCGCGAACGCCAGTGTCGGCGGCAATAACGACCAATATACGTCGCGCATCGACCACACTTTCTCCGAGAAGCAGCACGCCTTCCTGCGCTATTCCTACTGGAGCAATCTGAATCTGCCTATCGACCCATATAAGACCAAAACCTGCGTCGATCGATGCACCGAAACGTTCAATACGAATCAGGCCGTGATCGCCGATACTTATACTTTCTCGCCATCGTTGATAGGCGATATCCGCGCGTCCTATCTCCGCTTCAGTTACGACCGTACTTCGCTTACCGCGGGTTACGATCTGACACAACTGGGCTGGCCTGCTTCGCTCAACAATCAGGTGATCTTCCGGGTCGCGCCGCAGCCGCAGGTGGTCGGATACAGCGGCGTATTCAGCACCAGCGGAAGCGGCAGCACGATCATCGCGCGCAACGACGTTTACTCGCTGGCGCCGAGCTTAACGAAAATCTGGGGAAGCCATACCTTAAAGTTCGGATTCGAAGTTCGCCGGAATACCCACAATTACTACCAGCAGAATAATCCTTCGGGAAATTTTACCTTCGATTCACTCCTGACCGCCGCATCGCCCTTTGCGGCTGGTGGAACCGGCAACGGCTTTGCATCGTTCCTGCTCGGTTATGGAAACGGCGGAGGAGTAACCAACAATGCGCTGGTGGCAGGCCAGCAGATTTACCGCGCGTACTACGCCGGCGACCAGTTCCAAGTCACGCCGCGGCTGACACTCAACTATGGACTGCGCTTTGAACAGATGGGTCCGTGGTCCGAGCGGTTCGATCGCATGATCGTGCTGCTGCCCTCCGCGAAAAACGATCTGTCCGGACCAACCGGTCTTAATCTGCTGGGAAGAATCGGCCTGGTGCATTCTCCTGATAATCCAAGCCGCAACAATACGAAGCTCGGGAACCTATTCTCGCCGCGGCTGGGCCTGGCTTATCGCCTCAACGATCGCACCGTCATTCGCGCCGGGTACGGCATCTTTTGGCTGGGCAACGACGTCGCGTTTGGCTTCGCGCCTAACGGCGATCCGGTCAACGCCTACACGACGCCCTTTCTCGGAACACTGGATGGCTCCGTTACGCCTAAAGATACGCTGAGTAACCCATTCCCCACCGGTTTGATCGCTCCTCCCGGACGGAGCCCCAACATCCAGCAGCTCTTCTATGGTCAGGGCATCACGGCGCCAATCTACAATGAAGCGCACGCCTACTCGCAGCAGTGGAATTTTAACGTGCAGCGGGAATTCTCTGGCGGCACGGTGGTCTCCCTGGCTTATGCGGGTTCCAAGGGAACCCATCTGCCCGGACCGAGCCAGCAGCTCGACCAGTTGCCGCCGGAGTTCATGGCGTTAGGCAGCAAGTTACAACAGCAGGTACCCAATCCGTTCTTCGGACTGGTTCAGCTGGGAGCACTGGCCCAGCCGAAGGTTGCGTACGGGCAGTTGCTTCGCCCCTATCCGCAGTACAACGGTTTCGCCATGCAATCGCCGCCGAACCGGAACTCTATTTATCATTCGGCGCAAGCCACGGTAGAAAAGCGCTTTGGCCATGGCGGAACGATACTCGGCGCCTACACCTGGTCCAAGCTCATCAGCGATACCGATACATTGACGGGCTGGCTGGAGCCGGGCGGAGGCGCGGGCGGCGTGCAGGACAACTACAACATCCGGGCGGAGCGATCTTTAGCGCTCTATGACACGCCGCATCGCGCTGTGATCAGTTACATCGTGGATCTTCCGGTCGGCAAGGGACGCTGGCTGGGCCACGATGTTAGCGGATTCGCGGATAAGTTGATCTCGGGTTGGGGCGTCAACGGGGTCTCGACGTTTCAGTCGGGAAATCCGCTGCCGATCGGCGTCGCGGTGAACACCAGCAACTCGTTTGGCGGGGGTCAACGGCCCAATCGGACCGGCGCGAAGGCCAAGCTTGACGGTTCCGCGCAGAGCCGCCTGAATCAGTGGTTCAACACAGCGGCGTTCGCTCTACCCGCGCCGTTCACGTTCGGCAATTCGTCGAGGACGCTGCCGGATGTTCGTTCGCACGGAATTGCGAACTACGACTTCACCCTGTTCAAGAACACGCAGATCACCGAACGCGTCGGTTTACAGTTCCGGACCGAGGTCTTCAATTTGTTCAACCGGGTGCGATTCGGTTATCCGGGAACGGCGATGGGCAGTCCCCAGTTCGGAGTCATCAGCGGGCAGTACAACGATCCTCGGCTGGTGCAATTCGCCTTACGCCTGCTGTTCTAGATGGGGCGCTTCGCCCGAGTGTGCCTTTGCGCCGCGATGCTGTGTTGCGCGGCGCAAAGCCCGCGGCTGCGGCAGGCCCACCCACCCGGGCTCGACTTTCAGCACCGCAACTCGCCCACGCCTGAGAAGTACCTGATCGAAACCATGGGCGGCGGCGTGGCCCTGCTTGACTACAACAACGACGGACTCCTGGATATTTTCCTGGTGAACGGCGGGAAACTGCCCGGTGACTTCTCGCGTCGGCAGCCTCCGTATTGGAACCGTCTCTACCGGCAGAACCGCGATGGCACTTATACGGACGTGACAGCGGCCGCCGGACTGGCCAACGCTGGAGACAACTACGGCATGGGCGTGGCGGCGGCGGATTTCGACAACGACGGCTTCACCGATCTCTACATCACCAACTATGGGCGGAACACGCTGTATCGCAACAACGGCAACGGTACGTTCACGGACGTGACCGCACAAGCGGGCGTCGCGGCCGGTGGCTGGTCGGCATCGGCGGGCTTCTTCGATTACGACAACGACGGGCGGCTGGATCTGTTCGTGACGCGTTATCTCGATTGGGACGTGGGCCGCAACATCCTCTGCGGAACGCCTTTTCACGCTTACTGCCGTCCGGAAAAGTTTGGCGGCGTAACGAACCTGCTGTTCCACAACGAGGGCGGCGGAAAATTTCGCGATGTCACCGCCGAATCAGGGATTGGGAAATTGGTAGGCAAGGGGCTCGGGGTGGCGTTCAACGATTACGACGGCGATGGGTTCGCCGATGTCTTCGTCGCGAATGACGGGATGCAGCAGTTCTTGTTTCACAACCAGGGCAACGGCACCTTTGCCGAGCGCGCGCTGGATGCGGGCGTGGCCTTCTCGGACGACGGTAACGCGTTCGCGGGAATGGGCGTGGCGTTCGCCGATTATGATAATGACGGCCGCCCGGACATCGCCGTGACCAATCTCGCGCTGGAGAAGTACGCGCTGTTTCACAATGAAGGCGGCGGGCAGTTCCGCTATGCGAGCTTGTCCACCGGCCTGGCGGCGTTAACGGCGCATAGTTCCGGTTGGGGCGTCGGACTGCAGGATTTCGATAACGACGGATGGAAGGACCTGTTTGCGGCGCAGAGCCATGTGCTGGACAACGTCGAGAAAATCCAATCGGGCCTCCGGTATTTGGAGGCGCCGGCGCTATTCCGCAACAACCGCGGGCGGTTTGAGCACTCGGAACTGACGGGCCTGCCGGCGGTGGCCGGGCGGGGCGCCGCTTTCGGCGATCTGAATAACGACGGCTACATCGACACGGTGGTGTCCGTTCTGGGCGGACCGCCGCTGGTTTTACTCAATCGGGGTGGCCCGAATCACTGGCTGACATTGAAGCTGGTGGGCACGCGCAGCAATCGCGACGGTATCGGCGCGAAGGTGCGGGCCGGCAATCAGTGGGCCTATGTCACGACGTCGGGCAGTTACCTTTCGGCAAGCGATGCGCGCGTGCACTTCGGGTTGGGACAGGCTCGCGAGGCGACGGTCGAGATCCTGTGGCCCAGCGGGACCAAGCAGGTGTTGGAACGCGTCGCGGCCGACCGCATCGTCACCGTGAAGGAGCCCGAATGACGCTGGCACTGTTGCTGTTTCTGGCGCTACAAGTTTCGCCGGAACTGAAGCAGCACGTTGAAGCGGGCCTGGCGGCTAAGCGTGCGGGCGACCTGCCGGGCGCCGTGCGCGAGTTCCGGCGCGCCGCGGAACTCGCGCCGGATCTGGCGGCCGCGCACGTCAATCTGGGCGCGGTCTATCTGGAGCAGAAGGATTACGGGGCCGCGATTCCCGAGTTCCGCCGCGGCCTGCAACTGCAACCCGACCTGCCGGGCGCGGAAGGCATGCTGGGAATCGCGCTGCTGGCACAGGGCTACGCGGGCGAAGCGGTACAGCATCTGGAAAAAGCCGGTGCGGAGGATGCCCTGGCGGTGGCGCTATTGCAGTCGGGCCGCGCGCGCGAGGCGCTGGACAAGCTCGAAGCGGCGCTCCAGAACAGGCCGGACGACCCGGACTTGCTCTTCTATCTGGGGCAGGCTCACGCGCAACTGGCCAAGCAGGCGTTCGAAATGCTGGCGCAACACCATCCCGAGTCGGCGCGAGCGCGGCAGACGCGGGGAGAGGCCCACGCGGCGGCAGGCGATCGGGAAGCCGCGGCCAGGGATTTCGCGGCGGCGCTGGCAGCGCGGCCCGACCTCCGCGGCGTGCATCTGGCGATGGGCGAGCTGGATCTCGGCTCAGGCGATTTCGAAGGCGCCGAGCGGGAGTTCCGGCAGGAGGCGCGCCTGTCACCCGGAGACGCGTTAGCCGCGTACAAGCTTGGGCTGGTGCTGTTGAATCGCGGGCGGACGGCGGAAGCGTTACCGGAATTGCAGCGCGCCGATGCGTTGCGGCCGGGAATGCCGGAGACGCTGTTAGAGTTAGCAAAAGCCAAGGCAACCGCCGGAGATCCGGCGGGCGCCGAGAAGCTCTTCCGGCAGGTGATCGAGCAGGAGAAGACGACGAAGCTGGCGCAGTCCGCGCATTTCCAGCTTGCGCAAATCTACCGAAAGCTGGGACGCGCGGCAGAGGCCGCTCGGGAGATGGATCTCTTTCAAGAGCTGCGTAAACGGTAATGGCGGCCACGGATCGAGAGCGAACTGATGCAGGCTCCGCTGCGTTTTCCGGTGCGTCTCTTCGATCTGGCGAGCGAACTCGTTGTCCGTGCCTCTGAATGCACGGCTAATCGAAGGCGATTCGGATTCGCGGCAATCGGAGCAGGGCGCTGACCTTCGGGTAATTCGGGCTGGCTTCCACTTCTCGGATCTGCGCCGTGTGCCTGGCCGAGTGGGCCGCCATCAGCAAAAGAAGCTGGTAAGCATCCATCTCGCCCGCCGGCGTCTTGCCGACGTGCACTCGCAGGTCGTCGTTAGTGCTCTTGGCGTAGGCGATGTTGCGGTCGCGCTTTTCCGTAAAGGCGCGGATGGCGTCGGCCGGGGATTCCAAACTGCCTTTAGGCACGAGAGGTTCGGGCGCCTGCAGCTTGTGGCTGCGATCGGTCACCATGGAGACGATGGTCTTGTCTACCTGCTCATTGGACTTCTCGGGGCGGGCAACAGCCGGCGTTTTCAGGAGTCCCTGCGAGCCCTGGAAGATGTAGTTCTCGGCCAGCACCAGGTGCTCCGCGCACTCCGCCACGGACCAGCGGTCGGGTGCGGCTTTGAAACGCCACTGCGCGGGCGTCACGCCGGTCAGGCTCTCGACGAAAGCCTTTCTGGTGAGTTCCAGTTGGTCGACAAGGAAGGTGCGCTCCGCGTCATTCAGCTGCCCGGTTGCGGCAGCAAAGACGGGAGCCACGGCCAGGACGAGCAGCGCGGCAATAAACTTCATGGTGAACCTCGCTGGTTCATGATACTACCGTGCGGAAATTGGCGGGCT
>DOZZ01000250.1:3064-3333 GCA_003517725.1 Bryobacterales bacterium | reverse complement strand
GGCGTGAAAACCCTCGCGCCTGTCTCCCGCCGTTCTTTTCTCGCACTATCCGCCGTGGCGCCGTTCGCGGCTGCCCAGTCTAATCGGCACATCCCGATTGGCCTGGAGCTCTATTCGGTTCGCGATGAACTGGCGAAGGACCTGCCCGGCACCATCCGCGCTGTCGCCAAGATGGGCTATCAGGTGGTGGAGTTTTTCTCCCCGTACTACGACTGGACGCCGGAGCGCGCCAAAGAAGTGCGCGCGCTGCTGGACGAAGTCGGCCTGCG
>DOZZ01000250.1:0-2894 GCA_003517725.1 Bryobacterales bacterium | reverse complement strand
TCACCACGCTGGATGGCTGGAAGAAGGTGGCCGACCAGCTCACGCAGGCTTCGGAAAAACTGCAGGCCGTGAATATGAAGACCGGCTATCACAACCATCAACTGGAGTTCATACCGCTCGAAGGCAAGCGCCCCATGGAAATCATCGCGGCCGGCACCCCCAAAAACGTGATGCTGCAGTTCGATGTAGGCACCTGCGTCGAGGCGGGCTCGGACCCGGTGGCCTGGATTCAGGCTAATCCGGGACGCATCCGCAGCCTGCACCTGAAAGATTGGGCGCCCGGCGCGGACAAAGGCTATAAGGTGCTTTTCGGCGAGGGCAAAGGTCCATGGCGCAGGCTGTTCCAGGCGGCCGAGAGCACCGGCGGCGTGGAATATTATCTAATCGAGCAGGAAGGCAGCCGCTTCCCTGCCCTGGAGACCGTCGAACGCTGCCTGGCCAACTACAAGAAGCTACGCGCCTGAGCTTTTGGGTGGCCTGACCAAGCAGAGCGCTACAGCCGCTCCAGCGCTGCCCTGGTTAATCGAAACTTGGTCCACTCTTCCAGCGGCTCGGCGCCCAGCCTGTGGTAAAAATCGATCGCGGGCTGGTTCCAATCGAGCACCGCCCAGTCCATGCGCGCGCAATCCCGCTCCCTGGCGATCTTCGCCACGGCGAGGAAGAGTTGTTTGCCATAACCGCGGCCGCGCGCCTCGGGCCGCACAAACAAGTCCTCCAGATACAGCCCGCGCTTGCCGCGCCACGTGGAGAAGTTATGGAAGAACACGGCGAACCCGACGGCGATTTGGCCCCGGCAGGCGAGCAGAACCTCGGCCGCCGGGTGCGGCCCAAAGAGCGCGCCGCGCAAAGTCGCTTCATCGGCGGTGATGTCGCCCGGTTGCGCTCTCTCATATGCACCCAGCGCCCGAATCAGCTCCAGAATGACGGGAACGTCGTCCACCGAAGCCGGGCGAATAATCGCTTCTTCCATAGGTCACGCCAGTGTAGCGAATTGGCGCCGGGGTTGGTGCTAACCTCGAACCACGGGATTCGGTTTGACCGCGCGAAAAGTAATTCGGCCGCTGGCGTGCGCCGCTGCACTGTTAAGCGCCTTGCTGGGCGCGCGGGCATTCCAGCGCCCGTTCCATCAGTTTCCAGGCGTGGAATACCGCGAATTTGAGACCCCGATTGATGCCACCGAAAAAACCGAGTGGGCCTTCGCGCGCCTGATGTATCCACCGGGCGCGAATGACGGCTACCGCGGCCGTTTCGATGGCGACTGGCGTCAGGGCCTCTCCTTGTGGACCCAGGATTATCCGCGAGCTGACCGCCACTTTTCCCAGGCGCTGCGCCGCCTGACACGCATCCACGTGCGCTCCGCCGAGCAGCCCATCAACCTGGACGAGGGTGACGTCTTCGATTGGCCCTGGCTCTACGCCGTGCAGGTGGGCGAGTGGGGCGTGACCGACGCGCAGGCGAAAGTGCTGCGCGAATATCTGCTGCGCGGCGGATTTTTTATGGCGGATGATTTCCACGGAGCGCTCGAATGGTCGGTGTTCGAGAACGTCATGAAGAAGGTTTTTCCAGACCGGCCCATCGAGGAGATCCAGACCGAAGACCCCATCTTCCACACGGTCTACGACCTAGACGAGCGCTATCAGGTACCGGGCTCGGAGCATCTGCGCACGGGCTTCAAGAACGAAGGACGCGTGCCCCATTGGCGCGGCATCTATGACGACAAGCGCCGCGTGATGGTGGCAATCTCGTTCAACTCCGACATCGGCGACTCCTGGGAATGGGCCGACGAGGCCGCGTATCCAGAGAAATTTTCCGCGTTAGGAATTCGTCTCGGCGTGAATTATGTGGTCTACGCCATGACGCACTGAGGCCGCTGAATCGAGCCGTTAGGTTTTCGCGGGAAACGTCCAATAAATGAAATCTGTTCACCTTTTGTTTTTAGCGATGAACGAGGAGGACTTAGTTGCCTGTCGTCTTCATTTTCATTGATGTAAACTCCTTCGAGGCTGGGGGAGACGCACGTCTCCTCCTTCGACCTTTTCGTAATCATTGTCGCTCATAATGGCTTCTCTGGCGAATTTCCGTTACCCGACCAATATCAGTCCATAGCGCTGCTGCCACTGGTTACGCACATAGGCCGTCACGCGTTGCAGTTCCTCCTGAGTCTGCGGATGCGCCACCAGCGCGATGGCGTCGCGGCGCGCGGCCACCAGAATTTCCGTGTCGCGCAGAATATTGGCGATGCGCAAAGCCGGCATGCCCGACTGTTTGGTGCCGAAGAATTCTCCGGGACCGCGCAGCTTCAAATCCATCTCGGCGATGAAGAAGCCATCGTTGGAATCCACCAGCGTGCGGATGCGCTCGCGCGCCGCATCGGTCATCTTCTCGGTCACCAGAATGCACGTGCTCTGGTCCGCGCCACGGCCAACGCGTCCGCGCAGCTGGTGCAGTTGCGCCAGTCCAAAGCGCTCGGCCTGTTCAATCACCATTACGGTGGCATTCGGAACATCGACGCCAACCTCAATCACGGTGGTCGAGACCAGCACCTGCGTGCGGCCGGCCTTGAAGCCGGCCATTACGGCCTCTTTCTCGGATGCGGGCAAGCGGCCGTGCAACAGGCCGATGCGCAGATCCGGAAACACCTGCCGCGACAGGTGCGCGTGCATCTGCGTCGCGGCCTTCATCGCCTGCGTTTCGCTCTCCTCCACCACCGGATACACGACATAAGCCTGACGTCCGGCATCCGCTTCGCGCTTCACGAAGCTCCAGACGCGCTCAATCAAATCGCTGTCAACGTGCCGCGTGCGGATAGGCTGCCGCCCCGGCGGCAACTCATCGATCACCGACACATCCAGGTCCCCATACATGGTCATCGAAAGGGTGCGCGGGATAGGCGT
>DOZZ01000077.1:2855-3061 GCA_003517725.1 Bryobacterales bacterium | reverse complement strand
AGCAGTTCTCAGGACATCCACGCCCTGAAGAGCATGCTTCAACGCTTCGGCCAGCGAGCCGCGGCCGAAGTGTGTCTGTATTAGGCGCGGAATCCGGACAGTGCCGGGAAATCCCATGCGGGGTCCTCTTGAATCTCGATGTGCCGGCCGGAATACCCGCGGCGCGCGTCCGCCACAGGCATGGGCCGCCCCGCTCCGTCCACAAC
>DOZZ01000077.1:458-2616 GCA_003517725.1 Bryobacterales bacterium | reverse complement strand
GAAAGCGGGCATGAATAATTTTCTGCCTCGACGACGGCACGCCAGCTATGCAGATGTCCTGCCAGATAAATGCGCTCGATGCGGCGTTCCACGGCGGCCGCGCACAGAGCGGGCACTGTAAGTTCTCCACTCGCGGCGACGCCCATCGCGCCAATTGCCGAGGCCAGAGCCAGAATGTCCTCCACACGCTGGGCCAGCAGGCTGTGCCCCAGAATCAGCGAAGCCCAGGCGTACTCGCTGGACCGCTGGTGTTCCCTGGTGTAAGCCGGCGCGCCGGGGCTGAACTCGGGCTGCAGATCTCCGGTGCCGCGCAGATCCGCGGCATACACGGTGATGCCCTCGGCTGCCAGCTTGTGGCATAGGCCACCCTCACGCCAATCGTGATTGCGTCCCCCTGCGTTCAATAGAAGCAGCTTGCGCCCCGCAGCATTCTTTTTCCGAAAGACCCACACCGGCAGCCACACCTGCGGCGCCGACTGCACTTCCATGGCGCTTACGTCACATCCCGCGGAAGGAACCGTAGCCAACACCTTCGCCCTGGCCTGGACCGGTGCAATGCCCAGCAACCGCGCAAGATCAATGGCGCCGGTACCGTGCGCCGGGAGCAGTGTTTGCATCAGTTCGTGCGGCGTCTTGCCGCCCGCATTCCGCACATTGCCCCCAGGCGCGGCGAACAGCAGGGCACCGGGCTCTGGTGCCACCGTGGGCTCTTCGGTTATCGTTCGATCGCTGTGTTTCAGATGCTTCTCGAAAAAGCTGTAAATGGCGACCCGCTGCGCGTAAGAGAGCCCATGCGGCAACGGCGATTCCACGTGCTGTATCGCGTCGGCATGCCCCAGTGTCTTGTAAGCCGCGTGCAGCTTCGCAAATTCTTCGCGGTTGCTCTGCTCGTAACTGGGCGAGTACGTCCCGAAGAAATCCTTCGCGCTGGTGATCACAAGCAGCGGCTTGGGCGCCAGCGGCCAGAGCAAATCCCAGCGGTCGAAACCCAACGCGCCCGAGCCAATCAGGTCCTGTTCGGCATCGTCGGTCGAGCCGGGCGGGTGAAAGTTTTGGCACGCGAAGTTTTCCGTGTTGCCCGACGAGACGGCCGCCGCCGCCAGCCGATCGTCCACGCACCCCAGCATCATCGTCAACGTGCCGCCGCCCGATTGCCCGGTGGAAGCCAGCCGTTGTGGGTCCACTTTTGGATGCGCGGCGAGAACGTCGAGGCTGCGCATGGCGTCCCACGCCTGCCAGTTCGTCGCCGTCTCGCCCAGCAGCAGCATCTGCTGCCCGGGAAACGTATGCTCGTCGTCCGTGCTCGCCAGGCGCGTCATTCCATTTGCGCCGGGATAGTTGGTGCGTTCGCCCTGCCCCATCGGGTCCAACGCCAGCACCACGTACCCTAGTTGCGCCAGCCCCTGGCAGCAGCGCTGGTAGCTATCGGCCGCTTTGCCGTCCGGAGTGTGTCCCATCTGGAACAGAACACCAGGGAATAAGCCAGACCCTTGCGGCACGTAAAGATTCGCGGCAATCAGCACGCCGGGGCGGCTTTCATAAAGCATTTTTTCGACTCGATATGTACGGCGCTGGAACGAGCCCGTGGTGCGGATATTGAGCGGTGTGCGCGCGGGCGCCGGGCCTGCCACCTTCCAAAAACTTTCCCGGGCCCAGCGCTGCCGGTTGCGAACCGCGTCGGGCGTGGCCGCCGCCGCGATCGAGCGATTCCGCCGTGCATAGGCCAGACTCTCTAGCGCGCGCAGGTAATCGGGCAGACACCGTGGATAGTCGTGATAATCGACGCTGGCCGGAAGTTGCGCGCGCAATATCCTGGCGCCAGCCGCCGCTAGAAGCAGCTCGCGGCGCGTCATTGTCGGTAGCCCGGTTCCAACGCTGGCGTTGTGATATCCACCGGAGCGTCTTGCCCGTCCCAACGCCCGTGCCACACGCTGCCGCCGAACGTCGTGATGTAGACCATGCGCGAATCGGAGGGGTCCGGAATTACGCGATGCCCCCATTTGAAGTTGAAACCTGGAATCCGGGTCCAGTGTTCCCCGCGATCGGCGGAACGCCACGCCGATGATTCGAAGCCGCAGGCGTAAAGCACATTCCGGTCACGAGGGTCCGCCGTGACATCGTAGACATGCTGATCGCGATCGAGAACATTGCGCCACGT
>DOZZ01000077.1:0-347 GCA_003517725.1 Bryobacterales bacterium | reverse complement strand
GCGATGCCGTTGTTTTTCAACTCCCAGTTCTTGCCCCCGTCGATGGATTTGTAGACTCCTTTCCCCACGGCCGCCACGTACAGAACACGCGCGTTCACCGGCGATGTGGGATCCAGCAGAATGTGGGTCGGCGCGGTTTCAGGCATGCCGCTGTTCGATGGCCTCCAGTTGCGGCCACCGTCATCGCTGACGCAGACACCGCCGCGAAATTTCGCGACGGGCGTGCTGCGCCACATCTTCGGGCGCGGCAGATCGTGCGTATAACTCATGGCGCCCCAGACGCGGCCCTTCACGGCCGGGTCGAATTCGATCCAGTACGTGGTGTTGGTCCAGGCTTCCGGAACGCC
>DOZZ01000033.1:10761-12783 GCA_003517725.1 Bryobacterales bacterium | reverse complement strand
GTTGGACAATCAGGTCCGTTGGACCATCAGGTCCGTTGGACCTTGACATACGTTAAAAGTTGATGTAGCATCTCAAAAAAGTTAGCGCTAACGTTAGCGCCAGACCTGGAAAGAGGAATGCGGTTATGAACCTATCATCAGCGGCCACGCGAGCCGTGATCGTTTTCTGTTCCTTGCTGGCTCTGTCCGCCACAGCCGTTTACGGCCAGCTTTCATCAGCGTCAGTAACCGGACTGGTACGGGACTCCGGCGGCGGAGTGCTGCCCAAAGCCAAGGTGGTTTTGAAAAATGTCGATACCACCGTCGAACGGACCGCCGAAACCAACGCGTCCGGGAGCTATTCGTTCCTCAACATCCCTCCCGGCCGCTACACTCTGGAAACGTCAATCACCGGATTCCGGACGGCGACAGTAGCCGAATTCACGCTGGCGGTGAACCAGGCCTCCACCATCGACATTGCTCTTGAGGTTGGCACCTTGGCTCAAACCGTCGCCATCGAAGCGCAGGCTATGGCCATTGAAAGCCAGACGTCGGAACTGGGCACCGTGGTCGCCGAGAAGCAGGTCGTCGACCTTCCGCTGAACGGCCGGAACTTTACGCAGCTTCTAGCTTTAACTCCGGGGGTGGCGCCGGTGAGCGTCTCCCAAAACGCGGGCGGAGGCTTTGGCGTGCCTGTGACGCAGGGCAGCAATTTCGTCTTTCCGGCGATCAACGGCCAGACCAATCGCAGCAACTTTTTCATGACGGACGGCCTCAACAATCAGGGCGCGACGATCAGCACGTACGCCGTCCCGCCGATTATTGACGCGATCCAGGAGTTCAAGGTCAACTCGCACAATGACGAAGCTGAATTCGGCTCCGCTCTTGGCGGCATCATTAACGTGGTCACCAAATCGGGCACCAACTCGCTGCATGGCACATTGTGGGAGTACGTCCGCAACGACGCCTTCGACGCGCGCAACACGTTTCAGAAAGCCGTGACCCCGTTCAAGCAGAACCAGTTCGGCGCTTCGGTCGGCGGACCGGTGCTGATCCCCAAACTCTACAATGGCCGAAACAAGACGTTTTTCTACGGCGCTTTCCAGCAGTTCCTGTACACCCGGGCCGCAAATGGGTTTTTCCAGGTGCCTACCGAAGCCAATTACGCCGGCGACCTCAGCGACATTCCGACGCAGATCTACAACCCGTTCACCACGCGCGAAGATCCGGCCCACCCCGGCAGCTTCATTCGCGATCCGTTTCCCAACAACCGGATTCCGGCGAGTCTGATCAATCCGCAGATGCTGGCGTTTGCGCGGGCGACCCTGCCCAAGGCGGGACCTAAACTGAACGGCGACAACAACGCCATTGACCCGACGCCGCTACGTCAAAATCAGACCGAGTGGACGGCTCGCGTAGACCAGACTATCGGACAAAAAGATTTTGCCTGGTTCCGCTATAGCACGCTCCAGAATGACACCACCTCTTCGGGCGGGCGCCCCAGCATCAGTAGCACGAAATCCAACCCGGCCACGAACTACGGGGGAAGCTACGTCCATACGTTCAGCCCCACCCTGATCCTACAGGGACAATACGGGCGTACAACGCTGCAGGATAATAGCAACAGCAAATTTATCGGTCTTCCCGCTGGATTCGGGCCTTCGTTAGGGTTCGCCAGCACCTTCGCTGGAGATTTCGCGGACGGCTCCTCCCTCATTCCCCAAGTGAACGTTGCTAGCTTTTTCGGTGGCGGTGAATCTGGAGGGCTTAACCCGAGGGTCTCCGATATTCATCAGTTTCGCGGCAACGTGACTAAAATCTGGGGAAGGCACACCCTGAGATTCGGTGGTGAATACAGCAGCACCGGGTTTGAAGCCTTCCTGAAGTCAGTCAATGTCAACTTCGCCGGTCAACAAACAGGAAACCCGTCCAATTCGAAGGAACCGGGGAGTGCGCTGGCTTCCTTCTTGCTGAATGTGCCGGACAATGCCGGACGCCGAAACGTTCATGAAACAACGCGCCCTGGCGGAGTCATGAGTTGGT
>DOZZ01000033.1:9179-10685 GCA_003517725.1 Bryobacterales bacterium | reverse complement strand
CGCTACGACCGCACGTTCCTCCCCCCCTACGGACTTGAGAATACCGTAGGCAAGCAGGGCGGTATCGAAACCGGATCCATCAACTTCAATAACGGCACCTATGTTTTGCAGAAGCTGCCTCCCGCCTGCAAAGACCGGGGATTCGCGCCGTGCATTCCTGGCGATGGCACGCTGCCCAATCACGTAGTGGTTGACCCGCGCGGTCAGATTTATCATGACACCACCACCAATTGGGGACCGCGAATCGGTCTTGCGTATCGGCTCGGCGATCGCACGGCCCTCCGTTCGTCATTCGGAATTTTTTATGACAACTGGGCCGCTGTCACGCAAAGCGCCCAGAATTATGAGGGAGCCTGGCCGGACATTGGACAACTTCTCTCCAATAATTTGAATAAGCCTATTCCCGGGCAGCCGACTCCAAACACTTCCGGCCTCGATCCGTTCCGCACGGGCGGTGCGGGCTTCTTCCCGGCTCCCACGCCGTTCGAACAGGTGCAGTGGTTCATGGACCCGTATGCCAAGAACCCGTACTCGATGCAATGGAATGTCGGCCTGCAGCATCAGTTTAGCGAGGCCACGGTGATCTCGGCGAACTATGTGGGATCGGGATCCCGTCGTCTGGATGTGGGCGGTTACTACAATGTCGCGCAGACGCCGGGACCCGGCGACCCGCGGCAGCGGGCGCTTTATCCCTATATCGGACCCACCTTCTATGATCGGAGTATCGGTAAAGGAAGTTACGAGGCGTTCCAGTTCCAATTGGATCGGCGCTTCTCGAGCGGGTTTGCGTATCAGGTTGCCTACACCTACTCCAAGTCGATTGATATCGGCTCTTCTGGCTGGTATGGAGTAGAAGGGCAATCGGTTACCGATCCTTATCATATAAATCGCGATCGCGGGCCTTCCGGCTTCGATCTCACGCACGTGCTTTCGGTGAACGGGCTGTACGAAGTTCCGATCGGTAAAGGCAAGGCGTTCAACACTCACAGCGGAATCCTCGACTACGCGCTAGGCAATTGGCAGGTCAACAGTATTCTCACGGCGCGATCCGGATTGCCCTATAACGTTTATGTCAGTGGCGATGTGGCCAACACCGGCAATGTCGGGTGGAACCAATACGAGCGAGCCAATCTGGTGGGAAACGTGAATGACTTCACGTTAAGCCGCGAGAACGGTTTGAATCGGGCAGCGTTCGCCATTCCCGATCAGTATACTTTTGGCAACTTAGGCCGGGATCGTCTGCGAACCACACCGGTGTGGAACGTGGATCTGTCGGTATTCCGCCAGTTCCCGTTCCTTGAAACCAGACGATTCGAATTTCGCGCCGAAGCCTTCAACGTGCTGAATACCGCAATTTTGGGGCAGCCCCGCAACGATTTGGCCGACAAGGCCAATTTCGGCAAAATTCTTGGCACGGCTAACGGCCCCCGGCAGCTCCAACTAGGCGCGAAGATTATCTTTTAAATCCACGCCAGATCGAAGCACTTG
Organism: Bryobacterales bacterium; assembly: GCA_003517725.1. Taxonomy (GTDB): domain Bacteria; phylum Acidobacteriota; class Terriglobia; order Bryobacterales; family Bryobacteraceae; genus DOZZ01. The sequence goes on along the minus strand of DOZZ01000033.1, from coordinate 9,197 downwards.
CGCCTGCCTCCCGCAACC
>DOZZ01000033.1:0-9069 GCA_003517725.1 Bryobacterales bacterium | reverse complement strand
TCAACGCTGTTGGCGCAAAGGCCGCCGGCGTGTTCCGGCCCGATTCAACTCGAGCAGGCAGTTGCCGCCCGCCATTCGGCCGACGCATTCGGCGCTCTAGGCGCCTATTTCGCGCGCGGCAAGCAGATGCGCTGCGCCGTGTGGGCGTTTGCGGAAGCGGTGCGTCTGGCCCCGCGTTCGGCCGACCAGCACTACAATCTTGGGATCGCTCTGCTCCAGAGCGAGGCGCCGGCGCGCGCTGCTGAAGAACTGCGCAAGTCCGTGGTACTCGATCCCGCTTCGGCCCGGGCGCGGCACGCTCTGGGCTCCGCGCTGCTCGATGCAGGCGATTTCCAGGCGGCGGATGAACAGCTTGCGGCGGCGCACAAACTAGATCCTCGATCGGCAGCCATCCTCCATAAAATGGCGCAGTCGCTCGTGGCTCAAAAGCGCTTTTCCGCCGCAGTGTCCATGCTGAATCAGGCGGTGGCCCTGGAACCCAAAGACCGCGACCACCAAATCCTGCTGGCCGTCGCGTATGCCGGCAGCGGCATGAACGACCAAGCGGCCGGCGTGCTGCGGAAGCTAATTGAGGCCAATCCGAAAGACGCTCAGGCTCACTTCAATTTGGGCACCATCTACACGCAAGACAAGCGCTATCGGGAGGCTGCCGACGAATACCGGACTACCGTGGCCCTTGACCCCGGCAATGACGATGCCCGGCTGGCGGCGGCCAAGGCCCTGTTTATCCTGGGGCAATATGGGGACGCGGCTCCGCTGGTAGAGGATTTTCGCAAGCGGCGCCCCGACGATTTCGAAGGGCTTTACATTGCGGGCGTAGTGGCGCGCGGGTTTGGACATCACGAGGAGGCCGAAGCCGACTTGCTGCGCGCCGCGGCGTTGCAACCGGATCACTACGACGTGCAGTACAACCTGGGTTTCGTGGAGGCACGGCTGGGCAAGTATCAGGACGCGCGCGCGCACCTGGAACGCGCGAAACAGTTAAATCCGGATTCCACCGAGGTACGGTATCAATTGTCCGGCGTTCTGCGGGCCCTCAATCAGCCGGAACTGGCGCGTAAGGAATTGCAGGAATTTGAGGTTCTAAAGGCGAAAAGCCGGGACGAAAACCTGGCCTCCACCTCCGCCAATAATGCCAGTGACTTATTGCGAAAAGGCGACGCCAACGCGGCGGTAAAACTTTACCGCGAAGCGCTGCAGGTGGATTCCAGCAATGCCAAGACATACTACAACTTGGCCGTGGCGCTTGACTCCCTCGGAGACCAGGCGGCCGAAATGGAAGCGCTCCAGAATGCGATCCGTATCGACCCCGGATTTGCGGCGGCTCACAACATGGCCGGACTGCTTGATCTGGGTTCCGGCAACCTGCCGCTGGCCGAGAAGGAGTTCCGCGCGGCGATTGCGCTCGATCCGCAATTTGCCGAAGCACAAAGCAACCTCGGTGTCCTTCTCGGGCGCGCCGGCAATGCGCGAGACGCCGAAAAGTTCTTTCGCCTGGCGGCCGAAAATCGTCCGGACTATGTGCAAGCCTATGTCAACCTGGGCCTGATTCTGGCCGAGCAGGGGCGCCTGCGGGAAGCCGAACACGAACTTCTGCGCGCCACCCAGCTCGACCCCAAAAACGTCCGCGCGCTCACCGGTTTAGGCATGACACAGGCAAAACTCAAACGTCCCGAGAGTATTGACACGTTCCGTGCAGTGGTGGCGGAAGACCCTCGCTCGCCCGAAGCGCGGATGAATCTGGGCATTGCTCTGGCCGATTTGAACCAGCCGGATCAGGCGCTGGCCGCCTTTACGGAGGCCGTGCGTCTGGCCCCCAGCTCGGCCGCCACTCACTACAACAAGGGCCGCGTGCTGCGTGACCTGCACCGCTACGAATCGGCCAAACCCGAATTGGAGACGGCCGTCCGGCTGGACCCCAATCTTGCTCATGGGCTCTATCTTTTGGCGCTGACCGAACGTCAGTTGGAAAACCCGGAGCGCTCGGTGGAATTGCTCCGGAGAGTGGTCCAACTGGAGCCGTCAAATGCCGAGGCCTATCTTCTGCTGGGCCAAACTTTGCAAGCCATGCACAAGCTGCCGGAGTCAGCAGCGGCGTACCAGAAAGTATTGGAGATCAACCCGAACTCTTCGGAAGCGCTCTACGGCCTGCTGCGGGAAACTGCGAAGTCCGATCCGGCGAAGGCTCGCGAATACCAGACGCGTTTTGACGGGCTGCAAACTCAAAAGCGCGTCGTCGAGCAGGTGAACACGATCGGCAACAACGCTCTCGCCATGGCTCAAGCCAAAAACTGGCAGGGGGCTGTTACGAAAATTCAGGAGGCGTTGCAATTGTGCGGCGATTGCGTTGTGCGCGCCGATCTGGAGAAGAATCTGGGTTTGATCTTCTGCCAAGCCGGCGATATTGCCAACGGAGACAAGCACCTCCGGATGGCTTTGCAAGCGAAGCCCGGTGATCCTGACATCGAACGTGCGTTGCAGATCATAGGAAAAAACACGGTGAATCCGTAACTGCCGCTGCTAGCCGCCTGCTTTTCGCAGAAGATCGCGAACAAAAGCGTCTTCGGGAACAAGCTCAAGGTAATGCCGCATTTCAGCTTTGGCAAGCGCATACTGTTTTGCATTGATGTACTGCAAAACAAGGCTCTTGTGAAGTCGAGGCGCGTAAGGGGACAACTCGATCCCTCGCTTCAATGTATCGATCGCCTCATCCACCTTGCCGATTGCCGCAAGGGCATCCGCCAGATCTTCGAACGCCGTGGGAGCCGTGAATCCCAGTTGCAGCGCCTTCGTTAGATGTTCGACCGTGCGCCGGTTCGCTTCGGGGCCGCCCTGGCGGAGAGCCTTCCGTCCTAGAGCTGCTTGTACTAGCGGATTGCCGGGCGATTGCGCGGCGACGATGTCGAGCAGTTGCAGATACCGCGCCTGGTACCGTGGCGAGCGTTCCGCCAAGTCTCCGTAGGCCTGCCACAGCACCAGAGGCGAAAGAGGCCCGGCGCTGGAGCGATTGAGAAAAATGAGGTCGGTAAGATCCGGAGTGGTCTGGTTAAACGCAACGGCCGGCAGGGGCTCATCAGGACGGGCGATAATCCGGTGATTGGTCAGCGCGGAGTGCGAGATGAAACCGATGTCGCGCTTCGGCATGTGGCACTCGATGCAACCCTGACCACTCTGCGCTCGCTGTGCAATGGGCAGCTTGCAACTATTGACGGTGTGGCACGCCGCGCACTTTTTTTCGAAGTATGCCGCGGCATCTTTTTTGGACGGCATCGCGTGAGGATCGTGACAACTGAGGCAGCGGAGGCGGCCAGCGCTGCCTGTAAAGCACTTGCTGAGTTGCATCGAAAAATGATGCTCCAGTAGATCGGCCGGCGCGGCCGTCGTGGGGTCCAGCGGTATTTTAAATATGTCAACCACATCACTGAGTGGCTTTCCGGGGCGGAAATCCGCGTCGCTCTTGCCTGACTGATAAACGCGGGTATCACCGGCCTGATGACACCTCATGCAGATTTCCTCCGCGCGCGCAGCGGACAGCTTCGCTGGATTCACGATGTTTGATTTGCTTGGCTGTTGGACGTGCACCGATCCCGGGCCATGGCAGTTCTCGCATCCGATAGCCATTTCGGAAAACGGCGGATCGCCATACACACCGTCTCGACCGCCAATAGCCCTTGACCGCCCGCTATGGCACACAACACATCCTGCGGCCATTGGACGGCTAAACCCCGCGTTCGTGTTCTCGTACCCCGGCGAAAGGCGCCACGAACGCGCGCGCTGATAATACGAAAGCGGCGCTTCGAAAAGATAACTGCCTTTTCGGATCGCATAGGTGATGCCATTGGTTCCGGACCCAATCGCGTATTCCAGCTTGAAAGATCTCTTGAATATCAAACCGCCGGACGCGTCGGTTTGAAATTCATCTTCATAAAGTTCGTCGCCGCGTCTGGCGACCTCAAAGTGAAATTCCCCGCTCTGCACCGCTATGGACCCGGATACCGGAACCAGTTCCCGTGTTTGCGAAGCCGCAACCACCGAGCGCCCCATCGCGGTCCCGACATAATCCTCGTAGATCCGCACATGACACCCGGAGCAAACCTTGGAGCCTACGTAAACCGCGCCGGTAGGGTCTGCGCCGCAAAGCAGCCCGGAAAACATGAGGATTGCCGGCCCGATTCTTCTCACAGTGCGCCGGATCACCGCTCGGGAACAAGCTCTTTGTCGATGTCCTTGGAAGAGATCTGCTTCACGCAATCCATAACGCTCCGAACCGGCTATAGCTTATCATTCGTTCCGCGGATCCCGCGCCTCAGCCGCGCACCACCTGCCGGGGCGTGGGCGTGAATTTGATACCGAACTGCATGGGCAGTTCGGCTTGCGAGCGAACCAGTAAGTCCGTGCCTCGAGAACGAACGCGTACGCGCTGTCCGCTTTCCGCGTGAACCGGATATCCGTTCCGTCTTCGGTTTGCCGCCCGGACTGACCCACGGCCGGCTGTTGAAAAATCCCTCGCCATTGACGGCCAGCCATGCTCCAAGCTTTTCGAGGCGGTCCAACTGGTTATGTGGTAGCGCTAACGGGAATCGAACCCGTATTTAAGCCTTGAGAGGGCTCCGTCCTAACCGTTAGACGATAGCGCCGTGCCGGGGCGAGGTTGCCAGTCCTCATCATACAACGGCACCCCTCAGGCCGTCAGCGTCGCCCGAGCCGTCGTCATCACCATGCCCCCGCGGCTTTGAAGCTTCGCTACACTCAGGCCATGCGGTTTTATCTTCTATTACTACTGGCCACGCCCACCCTTTTCGCGCAGACCGGCATTGACGTGAAGGCTATGGACGCTTCCGTGAAGCCGTGCGACGATTTCTATCAATACGCCTGCGGCAACTGGCGTAAGAGCAATCCCATACCCGCCGATCAGTCGCGCTGGTCGCGTTTCAACCAACTTTACGAGCAAAATCGCGTCGTGCTCCGCCAGATCGCCGAGAAGCTGGCCAATCCCGCTAACCAACACACGCCCAACGAGAAAAAGGTGGGTGAGTTTTACGCCGCTTGCATGGATACCAAGGCCATCGAAGCTAAAGGCCTGGGCGCCATCCAGCCCGATCTCGACCTCATCGCCAAACTCACCGACAAGAAACAGCTGGCGGGACTGGTGGCGGAGTTGCACATGCAGGGCGTGCCGGCGCTGTTCCGCTTTAGCGCCGAGCAGGATGCCAAGGACGCCACGCAGGTGATCGCCAGTGTGGGCCAGGGCGGCCTCTCCTTGCCGGATCGCGATTACTACACCAGGACCGATCCGAAGTCCGTCGAGACGCGCGAAAAGTACGAGGCTCACTTGCGCCGCATGTTCGAACTGCTGGGTCACTCTCCGGCGCAGGCCAAAAACGATGCGGCCACTGTCCTGCGCATCGAAACCGATTTGGCCAAAGCTTCGCTCACCCGCCTGGCGTTGCGCGATCCCTACAAGCGTTATCACAAACTGCCAACGGCCTCCCTAACCACGTACACACCGGACTTTGACTGGCCCATTTACCTGGCCGACGTCCACGTATCGGTGCCGAGCCTCAACATCGGCATGCCTGATTTCTTGAAAAGCCTCGAGACCACGCTTACCACCGACAGCCTTGCGGACCTGCGGACCTATCTGACATGGCACGTGCTGCACGACGCGGCGCCGATGATGCCCGCGCGCTTCGACGAGGAGAACTTCAACTTCTTCGGCCACACCCTCACCGGCGCGAAGGAGCAGCAGGCGCGCTGGAAACGCTGCGTGCAGGCCACCGATCGTGCCCTCGGCGAAGCCCTGGGCCAGGTCTACGTGGAACAGACGTTTGGACAGGAAGGCAAAGCCCGCACCCTCAAGATGGTGACCGAGATCGAGACCCAGATGGCCAAGGACATCGACTCGCTGGCCTGGATGAGCGACGCGACCAAGAAAGCGGCGCTCGAAAAACTGAAGACCGTGGCCAACAAGATCGGCTTTCCCGAGAAGTGGCGGGACTATGAGAATTTCCAGGTGGTCCGCGGCGACGCTATCGGCAATGAAATGCGCTCGGCCGAGTTCGAGCACCGCCGCACTCTGAACAAGATCGGCAAGCCCGTCGACAAGATGGAATGGGGCATGACGCCGCCCACCGTCAACGCTTACTACAATCCGCCGCAGAACAACATCAACTTTCCGGCCGGCATACTGCAGCCGCCGTTCTACTACAAAGGCGGCGACGAGGCGGCCAACTACGGGGCCATCGGCGCGGTGGTGGGGCACGAACTGACGCACGGCTTCGATGACCAGGGCAGCCAGTACGATGGCCAGGGCAACCTGCGCAACTGGTGGACCGCGGAAGACCGCAAGAAATTCGTCGAGCGCACCGACTGCGTCGCGGAGGAGTACGGCAACTTCGTGGCCGTCGCCGGCGTGAAGCAGAACGGCAAATTGACCCTAGGTGAAAACGCGGCCGACAACGGCGGCCTGCGCCTGGCCTACATGGCGCTCGAGGACGCGCTCGAAAAAGGCGAAGTATCGAAGGCGAAGCTTGGCGGCTTCACGCCCGAGCAGCGCTTCTTTATCGCGTGGGGTCAGGTCTGGTGCGAGAATCGCACCGATGAATCCGCGCGTCTCGCGGCCTACACGGACCCGCACTCCGCCGGACATTTCCGGGCTAATGGCGTATTGGTGAACATGCCCGAATTCCAGCAGGCCTTTGGCTGCCAGGCCGGCGACAACATGATCAGCAAGAACGCCTGCCGCGTCTGGTAAGTCAGCCGGCGGTGCGCACCACTCTCCGTCCCTCGATTCGATAAGCGCCCGAGAGCACCAGCCGCAGAGCATCGCTATAGATGCGGTGCTCTTGGGCCAGAATCCGCGCTGACAGTGTTTCCACCGTGTCGCCGTCGAGCACCGGAACCACGGCCTGCTCGACGATCGGGCCGGCGTCCAGCATCTCATCCACAAAGTGCACGGTGCACCCGCTGAATTTCACGCCGTGTTCGAGCGCCTGGCGTTGGGCGTCCAACCCCGGAAACGCGGGCAGCAGCGAAGGATGAATATTGAGCACGCGCTGCGGGAAGGCCCGCACGAAATCCGCGCTCAACAGGCGCGTGAAGCCCGCCAGGCACACCAGGTCGACAGAATTCCTGTTGAGCTCGTCGATCAGCCGGTGATCATACGCGACGCGCTCCATGCCGAGCGACGGCAGCAGCACTGCGTTCAAGCCACGCTGCCGCGCCGTCTCGAGCCCCTGAGCACTGGGCCGATTAGCAATTACGACCGCGATCTCGGCCTCGATTCCGCCGCCGGTCACCTGATCGGCGATAGCTTCGAAGTTGGAGCCGCGCCCCGACAGCAGAATGCCCAGCCGCTTCATCGGTAGAGCACGCGTTCCTGCCCGCGCTTCTGGCGCACCACCGCGCCCAGCCGGACGCTCTTCTCATTACCCCTCTGCAGCAGCAGTTTTTCGGCGCGCGACGCCTCCACCTCCGGCACCACCAGAATCATGCCAATGCCCAGGTTGAACGTGCGGCGCCAGTCGTCCTCCGGCACATTGCCAATGCGCTGCAGGATGCGAAACAGCGGCGGCACGCGCCAGGCCGATGTGTCGATCGAAGCCGCCAGGCCCTTCGGCAAAATGCGCGGCAGATTATCGGTGATGCCGCCACCGGTGATGTGCGCGGCGCCCCGCAGCAGCTTGGCCTTATGCAGAATCTGGATCGCACGCAGATAGCTGCGGTGCACCTGCAGCAGCGCCTGCCCCAGTGGCAGCGCCAGCTCCTCCACCATGCTGTCGACCGTGTATCCCGCGATCTCGAACAGCAGTTTGCGCGCCAGCGAATAGCCGTTGGTGTGCAGCCCGGTGGATGCCATCCCCAGCAGCACATCGCCCTCTTCGATCGACTTTCCGGTGACGAGTTCGTCCTTCTCGACGCAGCCGACGATGGTGCCGGCCAGGTCATACTCACCGGGCGTGTAGAGCCCCGGCATCTCCGCGGTCTCGCCGCCTATCAGCGCGCACTGGTTGGTCTTGCACCCGCGCGCGATCCCCGCGATCACATCGCGCGCAATGGTGGCATCGAGCTTGCCGACGGCCAGATAATCCAGGAAGAACAGCGGCGTCGCGCCCTGCACCGCGATGTCATTGACGCAATGGTTCACCAGGTCTTCGCCGATGCTGTCATGCCGGCCGGTCAGAAAGGCGACCTTCAATTTGGTGCCCACGCCATCGACCGAACTGATCAGCACGGGCCGCTTCAACCGGGGCATGGCGAAGCACGCCCCGAACGAGCCAATCTCGGTCAGCACGCCGCGCGTAAAGGTGCCGCGCGCCAGCTTCTTAATATCGTCCACGGCACGATTGGCCTCGTCGATATCGACGCCCGCGTCGCGGTAAGAAATCGAATCTTTCGGCACGTTCCAGTATAAGCAAGGCCGCTTCCGGACGACGCAAAACCCGCGATCCGGTTTCCCAGTTGTTGACACCCCGCAGAGTAAGGGCGGTTTTGCGGAACAAAGCCAAAACGAGGAGCGAGTAAACATGGGTTTTGCTTTTGTTTTGTTCAGCGGCTGCCCGCGAAGGGCACGAAAAGCGGTGTAATTTGGCGGAACAAAGCCAATTTACCGACAGAGGTTGAACCGGCCTTCGAGGAGCGGACTCGCCATGGGATGTCGAGCCGATCGGGTTGTCACGGGTGTTGCCGAGATACGAAAGCATGGGCACGAAGAACTGACCCCTGGATACAGAGTAATGAATGGACTGGGCGGGGCCAGCCGGGAAAGAGTGCAAGTTGTTGGAGGGGAACGCAGGATGTTGTGGGACTGGCCGTGATTGCAAAAGGTGGCATCGGCCGGCGCCCACAGACACGCCGCCGCTCTATAGGAACAACAGACTTGTCGCGTCGGTGGCAGGGTACATGACGCTCAGTCGAACCATGGTTGATGGGTATCACTTTGCCCCCTTTGCCTCGAAGATGAGCGCAAAGACTCGAGGCAACTGCGAACTCGGCAAACGCAGGGCCGCAGAAACGTGGGGTTAATGGCTTTGACAGCGGCAGGCCGGCTTCTCAGAAACTTAATTTGCC
>DOZZ01000070.1:693-6061 GCA_003517725.1 Bryobacterales bacterium | reverse complement strand
GTGGACTTCGACTTCCGGACGGACGCGCTGGGGAACGATAACGATGGCAAGCCGGTCTTTTTACGCGACATTTGGCCGACCAGCGAAGAGGTGCAGAGCGCGGTGCGGCAGAACATCGATGCGAGCATGTTCCGGACGTCGTACGAGAAGGCGTTCGAGGGCGACGGAAACTGGAACACGCTGGCCATTCCGACCGGGACGATTTATGAGTGGGATGAGCATTCGACCTACATCAAGAAGCCGCCGTACTTCGATAAGCTAATGCCGCCGTCGGAGATGGTGGCCGATTTTTACGGCATGCGGGTGCTGGCGCTGCTGGGCGATTCCGTCACGACCGACCACATTTCGCCGGCGGGGTCGATTTCGCGCGAGACACCGGCAGGCAAGTATCTGATCGAGCAGGGAGTGCGGCCGGGGGACTTCAACTCATATGGCGCGCGGCGGGGCAACCATGAGGTGATGGTGCGCGGCACCTTGGCCAATATCCGGCTGAAGAACCAGATGGCGCCGGGGACGGAAGGCGGCTGGACTACGCACCAGCCGGATGGCGAGGTGATGTACATCTACGACGCTTCGGTGCGGTACGAGAACGAGGGAGTGCCGCTGATGATCATCGCGGGCAAGGAATACGGCTCCGGGTCGTCGCGAGACTGGGCCGCGAAAGGCGTCAAGCTGCTGGGTGTGAAAGTGGTGATCGCCGAAAGTTTTGAGCGCATACACCGGACCAATCTGGTGGGCATGGGCGTGCTGCCGATGCAATTTTTGCCTGGGGTTTCAGCGGCTACTTTGAAGCTGACCGGTAAGGAGACTTACGCGGTGCGGGGCGTGGAGGCGGCGCTGCAGAGCGGGGCTAAGGCTACGGTTACGGCTACGGCTGCGGATGGGGCTTCGAAGTCGTTTGAGGTTTTGGTGCGGGTGGATACTCCGCAGGAGGCTGAGTATTTTCGGAATGATGGCATCCTGCCTTATGTGCTGCGGCAACTGGCGGCTGGAACGGTTTGAGCGGGACGCCGGCTGAAGCCGACGGCAGCCTAAAGGCTACACTACACGGCACTCCCGCCGAGGGCGTTACAACTTCAGGAGTTCGCGGAGCCTTCGGGTTTGGACCCGGCTGACCGGGATTTCCGTGCCCTTTTTGTCGTCAACGCGGATTTGATAGCTCGATTTGAACCAGGGCACCACTTCGCGGATGCGGTTGATGTTCACCAGAAACGAGCGGTGCGTGCGCCAGAACACGTCGGGGTCGAGGTTGGCGTGGAGTTCTTCGAGCGTCTTGTAGTTCGACAGGCCCTCGACGCCAACGGCCACCAGCGTGATCACGCCGTTGTCGATGGTGGCGTAGATCAGCTCCTGCGGATCGATGATGAAGCTGCGCTCGCCCTTGCGCACCAGCAGTTTCGGGCGCTGGGCGTTGGAGCGGGGCGCGGGTTCGGGCGGCTCCTCCTGCCGTTCTTCGCCGATCAATTTTTCCGCGGCGACTTTGAAGCTGACGGGCAAGGAAGTGTACGCGGTGCAGGGGGTGGAGGCAGCGCTGCAGTCGGGCTCCAAGGCAACCGTCACGGCCACGGCCACGGACGGTACGGCGAAGTCGTTCGATGGGCTGGTGCGGGTGGACACGCCGCAAGAGGCAGAATATTTCCGCAACGACGGCATTCTGCCGTATGTGCTGCGGCAACTGGCGGCCGGAACGGTTTAAGCCGCCGGCTTGGGCGGGATGCAGTTCACGCGAGTGGGTTTGGTATCGGGCGCGAGTTTGACGACTTTGCAGATGAGTTGCAAGGTGGCCGCGGGCGCGACGACGCGAACCACCTGCCGTTCACTGTTGATGGCTGTCAGCACCCAGACTGGCCACGAGGGCGCATAGATCTCGACCACGCGCAGGGTTTCCTGGCCGATGTGGACGGTGACGAAGAGGTCCTGCTCTTCTTTCAACGATTTCTGCAAGGCCTGGATCTGGGCCAGCAGCACTGCCCCCAGGCCGGTGTCGACGGGTTCGGGCGTGCCGCGCAGTGAATCAGTGACGCTCTTGACTTGTTTGTTGATGGCCTGTTCGGCGAATTGTTTGGTCAGGTCTCCGAGCGACATTCCAGTAGCAGCGTAGCAAACGCGGTGGCCGCGCCTTACTGGCGCAGTCCAGTTTGGGTGTCGAGGAAGCGTAACGAAAAACCGTTCGGGGCTGCCTAGGCCAAGCCAGACGCAGGCCACGAACCCCGATGGCCCGCGCCACACGGAGCTTTTCTTTTGTGAGGCGGGCATCGTGTTTGCGGCACGGCGTGGCGCGGCCCATCGTCGTGTGTGGGCTGTCTCTTCCAGGGCCTGCGGCACACGCGAATGGGTCGCCTGGGTCCCAGGCCAAGGCGAGAAAGGAACCGGATTCCGGCGATATAGGGCTGACAGCCTTTTTCGCAAGATCAGCGAAAAAGGAGTCAGACCCGGGTCCCTTGCTGCTGGATTGCGGTAAAGATCGACCCGTGTTCCTCAAAAGCTCATGAAAATTTCTAGAGCGCGCTCAGCCTTGTACTACTGGACTTTGATTTGTTTGCAGCGCTCAAAGAATTTCGTGCGCTGCCTGCGGCCGCCAAGTCCATGCCGAACCGGTAGTGCCTCAATTTCCCGCAACGTTGCCCGGGTGTGAGCGTATTTCGTAAGCTGCTGCCGGTTTGGTTGCGGCTCCGCTGCTCTGTGGCGCAGGTCGTCGCCTTTTGCGGCCTGTGTCTGTTCGGGAACGCGAGGTTTTTCGACCCTGCGTGGGCGAGCGTAGACGCGCTGATTTACAGTTTGAGGAGTTCGCGCAGCCGGCGGGTCTGCACCCGGCTGACCGGGATTTCGGTGCCCTTTTTGTCGTCGACGCGTATCTGGTAGCTCGATTTGAACCATGGCACCACTTCGCGGATGCGGTTGATGTTCACCAGAAACGAGCGGTGCGTGCGCCAGAACACGTCGGGGTCGAGGTTGGCGTGGAGTTCTTCGAGCGTCTTGTAGTTCGACAGGCCCTCGACGCCAGCGGCCACCAGCGTGATCACGCCATTGTCGATGGTCGCGTAGATCAGCTCCTGCGGGTCGATGATGAGGTTGCGGTCGCCCTTGCGCACCAGCAGCTTGGGGCGCTGGGCGGTAGAGCGCGGCGCGGGTTCGGGCGGCTCGTCCTGGCGCTCGTCGCCGATCAGTTTGCGCAGACGCTCGATGGTTTCGGCTAGCCGCTGCTTGTCGAAGGGTTTCAGGATGTAGTCGAAGGCTTCGAGGCGAAAGGCCTCGACGGCGTACTGGTCGAAGGCCGTGGCGAACACCACGTGGGGCATGGCGATCTGTTTCTCGCGGAGGCGGCGCACCACGCCCATGCCGTCGAGACCCGGCATCTGGACATCGAGGAAGACGATGTCGGGATCCAGTTTTTCGATCAGCTCCAGCGCCTGCAGGCCGTTGTTGCCGGTGGCGACGACGTCGATTTCGGGGAAGTCCCGGAGCAGCCACGCCAGTTCGTCGCGGGCCAACTGTTCATCGTCGACGATGATCGCGCTGAAGATGCCGGCCGCGCGCTCTCGCATTGAAGTTGATATCATATCAGGTCACGCCCCACGCCTCGGCATCGGTCGTGCCCAGCTTCAAAAGGAGAAAACTTAAGTTGGAATCGAAAGACAGCCCGAAGATTGCGCCCGCGGAAGGTAAGCTAGGCGTATTGATCCCCGGCATGGGAGCGGTGACTACCACGCTCATTGCCGGCATTGAAGCCATTAAACGCGGCATGGCCCAGCCGGTCGGCTCGGTCACGCAACTGGGCACGATCCGGCTCGGCAAACGGACCGACAACAACAGCCCCAAGATCAAGGATTTCGTGCCGCTAGCCGGGATCGAAGATTTGACCTTCGGCTGCTGGGACATTTTTGACGACAACTGCTACCAAGCGGCGGTGCATGCGGCCGTGCTGGACCGCGCCACGCTGGATCAGTTGAAGGCGCCGCTCGAAGCCATTAAGCCGATGCCGGCTTACTTCGACAAGCAGTATGTGAAGCGCATCGACGGGCCCAATGTGAAGGCCGCCGGCTCCAAGATGGATCAGGCCGTGCGCATCATGGACGATATCAAGACGTTCAAAGAGAAGTCCGGCGCGGACCGGCTCGCGATGATCTGGTGCGGGTCGACCGAGGTGTTCCACAAGGCGGCGCCGGTGCACGCGACCTTGAAAGACTTCGAGTGCGGGCTGCAGAAGAACGATCCGGAGATTTCGCCGAGCCAGATTTATGCCTACGCGGCGATCAAATCGGGCGTGCCGTATGCCAATGGCGCACCGCACCTGACCACCGACATGCCGGCGCTGCTCGAAGCCGCGCGGCACTACCACGTGCCGGTATCGGGCAAGGATTTCAAGACCGGCCAGACGTTCATGAAGACTCTGATTGCGCCGGGGCTGAAGGCGCGCTCGCTGGGGCTGTCGGGATGGTTCTCGACCAACATTCTGGGCAATCGCGACGGCGAGGTGCTGGACGACCCCGGCTCATTCAAGAGCAAGGAAGAGTCGAAGCTGTCGGCGCTCGACCAGATTCTGCAGCCGGACCTGTATCCGGAGTTGTACAAGGAGTTCTACCACAAGGTCCGCATCGAGTATTACCCGCCGCGCGGGGACGCCAAAGAGGGCTGGGACAATATCGACATCTTCGGCTGGATGGGTTATCCGATGCAGATCAAGATCGATTTTCTGTGCCGCGACTCGATTCTGGCGGCGCCGCTGGCGCTTGATCTGGTGCTATTTATGGATCTGGCGGCACGCTCCGGCATGCGCGGCGTGCAGGAGTGGCTGTCTTTTTACTTTAAAGCACCGATGACGGCTCCCGGATTGTACCCGGAGCATGATATCTTCATCCAACTAATGAAACTGAAGAACACGCTGCGCTGGATGCGCGGCGCGGATCTGATCACACACCTCGGCCTTGAATACTACGACTAATCGGGTAAAACCGACGCCCCAAATGAAAGTCCTGGTGATCGGCGGCACGCTGTTCATCGGGCGACGCCTGGTGGCGGACCTGCTGAAGCAGGGTCACCAGGTGACCGTATTACACCGGCGCAAGACGCACACGCTGGGCAAGAAGGTGGAGAACCTCGCGGCCGACCGCAACGACGGCGCGGCGCTGCGCAAGGCGCTCGACGGACGGCGCTTCGACGCCGTCTTCGACAATGTCTACGACTGGGAGCGCGGGACCACGGCGGCGCATGTGGAGGCCACGGTACAGGCCTGCGGCGACCGCATCTCGCGCTACATTTTCATGTCCAGCGTGGCGGCTTATGGCGACGGGTTGAACCACTACGAGGACGATCCGCTGGCGCCCGACGACCATCCCGACGCCTATGTGCGCAACAAGGCCATGTCGGA
>DOZZ01000070.1:0-468 GCA_003517725.1 Bryobacterales bacterium | reverse complement strand
ATCGTGCCGGGCGATGGCGGGCGGCTGATGCAGTTTGTCTATATACGGGATCTGGTGGAGGCTTGCGTCAAGGCGCTGACCGAGACCAACGTGATCGGCCACGCCTTCAATATCGGGAACGAACGGCCTATCACGCAGCTGGAGCTGGTGCAGGCGCTGGCGCGTGCGGGCAATAAAAAGCCGCAGATTGCGCGCGTGCCGCGGGAGCGGATTATCGAATCCGGCGGGAACCCCATGGGCGACCCGGCCTATTTCGGCCACTATCTTGACGTGCCGCCGATCACCGAGGCTATCGGCAAGGTGAAGCGCATGCTGAAGTTGACGCCCACGCCATTCGATGAGGGTCTGAAAGAGACTTATCGCTGGTACTTGCGGAACTTCAAATCGCCGAGATTGAAGTCCGACTTTGAAGACAAGCTGATTGCGCTGGGCGCGGAAAGCAGCGGGCTGCTGCATAGCCGGATTTAG
>DOZZ01000197.1:5454-7901 GCA_003517725.1 Bryobacterales bacterium | reverse complement strand
CGGATGGTGACGATCTCTTCCTGCAGAATGCCCTCGTCGCGGTGCTCGCGCAGAAACTTTTCGAGAGACTCCTGGATCGCGCGCTTCTGACGGTCGATATCGCGGCGCAGCCGGGCCAGCGCCACGCTGGCGTTGTCGGCCACGCTGCCATCGGGCAGAATCTTGCCTTCGAACTCAATCAGCAGCGCGTGGAAGTCGCCGATGCCACGCGCCCTCTCGCCCAGGCGTGGAAAGCGCTCGGCCGCGGCGTTCAGGATCGAACGCGCATCCGCCGCGCGGTCGAGCAGGGCGAAGAGTTCGAATACCTCGCGCGCCTCAAGCGTGGCGCCTTCGATGCGCAGCTTGTGCAGCGTCTGGGTCACGTCCGCGATGCCGCTGAACTGAATTCGGATGGCCGCGCCGCTGCCGGCCGCCTGAGGCCGCGACGCGGTGCGCAGGTATTCCATGGCCTCGCCGGTTTCCGCGAGGTCGGCTTCCAGAAGGCCGCGGTTGGCGTGGGGCTGACAGGCGGCCAGCAAAGCGGCTCCGGGCGGCGAGCCGATGTAGCGCCCCAGCAGCCGCCGCAGCGACTCAAACTCCATCGTGGCGGCCGAAAACTCCATACCCTGTAGTGTAGGCTTTCAGCCGGCGGAGGGCTTCAGCGGGGGACCACGGAGGACCGCTGAGACGGGGTGCCGCGTTGGCTCTTGTAGAATACACCGGAGAAAGGTGTCTCTCTTACAAACGAACCCAATTTTTAGGGCAGAAAACGCGAGTTTTTCGTTTGTTTTGTTCAAGGAGTCGTTCCGAAACCCAGCTGATTTTGACGGTCGAAGCCAAGGTGTATTGACATGCGTGGAGCGGATCGGGTTAAGCGTCCGGGGTGTGGCAGAGATTCGCATCACTGATTCCTGGATGTAGGGTAACGAACGACGCGAGCCGAAGCAGCCGTGGGAAATTGCAAGTCGATGAAAAGGAGCGGAGAATATTCTTTGGACGCGCGTAGGACTGCTGACTGCGGGGCGCCACAACGGGGCTGCCCGGTTGGTAGTGCCTGAAAGGTGCGGTGGAGGTGGTCCCAGTCTGCGGCAATCCCGATCCTTCACGTATCAACGCACCCTTCAGGCACTGCCGCCCGGTTTGACAACCCCGGCCTGCTTCGCTAGTCTAAACAGGTACAGCTGTATCCACGGAGAAGTGTGTTTTCATGAGTACTCAATTCCCATCGAAGCCCGCCATTGAGCGTAAGTGGCATGTATTGGACGCAGATGGCGTCGTCCTTGGCAAGCTCGCCACAGTTGCGGCCAAGCTGCTGATGGGCAAGCATAAGGCTTCCTATACGCCGTTTTTAGACACGGGCGATCACGTCATTGTAGTCAACGCGCAGAAGATTGTCCTGACCGGTAAAAAGGAAGAGCAGAAGATTTATCGCAGCTTCTCCGGCTATCCCGGTGGTTTGATCGAGCGGGGCGCCGCTAAAGTGCGCGCGGTCCGTCCACAGCGCATGGTCGAAGACGCGATCTTCGGCATGCTGCCCAAGAATAAGCTCGGCAAACAGATGTACCGCAAGTTGAATGTTTATGCGGGCGACAAGCACCCGCACTCGGCGCAGCAGCCGGTCGCTCTCGAAGTCGAGAAGAAGACCGCGGCGTAACAAGAAAGGTATCTGGTAAGTGGCAACCACCAAAATTCAGTATCTCGGCACCGGCCGGCGCAAGACCAGCGTGGCGCGCATATTCATGCGCCCCGGCAAGGGCGAGATCACGGTCAACGGCCGTGCGTTCGATAATTATTTTCCGACCGAAGCAGCGCGTAATCCGGTGCGTCAGCCGCTGCTGGCCACCGAGACTCTCGACAAGTTCGATTTTCTGATTCTGGCCCACGGCGGCGGTGTACGCGGACAGTCCGAGGCGGTACGGCTGGGCATCTCGCGCGCTCTGTGTGTCTTCAATATTGAGCTGCGGCCCGCGCTGAAGAAGCTGGGCTATCTGACCCGCGATGCGCGCCAGCACGAGCGCAAAAAGTACGGTCAGAAGGGTGCCCGTAAGCGCTTCCAGTTCTCGAAGCGGTAATTCGAGTTTGCTGTGGTGGCGGGGCGCGACGAGTTCGCGCCCCTTTCTTTTGTCCGCTGTATTGGCCTCGCCGTCTCGCCCGCACGCAAATCTCGCTTTGGGCCGCGTGAAATTCGGATTGAGCCGCGAGCTTGGAAATGAAAATTAGGAGAGCTTTTTGCCCGCCATCACAATGAAAGAATTGCTCGAAGCCGGCGTACACTTCGGGCACCAGACCAAGCGCTGGAATCCCAAGATGAAGGAATACATCTTCGGGGAACGCAACGGAATCTACATCATCGACCTGCAGAAGACCCTCAAACTGTTCAAGGACGCCGCGCGCTACGTCGGCGAAATGGCGGCCCAGGGCAAGAACATTCTCTTTGTCGGTACCAAGCGGCAAGCTCAGGAAGCCGT
>DOZZ01000197.1:838-5231 GCA_003517725.1 Bryobacterales bacterium | reverse complement strand
AAGTCGATCAAGCGGCTCAAGGAAATCGAGTCGATGGCCACCGACGGCGGTTATGCCGCGCGGCCCAAGAAGGAAGTCATCCGGCTGGAGCGCGAGCGCAAGCACCTGGACAGCAACCTGGCCGGGATTAAAGACATGCCGGGCCTGCCCGACGTGCTGTTCGTGATCGACTCCAACAAGGAAGCCATCGCGGTGAAGGAAGCACGCCGGCTGGGTATTCCGGTGGTGGCGATCGTCGACACCAACTGCGACCCCAACGAAGTGGACTGGGTCATCCCCGGCAACGACGACGCGCTGCGCGCCATTCGCCTGTTCACCAGCAAGATTGCCGAAGCGGTGATCGAAGGCCGCGCGCTGGCCACCGAGCATGAATTCAGCGCCGAAAAGATTATCAGCGAAGAAGGCTCGGCGGAAGAAGCCATGCCTATCGACGCGGCCTATCTGGACGAGAAGTATGCGGCCGAGATCATGGCCGAAAGCCTGGTAACCGACGAGCCGGCAGGCTCGCCGCGCAAGGGCCCGGCCACCGAGAAGACGGAAGTGGCAGCGGAACCGGCCACGGGCGAAGCCGGCGTTTAACTTTTTCGGGCCGCTCGTGTTTCGGGCGGCCGCCTTACTGATTTAGAAACGGACAATTTTATGGCGGAGATTACTGCGCAATTAGTAAAGACGCTGCGCGAGCGCACCGGCGCCGGCATGATGGAGTGCAAAAGCGCCCTGACCGAAGCCAAGGGCGACCTGTCGGAAGCCGAGATCGTACTGCGCAAGCGCGGCATCGCGTCGGCAACCAAGAAGAGCTCACGCACCACCAAACAGGGGCTGATCGAGCCCTACACACAGGCCGACGGTCAACTGGCCGTGCTCGTCGAAGTGAACTGCGAATCCGATTTCGTGGCGCGCACCGAAGACTTCATCACGCTGGCCAAGGACATGGCGTACCACATCGCCGAGGCCGACCCGCAGTTCATTAAGGGCACCGAGGCGCCGGCCGAGCACCTGAAGAAGGCGCTCTACGAGCAGAACTACAAATCCGACGGGCAGCTTACGGGCTCTCTTACTATCGATCAGCACATCAAGACTAAGATCGCCAAGCTGGGTGAAAACATCGCCGTAACGCGCTTCACGCGCATCCACGTGGTGCCGCACCATGGCATCGCGGCGGTCTATATTCACCCCGGCGGGCAGTTGGGCACCATGGTCGAGTTGACCAGCCAGAACGCCGCTTCGGCAGCAACCGAGGAGTTCCGCGGTTTGGCGCACGACCTCGCCATGCACATCGCCGCGGCCGATCCGCAGTTCATCTCGCGGGCCGACGTGGACCAGCCGGCGCTCGATAAAGAGCGGGACATCCAGCGCGCGCGCGCCCTGGCCGAAGGCAAGCCCGAGAAGGTCGTCGACAAGATGGTCGAGGGCCGCATGGCCAAGTACTACGAAGAGGTCTGCCTGCTGGAACAGCCGTTCGTCAAGGAGAATACGCTCACCATCGAGCAGCTCCTGAAGTCGAAGTTCAAAGGTGAGACCATTACGGTGGCCCGGTTCGTACGTTACAAAGTCGGCGATACCGCCGCCGAAGCCGGTCAATCCGAGTAAATGCCCCAATACGAACGCATCCTGCTAAAGGTGAGCGGCGAGGCCATGGCTGGCCCCTTGGCTTTCGGCATTGATGCGGATCGTGTCAAAAAGCTGGCCGAAGAGGTCGCGGCGCTGGCCAAGGCCGGCGTGCAGGTGGGCGTGGTGGTCGGCGGCGGCAACATCTTTCGCGGCATCGCCCTGGCCGCCAAGAATATGGACCGCGTGACAGGCGATCACATGGGCAT
Source organism: Bryobacterales bacterium (assembly GCA_003517725.1). Lineage (GTDB taxonomy): Bacteria > Acidobacteriota > Terriglobia > Bryobacterales > Bryobacteraceae > DOZZ01. Next base: position 3,414 of record DOZZ01000197.1, on the reverse strand, counting down.
GCTGGCCACCGTGATCAACTCCCTCGCCCTGCAGGACGCCCTCGAACAGATCGGCGTCAGCACGCGCGTCATGAGTGCCATCCAGATGCACCAGGTGGCCGAGCCTTATATCCGGCGCCGCGCCATTCGCCACCTGGAAAAAGGCCGCACCGTCATTTTCGCGGCCGGAACCTCGAATCCCTACTTTTCGACTGACACGGCGGCCACGCTTCGCGCGCTCGAAATCAAGGCCCAGGTGATTGCCAAGGCTACCAAGGTCGATGGCGTCTACGACAAGGATCCGATGAAATTTCCGGATGCCGTGATGTACCCCGAAATCTCCTACACTGAATTTCTGACGCGTTCACTGGGCGTGATGGACGCCACCTCGGTGGCCATGTGCCGCGACAATAAACTGCCGATTATTGTGTTCAACCTGAACACCAACGGAAATATAATGCGGATGTCGATGGGCGAGCCGATCGGTACCGTCATCCGCTAAAAGCTATGGAGACCGTCAAAGCAATCCACGATCAAGCCCGCGAGCGCATGGAAAAGGCCGTGGCTGATTTTCAGCATGAACTGGCCACCCTGCGCACCGGCCGCGCGTCCGTCAATCTTCTGGACCACATCCGCGTCGACTATTACGGCACGCTCACGCCGCTGAACCAGCTGGCCAATCTGCATGTGCCCGAGCCGGGACTGATCACGGTGCAGCCGTGGGACGTCTCGCAGATCGGAGCGATTGAAAGAACCATTCGCTCCTCCGATCTGGGCATCAATCCGGCCAACGACGGCAAGGTCATCCGCCTGCCGATTCCACCGCTCAATGAAGAGCGCCGCAAAGAGATGGTGAAGCGCCTGCACCACATGGCGGAAGAGCACCGCGTGGCCGTCCGCAACGTTCGCCGCGACGCTAACGATCAAGTCAAGAAGCTGACCAAAGAGAAGAAGGTCGCCGAAGACGAGGAACGCCGCGCGCTCGATGAGATGCAGAAGACCACCGACGCGTTCATGGCGAAGATCGACGCCTCCAGCCGCACCAAAGAAAAAGAGTTGATGGAGATCCGCTAGCCGGACTCTGCATGTCTCCCTGGTCGCCAGCCTCGTGGCGCGACAAGCCGGCCGCACAGCAGGCCGCCTACGCCTCACCGGCCGACCTGGAGCGCGTTGTCGCGCAACTGGCTCTGCTGCCGCCACTGGTGACTTCGTGGGAGATCGAAACCCTGAAGTCGCAGCTGGCCGAAGCCGCGCAGGGGCGCCGCTTCCTGTTGCAGGGCGGCGACTGCGCCGAGAGCTTCGCCGAATGCAGCGCCGACGCCATCACCAACAAGCTTAAAATTCTGTTGCAGATGAGCCTGGTGCTGGTGCAGGGCAGCGGTAAGCCCGTCATCCGCGTGGGCCGTTTCGCGGGCCAGTACGCCAAGCCGCGCACTGACGAATTCGAGACACGCGGAAGCGTGCGCCTGCCCAGCTATCGCGGCGACCTGGTCAATCGCCCCGGCTTTACGCAAGCCGAGCGCGAACCCGATCCGCGGCTGCTTTTGCGCGCGTACGAACGCTCCGCGCTAACGCTGAACTTCATCCGCGCGCTGGTCCGCGGCGGCTTCGCCGACCTCCATCATCCCGAGAACTGGGACCTCGATTTCACCGCGCACTCACCGCTCGCCGAGGAGTATCGCGGCATCGCGCGCCGCGTGGAAGGCTCGCTGCAGTTCATGGAGAACATCCTGGACGTGCACGCCAGCCAGATCGCCTGGGTCGATTTCTTCACCAGCCACGAAGGCCTGCACCTGTCGTATGAGCAGGCTCAAACGCGGCAAGTCCCGCGCCGCGAGGGCTGGTACAACCTGGCCACGCACTTCCCGTGGATCGGCATGCGCACGGCCAATCCGGAGGGCGCGCACGTCGAATATTTCCGCGGCATCGCCAACCCCATCGCGGTCAAAGTAGGAGCGGGCATGCCGCCGGCGCAGGTGCTGCGGCTTTTGGATATTCTGCACCCAAGCGACGAACCGGGCCGCATGACGCTGATCCATCGCTTCGGCAACCAGCGCATAGCGGAATGCCTGCCGCCGATGATTGAAGCCGTGCGCGCTAGCGGCAAGACGGTCCTATGGTGCTGCGACCCCATGCACGGCAACACGCGCACGACGCCGGGCGGCGTCAAGACGCGCCATTTTGACGACATCCGCGGCGAACTGGAGCAGGCCTTCGCGATTCACCAGCAACACCGCAGCTACCTCGGCGGCGTGCACATCGAACTAACCGGCGAAGACGTGACGGAATGCCTCGGCGGCGCGCGCAATCTGGTTGACGCGGACCTGGCGCGCGATTACCGGTCTGAAGTAGACCCGCGATTGAACTACGAGCAGGCGCTGGAGATGGCCATGCTGATCGCGCGGATCATGGGACGAACGTAGCCCGCCCCGCAGTGGGCTTCAGCAAGGCACTTAGAGCACTCGACCACGCCGGATTTTGGATAATGTAGTTGTCGATTCGGCCGAGCATCTGCGCTGGTGGTGCGCTGGATCGCGAAGAAATCTCGCCGCAAAGGGGAGATTTGTCGGGCTAAAGCCCTCCGCAGGCTGAACGCC
>DOZZ01000197.1:409-678 GCA_003517725.1 Bryobacterales bacterium | reverse complement strand
CGCAGGCTGAACGCCCGCCCCACGGCTACAATCACTTGTATGCGCCGTAATCCTGCCCTTGTGGGTTTAATCTTATTGCTCTTTTTCTGCGCCGCTTCTGGATTCGCGGCGCGGGTTACTACCGCTGCTTTGCCCGTGCCCGTTACCATGCCCTCTCTTCCCTCTACTATCCCGCGCCCCGTGGCTATCGCTGTGGATGCGTCGGGCTACATCTATATCGCCGGTAATGCACAGAGTAATGTGATCGGAACTCCCGGTGCGTTCCAGCC
>DOZZ01000197.1:0-203 GCA_003517725.1 Bryobacterales bacterium | reverse complement strand
GCGAAGGATCCGGTTTGCAAATTTGCCTACTGTTTCACGCCTTTTGTCGCCAAGCTTGATCCCACCGGACAGACGATTATTTACCTCACTTACCTCAGTGGAAATTTGACAGATTACATCTCCAGCATCGCGGTTGACGCACAAGGCAGCGTTTACGCCGCGGGTTGGACGCAATCCACTAACTTCCCGACAACGCCGGGTGC
>DOZZ01000229.1 GCA_003517725.1 Bryobacterales bacterium | reverse complement strand
TCGGGCGATTTGATCGGAAACACCGGCTTATCGATCCAATGCGCATACAGCGCCCGCACATCGCCGATAGCCCCGTCCTGAATTTTGCGCACGGTGTCCTGATAGTCGGGCGAGAAGCGCCGCTGCGCGCCGGACACGACGGTCAACTTCTTCTCTTCGGATTTTTTGGCCGCGGCCATAAAGCGCTTCACGCCCATGGCGTCGGTGCCGAACGGCTTCTCGCAGAAGACGTGCTTATTGGCGTTGATCGCGGCTTCGAAGTGCTCGGGCCGGTAGCCCGGCGGCGTGGCGAGCATAATGATGTCCACGTCGGAAGCAATCACCTTCTTAAACGCGTCGAAACCGACGAAGCGCAGCTCGGGCGCGACCTTGATGCGGTCTTTCCACTTCTCATAGCCCGGTTTGTTGGCATAGCCGCGCAGCGAATTCTCGAGCTTGTCTTCAAACAGATCGCCGACCGCGACCAGGTCGATATTCTCGGTGCCGGTCATCATGTCGACCACGGCTTGGCTGCCGCGCTGACCCGCGCCGATCAGCCCGGCGCGCAGACGTTCCTTACCGGCGCCGCGCACCAGTTCGGGTTTGACGATCATAAACGTAGAAGCCGCCGTGGCCAGCGGCCCCGTGGTCTGCAGGAAGTTGCGTCGCGATATGTTTGACACGAGCAACAGTATATGAAAAAGGAAGAGCGCTTGTTGCGCATCGGCATCGTGGGGCTGGGGCCGGTGTCGCAGGCGGCGCATTTGGAAGCCTGCCGGCGAGGCCGCAACACCGAGCTATACGCCATCTGCGATTTAGCCGATGATCTGGTCACGCGCATGGCGGCGCTGCATCAGCCGCAGTCGACCTACAGCAATTTCGATCGCATGTTGGAAGACCCGCGCCTCGAAGCCGTGATCGTCGCGACGTCGGACGCGTTCCATGTCCCGTTGGCGCAACTCGCCCTCGCGGCCGGAAAACATGTGTTCGTCGAAAAGCCGCTGGGTCTCGATGTCGAGGCGTGTATGGACCTGGAGCGTCTGGTGGCGGCCAGCGGCCTGGTGCTGCAACTTGGGTTGAACCGCCGCTTCGACCCAGCGCTCGACTTCGCGCGGCGCTTCGTAGCCGGCGAGGTCGGCAAGGTTGACGCGCTGCACGCCTGGTACTGCGACTCAATCGCGCGCTACACCATGACCGACAGCGTGCAAGCCATTCCGGTCACCAGCGCCGGCGCGCGGCGTGAACCCACGGACGACCGGGCGCGCTATCTGTTGTTGACGCATGGCAGCCATCTGCTCGACACGGCGGCCTGCCTGGCTGGACCGATCGAAGCCGTGCAGGCGCGCCGGCGCGAAGCGTTAGGCGGATATCTGTGGTCAATCACGATCGATTTCGCGAACGGCGCGTTAGGCCACGCCAACCTGATCGTCCCGGCCGCCGGCGATTTCGAGGAGGGCTTTCAGGTCTTCGGCGAAGGCGGCAGCGTGCAGGGCCGCCTGGCCTTGCCCTGGTACCGCAAAGCCGGAACGGTGGACTGCTTCTCGGCGCGCGAAGGAATCTACCGGCGGCCGTTCGGAGCGGAAGGCGACACTTACAAACTGCAACTGGAAGCCTTCGCCGACACGATTCTGCATGGCGCTCCGCAAACCGGCGCGACGGTAGCCGACGGTGTGGCGAATCTGCGCGCGCTAGTTGCCACGGCACGTTCGGTGGAGAGCCGACGCGTGGTTGCCCTTAGCGATGTATCCGGGACAGTATAGAAAGTACCGATGAAAATAATCTGCGCGCTGCTGGCTCTGGTGGCCTTGACGGCATGCCGCAATGTAGAGGACCGGCCCACCAAAGTGCTGGTGGGCGGAACGCTGCTCGATGGCGCCGGCGGCCCGCCACTGTCAGACGCGGTGATCGTGACCAGCGAAGGCACGGTGCGGGAGATCGGAACACGCGCCGCCACACCCATTCCACAAGGCTCGGAACGCATCGACGTGGCTGGGCAGTTTCTATTGCCAGTGCGTGTACCGCTGCTGCCGGCAGAGCGCGCGGCCCTGCTGGATCGCTATGCCCACAGTTCACTGGCCCCGGCAGTCACGATCGCGCAAGCTACGGCACGCGGATCGTTGCGCGTAGGGGGCAATGCCGATCTCGTGGTGCTGGCCAAAGACCCGCGGCTGGATAATCTCAACTGGACCAGCGCTCGCCGGGTTCTGATGGATGGGAAGTGGGGGGAGTGATCCCGCATCTCCGCGTTTCATCGCGCAATGACCCTGTTGCCGGTTTCAGGCGACCGTGGGATAGACTGAGAGTAGTCGGTTTGTAAATACTATGTCCAATGCCGTTGTAGACGATTCAGTTTCGGGCAATCTCAGTTTGGAGATCGTGTTTAGGGAATGCGCCGAGGAAGGCGGATTCGTTGCCGAATGCCTCGATATCCCCGGTTGCTTATCCCAGGGTGAAACGATCGAAGAAGCCGAAACAAATATTAGAGACGCAATTCAAGCCTGTCTTTCGGTGATGTTCGAAGACTGCTTGAAAATTGCCGGCCAACGCCACGAGCCGCCGAACTTCGTCGGGATTTCAAGACAGCAATCCCTTTCCGTAGTTCCGCCGCATTTGTTGACCTCGGCGGAGGCTTGACCTCTGGGGCTTGCCGATCTTCCTTCGGACTCCGGAATACGTCACGCCAAGGTTTTTGAGCGCCTGGGGTGGGTCGTACGCCGTGCGGGCAACCACATCGTCATGACGCACCCGAACATCAAGTTCGTGACGCTCTCAATTCCAAATCATCCGAGAGTAAAACTGCCGGTTCTGCATGGGCTGATCAAAAAGGCGGGACTGACCGATAAGATTTACCGGGCCACCTACGATTTGCTCTAACTCCCCTAACCGAACCTCAGCCCGCGAACCCCGGCAAGTCGCTCGAAACAATTGTATAATGGGTAATTCCGCGATCCCTGCCCGTCGGCTACCCGCGTGAAGCCTGGCTGAACCATGTTTGACAATCTATCTGAAAAATTGCAGCGCGTTTTCAAGAACATGCGCGGCGAAGGGCGGCTCTCGGCCGCCAATATGGAGGACGCGCTGCGCGAGATCCGCGTGGCCCTCCTTGAAGCCGACGTGCATTTCCGCGTAGTCAAGCAGCTGCTCGAAAACGTCAAGCAAAAGGCCATGGGCGAAGAGGTCCTCACCTCCCTCACGCCCACGCAACAGGTCATCGCCATCGTCAAGGACGAACTGGTCAAGATCCTGGGCAGCCATGAATCGAAGCCACGTTTTGCCAATGAACCGCCGAGCGTTTATCTGATCGTCGGGCTGCAGGGCTCCGGTAAGACTACCTCCACCGCCAAGCTGGCGCGATGGCTTAGCAAGAACGGCCACCGCCCGACCATGGTGTCGGTCGACGTCTACCGTCCCGCCGCGCGCGAGCAGTTGCGCATTCTGGCGCGTGAAGTGGACGTGCCGATCTATACCGGCGCCGAGAACGAGACCAAGCCCATCGATCTGGCGCGCTCAGCGCGACGTGAAACAGTGCAGTCGGGCCGCGACGTGCTGCTGGTCGATACGGCCGGCCGTCTGCACATCGACGACGAGCTGATGACCGAGTTGAAGCAGTTGAAAGAGCTGCTGAACCCGGTGGAGATTCTGTTCGTGGCCGACGCCATGACCGGCCAGGACGCGGTGCGCTCCGCCGACGAGTTCCACAAAGCGCTGGGCATCACCGGATGCATCCTGACCAAGATGGATGGCGATGCGCGCGGCGGCGCGGCGCTCTCGATCCGGCATATCACCGGTCAGCCGTTGAAGTTCGTCGGTGTGGGCGAAAAGACGACTGCCTTCGAGACCTTCTATCCGGAGCGCGCGGCGCAGCGCATTCTGGGCATGGGCGACGTGCTGTCGTTCATCGAAAAAGCGCAGGAAGCCTTCGACTCCAAAGAGCAGGAGAAGATGCAGCAGAAGCTGCTCGATAACGAATTCTCGCTCGAAGATTTTCGGGACCAGATCCGCTCCATCCGCAAGCTCGGGCCGCTCGAGTCGCTGCTCGGCATGATGCCGGACATGGGCATCATGAAAGAGCTGAAGAACGTCAAGGTGGATGAGAAAGAGATTAACCGCATCGTCGCGATCATCGATTCGATGACGCGCAAAGAACGCGTGAACCACATGCTGATCAACGGTTCGCGGCGGCGCCGGATTGCGCGGGGCAGCGGCACGTCCGTGCAGGATGTGAACCAGCTGCTGAAGCAATATACGCAGGCTCGTAAGATGATGAAGAGTTTCTCCGGCGGGATGCTGAGCGGAGCGCTCGGCAAGAAGCTGGGGAAGATGAAGTTGCCCGTTTTTTAAACAGAAAGAGATTCCATGCTGATGATTCGCCTGGCGCGTTTTGGCGCCAAAAAGAAGCCGTTTTACCGAGTAGTCGTAATCGAGAAGGAACGCGCGCGCGATGGCCGCAATATCGAGGTGGTCGGCAACTACAATCCGCTGACGCATCCCGCGAAGGTCACGCTGAACCACGAGCGCATCGCCCATTGGACCAAGAACGGCGCGCAGATGTCGGAGACCGTGGCGCGTTTAGTTAAGGCCAATCCGGCCGCCGAGCCTGTGTCGGCATAGAAGCTCACCACGTGGTGGGCAGGGAGGTATCCGGGTCAATGAAACAGTTGATAGAAGATATTGCGAAAGCTCTGGTTGACCTTCCCGAAGAGGTGGCGGTACATGCGCTCGAAGGCGAACAGACGACGGTGCTGGAACTGAAAGTGGCGCCGAGCGATCTGGGCAAAGTCATCGGCAAACAGGGCCGGACCGCGCGCTCCATCCGGACCATCCTGGGCGCGGCCAGCATGAAGCTGAACCGCCGCTTCACGCTCGAAATCATCGAGTGAGCGACTGGGTTAAGGATTGGGTCACGCTGGCGCTGCTGGGCAAGACTCGCGGCAATCGGGGCGAGCTGCTGGCTCAGCCGCTGGGCAGCCGCGCGGAACGCTTCGACGGGCTGCAGGCGGTGTACCTGACGCCGGACGAGAGCAAGCAGGAGCCGGTCCGCTACGGCGTCGAGAATGTCTGGTGGCATGAACGGCGGCTGGTGCTGAAGTTCGTGGGGATCGATTCGATCTCCGCCGCCGAGGTGCTGCAGGGCTGGCAGGTGTGCGTGCCGCGCGCCGAACGGGCGCCGATCGAGCCGGGCGAATATTACCTGGACGATCTGGTCGGCTGCGCGGTGGTCGATCATGCGACGAGCGAACAGCTAGGCACCGTCACGGCCTGGTCGGAAGCTGGCGGCGGATCGATGCTGGAGGTGGATGACGACTGGATGCTGCCGTTCGTCAAGGCCATCTGCGTCGGGATTGAGTTGGAGCAGCGGCAAATCCGCGTGGATCTGCCCGCGGGTTTGAGAGAATTGAATCGGCCATGAAGTTTCACCTGCTCACCATCTTTCCGGAGTTTTTCGCCGGATTTTTGGAAAATGGCGTGGTCGCGAGGGCGCGAAATTCGGGCCTGCTCGATATCCAGGCCTGGAATCTGCGAAACTGGACGTTTGACCGTCATAAAACGGTAGACGATCGCCCGTTCGGCGGCGGCGAGGGCATGCTGCTGAAACCGGAGCCGTTGTTTCTGGCCACGGAGGCGATTTTGCCGGAGCGGAATAGCCGTACCAGGGTGATTCTGTTGTCGGCGCAGGGCGCCCGCTTCGATCAGGCGGCGGCGCGGCGGCTGGCTCAGTACGATGAGTTGCTGTTGATTTGCGGCCGGTACGAGGGTGTCGATGAGCGCGTGGCCGAGCGCCTGGCCGACGAGGAGTTATCGATCGGCGATTATGTTTTGAGCGGTGGCGAGCTGGCGGCCGCCGTGATTGTGGACTGCGTGGCGCGCCTGATTCCGGGCGTGCTGGGTAATCAGGACTCGACTCAGTTCGAGTCGTTCGAAGCCTCGGGCCATGAGCCGGGCGTCTTGGACTGCCCGCAGTATACGCGCCCGGCGGAGTTTCGCGGGTGGCCGGTGCCGGAAGTTTTGTTGGGCGGCAATCATGAAGAGATCCGGCGCTGGCGGCGGCGCGCGGCCTTCGAGAAGACAGCGCGGCTGCGGCCCGATTTGATCGCGGCGCAAAAGATTACGAAATAGAAGGGCATAATGACGAATCCGTTGGTTAGCAAGTTTATCCAGAAGAATCTGCGCACCGATCTGCCGGCGTTCCGGCCGGGCGACACCATCAAAGTGCACGTCAAGATTAAAGAAGGTGACAAGGAACGCCTGCAGGTGTTTGAAGGCGTGCTGATCGCGCGCAACAACACCGGCATGGGCGAGACCATCACGGTCCGCAAGGTCAGCTTCGGGCAGGGCGTGGAACGTATTTTCCCGATTCACGCGCGCATCGTCGACCACATCGACGTGGTCCGGACCGGCAAGGTTCGCCGCGCCAAGCTGTATTATCTGCGCGGACTCAAGGGCAAA
>DOZZ01000089.1:2282-3103 GCA_003517725.1 Bryobacterales bacterium | reverse complement strand
TGGCCGATCTCCCGGAACCGGATGGGGGATGCCTGTTCCGCGGCAACGGCAAGATAGAAGACCATGGCAATAGCCGCGAGCAGTAACGACATCCTGGTGACGAACACACCACAAACATAACTCGGGCAGCCCTTGACACCGCGTCCCCGGATGTTATCATCGCCTTACCATTGGGTTCTAAGAAACAGAATGAATTCTACTGATCAGAATGCCATAGGTCGATCTCGACCTTAGGCAAGATCACCGCGGAGGCCGTCTCGCATGGTTCGTAACGTAACTGCAGTCACTCTTCTCCTTTTGTGTTGCGCCGGGCTGGTCCTAGCGCAGGGTCAGGTGGGCACGTTAACCGGCACGGTCACGGACCCCGGGGGCGCGCTGGTGCCGGGCGCCGCCGTGGTGGCCACTAACACAGCGACTAGTGTCGAGTCCAACACGACCACTACGAACTCGGGCGCCTACACCTTGCCGTATCTGCCGGCGGGCTCCTACTCAGTGCGCGTCTCGGCGCCTGGATTTCGGACGGCCACGGTCGAAAACGTGCCGCTGCGCGTGGCGCAAACGCAAACCGCCGATGTGAAGCTCGAAGTCGGATCGACCAGCGAGCAGATGGTGGTGACCGACAAAGCTGAGTTGCTTGAATCGGGCAGCGCTGAAATTGGCCGTTATATTACGGCGGAAGAGTATAAGAGCTGGCCCGTGGTGGTGGGTGACGGACAGCGGCAAATTCAGCAATTCATCTTCGACAGCCTGCCGGGGACGACGGGCGACACCTTCAAAGGGTCGATCAATGGGGGTCAGGAGTACTCTCACGAAATCCTGAT
>DOZZ01000089.1:0-2166 GCA_003517725.1 Bryobacterales bacterium | reverse complement strand
GAGGCCGTCGGAGAATTCAAGCTGCAGACCGGCGCGATGGGCGCCGAGTACAACGGCGGGCAGACGGCGGTCGCCAACTTCACGATTCGCTCCGGCACCAACGACTTGCATGGCTCCGCGTTCTACTACGGCCAGAACGAAGCCCTGGATGCGGCTAACCTGAACACGACGACGGCGGGGAAAAGAAAGGCGAAATTCCGCGAGCACAACTACGGGTACTCCGTTGGGGGGCCGGTCTGGATTCCGAAAATCTACAACGGGCGCAACCGGACATTTTTCTTCACAAACCTTGAAAAAGATGAACGGAACCAACAGCAGTTCACCGGTCTGGGCACGGTGCCAACGACGGATTTCAAGGCTGGCGATTTTTCCAAGCTCCTGGATCCCGCCTATACAGGTAATCCCAAGTCCGGCACGCACGTAGGGTCCGATGCTCTGGGACGTCCGATCATTTTCGGACAGATCTACGACCCCACCACCACGCGCCAGGTTGGCAGTGCGATTGTGCGAGATCCTTTTGTGGGCAATATCATTCCGCAGACGCGATGGGATCCGGTGGCGAAAAATGTCGTTCAGAATATCGGCATTGTGAACCCCACTTTGCCGTCGCTTTTGCGGAACATTCCGACCATCAACGGGCAGCCTTTATTCAACCTGCACTCCTGGGGCGTGAAAATCGACCACCAGGTCAACGCCACGAACCAGCTGTCGGGCTATTACAACCAGAGTTACCGCAGCCGCTACAACAATGGGGCTGGACGCTTCCTGCCGCTGCCCGGACCGGCGTCCAGTTCGTGGCAGCAGCAGATTACGCCGGGCAACATGGTGCGTCTAAGTTTGACCACCACGCTCTCGCCGCGGCTGATCAACCATGCCGCAGCCGGTTTCAACCGATTTCTGAACGAGAACGGGGCGATTCCGGCCACCATCAACGCGAATCTCGCACAAAAGATTGGACTCCAAAATCTGCCGGGCACTCTTTTTCCGGTGATCCGCTTCAACGGACCGGGGTCGCCTCTCCAAGGCAACTCCATCGCCAGGATGGGCGTGGGTTTTTCCGGATTTGACCCCAACGGGAGTTGGATCTACCAGGACAACCTTACGTACCTACATGGCGCGCACAGCTTTCACCTCGGATACGAGTACAAAAGGTATTTCTATAATGATCGTTCACTATCTGACGCTGGCGACTTCACGTTCAGCGCGAAACAGACTGATCTTCCCGGCCAGTTAAGTAACACCGGAGATTCCTTCGCAAGCTTTCTGCTCGGGGCCGTCTATAGATCGAATCACGGGATCCAAGGGTACTCGCAGGGGTTCCGCCAGCCGCAGCACAGCATGTACGTTTCCGACGACTGGAAGATCACGCCTCGTCTGACCGCCAACATCGGCTTGCGCTGGGAAGTCATTCCGCCGTTCTACGAAGTGACCAACCGCATGTCCGAAGTTAGCCTGTCGGTTCAAAACACTACGTTGAACCGCCCTGGAGCTCTAATCTTCCCGAAGACGGTGAACGATACGTATTGGCGTCAAATCCTGCCGCGCCTCGGCCTTGTGTGGCGTGCCACGGACAAGATGGTAGTCCGCGCCGGTTATGCCATGACCAGCACCCCGCCGATAGCTAATAACTGGGGCTACGGTGGATTCACTTACGGCTTCAATGGCAGCGTGCCCACGATTGCCGGAACCAGTTCGACGGGCTTCGCGGACGACCCGACCATGTACCTTCGCAACCCTTATCCAAATCTGGCGGGCGGCCTGCCGAATAAGGACCCCAACTCCGCCAATTACCAGGACGTAGCGACCACGGCGCGCGACGCAAACCGCCCTGGCTATACCCAGAACTACAACTTCACCATTCAATACCTGCTGCCCGCGCAGACCGTGCTCGAAGTAGCGTATGTGGGTAACAAGGGTACACGGGTATGGGGCGGCTCACCGGGCAATGGCTACACCGATTACAACGGGCTGCCCTCAACCCTGCTCGCGAGGGGAGACATTCTCAATGACCCGGTTTCCGATCATCCGGCGTTCACTCCGTTTGCCGCCTTTGATGCCAGCCAGTCCGTGGCTCAGGCCTTGCGGCCCTACCCGCAGTATGGCCAGGTAAACGAGCAGTTCCCCTATAACAGCAACTCCAATTACAACTCGCTGCAGGTGACCGTG
>DOZZ01000088.1:9191-10162 GCA_003517725.1 Bryobacterales bacterium | reverse complement strand
GCACAGCCGCTGAGCGAGAATAACCACCTGCTGCGCTGGGTCGACAAGATGGCGCGGCTCACTAAACCGGCCGCCGTTCATTGGGTGGATGGCTCCGTCGAGGAGTATGACGCGCTGTGCCGGCAGCTGATCGAAGCCGGAACTTTCACGCGGCTCAACCAGGAGCTGTGGCCGGGCTGCTTCCACGCACGCTCCGACGCGGGCGACGTCGCGCGCGTCGAGGACCGTACCTTTATATGCTCGCTGTCGCGGGATTCAGCCGGCCCTACCAACAACTGGGAAGACCCGTTCCTGATGCGGCGCAAGCTGAAGCAGCTGTTCAGCGGCGCGATGCGCGGCCGCACTATGTATGTGCTGCCGTTCAGCATGGGGCCCGTGGGGTCGCCCATGTCGCAGATTGGGGTGCAGCTGACCGACTCGCCCTACGTGGTGGTGAACACGCGCATCATGGCGCGCATCGGGCTGCCCGTCTTTCGCGAAATCGATAAGGACTATAAGCGCGTGGTGCCCTGCATGCACAGCGTGGGCGCGCCGCTCGGCAATGGCAAGCGCGATGTCCCGTGGCCTTGCAATCCGGAGAAGTATATTGTGCATTTTCCGGAGACGCGCGAGATCTGGTCGTATGGCTCGGGCTATGGCGGCAACGCGCTGCTCGGCAAGAAGTGCTTCGCGCTGCGGATCGCGTCGAACATCGCCCGCGACGAGGGCTGGATGGCGGAGCACATGCTGATCCTGGGGCTCGAAAGCCCCGCCGGCGAGAAGACTTACATGGCCGCCGCGTTTCCCAGCGCGTGCGGCAAAACCAATTTGGCGATGCTGATTCCGCCGGCCGGATTCGAGGGCTGGAAGGTGTGGACCGTGGGCGACGATATCGCCTGGATCAAGCCCGACGCCGATGGAAGATTACGCGCCATGAATCCGGAGGCCGGTTTCTTCGGCGTGGCGCCGGGGACGTCGGCGCAGACCAATCC
>DOZZ01000088.1:7814-9048 GCA_003517725.1 Bryobacterales bacterium | reverse complement strand
CGCTTCACGGCGCCGGCTTCGCAGTGCCCCACGATCGATCCGGATTGGGAAAACCCGCGCGGCGTGCCGCTCAGCGCGATCCTGTTTGGCGGACGGCGCGCGACTACTACGCCGCTGGTGTACCAGGCTTTCAACTGGTCGTCGGGCGTGTATAGCGGCGCGACCATGGGTTCGGAGACCACGGCCGCCGCGGGTGGCGCGGTGGGCACGGTCCGACGCGATCCGATGGCCATGTTGCCGTTTTGCGGCTATCACATGGGCGACTATTTCCGGCACTGGATCAAGATGCAGCGCACGCTCACCGAGACGCCCAAGATCTTCCACGTCAACTGGTTTCGCAAGGACGACGGCGGGAAATTCCTGTGGCCCGGCTTTGGCCAGAACATGCGCGTGCTGCGCTGGATCGTCGAGCGGGTGCGAGGCCGGGCGCTGGGCGCCGAGACGCCCATCGGCTGGCTGCCGCGCTACGAGGACCTGCACTGGGAGGGCCTGGAGTTTGCGCGCGAAAGTTTCGAAGAGCTGCAGCACATCGACCGCCTGGCGTGGCGCCGCGAGGTGATGCAACACGAGGAGCTGTTCATCGATCTGCACGACCATCTGCCGCCTGAGATCATCTACGAGCGGGAGCTACTGATCTGTCGTCTATGACATGCCGGTTATGATGGATAGATATGCCCGCTTGCTGGCGGTGGCCAGCCCTGTTGGCGGTACTGTGCCTCGCGGCCTATCCGCAAGCTATCGAATTTGAAAACGGCGGTCTGAAGTATCAGACCCTGACCCGCAAGGGCGTGACCGTGATGTTCACGCGCATGGCGTCGCACATTCGCGGCTATGCCATGTGGCAGGTGGCGATCTCGAACGGATCCGACACTTACTGGAGCATCAAGCCGGAAGATTTCGCGTTCCAGCGCGCCGACGGGCGTGTATACCGGGCGGTTCCGGCGCGCGACGTCGTGGAGCAGATGCTGGCGCGCGGCAGCCACGCCGACATGGTCAAGCTGGTGACCTCCTATGAAGCCGCGCTCTACGGCATTCCCCACATGAAGATCTCGAACGGCTATGAGCAGCGGCGGCAGAACGCGATGGCGGAAGGCATTTCGGCGCGCTTCAAGGCCGCGGCCGCGGCATCGGCTATCGTGCTGGTGCCGGCGCGCGTGGGGCCGGGGCAGTCGACCGACGGCGCTATCTTCGTGCCGGGCGATAGCCGGCTGATCTCGAACGGCCGGGTGGTGGT
>DOZZ01000088.1:1239-7700 GCA_003517725.1 Bryobacterales bacterium | reverse complement strand
GGCAGAGCCGTCTCACGGGCCGGTCCAAACCCCAGGTCGACTGCCCGCCAATTCCCGGCCGGAGCTTCCACCGTGCCGCTGAACGGCGTGTTGGAAAGGTTCACCATTACCAGGAACTGCTCTGACCGCGACTGCCGCAGATAACTGACAATGTGCCGCTCGTCGGAATTATGCAGCCACGTGAGCGTGCCCTGCCACAACGCCGCATGCTGCCGGCGCAGCGGAATTATGGTTGCGTAGAACTTCGCGAACTGCGGGCGGCGATCGGCGATCGGCCAGAACACTTTTAAGTTCTCAAACAATGCGGGCGCACCCGATTCCGTGGTGTCGCCCACCTCCATGCCGTTGTAGAGTACCGGCACGCCGTCCAGGGTGAACATCAGCGCCGATGCCGCCAGCGCGCCGGGCCAGCCGTAGCGGGCGATGGCGCGCTCCTCATCGTGGTCATCCGAAATGCGCATGTGCAGCGCACCGTCTGGAAATAACGCGCGCTGCTGCTCCACGCTGTCGCGCACGGCGCTGGCGGGCGCGCCGCGCATGATCACGTCATTCACGGTACCGAGCAGCGGCCAGGAGTAATCGATGTCGAAGGCGCTGCGCAACAGCTCGGGCTTCGACGCTTCGGCCAGCATCATAATGTCGGGCTTGATGCGCTGCAGTTCCAGCCGCGCCTGCTCCCAGAAGTCGGTCGGCACTTCGCTCGCTACGTCGCAGCGGTAGCCATCCAGATCGAATGTTTTGATCCAGTACACCAGCATGTCGGTCATGTAGCGGCGCAGCTGCGGGTTCGCATAGTTAAGGGCCGCGACGTCGCTCCAATCGTGCGGGAAAGTAATCTGACCGTCCGGGCCGTGCTTGTAGAAATCGGGATGCGCCATCATGACGCTGTCCCATGCCGTATGGTTGGCGACCACGTCGATGATTACTTTCATCTGGCGGCGATGCGCCTCGCGAACCAGGTTTGTGAGATCACCTTTGGTGCCGTACTTGGGATCGATCGCGTAGTAATCCCGAACTGCGTAGGGGCTCCCGATGGAGCCTTTCTTTTTCAGTTCGCCGTGCGGATGAATGGGCATCAGCCACAGGATGTTGACGCCTAGCCGCTGCAGGTCATCCAGGCGCCGGGTTACGCCGTTCAGATCCCCTTCGGGCGAAAACGAGCGGACAAAGATTTCATAGATTACGCCGGAGGTCAGCCACGCCGGTGAGGGACGGGCATGCCGGGTCTCGAGAGGCGCTGCCGCCGGTTGGGCATGAACCGCGGGCAGAACCAGCAAAACCGATAGCGCCACAAAGGCGGACGCCGGCCTGAATCTCCGCATGTCAAGAGGATACCCTCGCTCAACACCCGCGGGGGTAACATCCGAAAACTTTTAGTAAGTCGGCGTATTCGGCCAGATGGCGCAGGGCGTTTTGCGCCGGGATGCTGTGCCGGGGCGCCACAAAGTCGAGGTAAAACAGATATTCCCAGGGCTTTCCGCGCAGGGGCCGGGATTCGATCTTGGTCAGATCCAAATCCCGCAGCGCAAACGCGCTGAGCGCCCGGAACAGGGCGGCCGGCTGGTTGCACGTTGTAAACACCAGCGATGTTTTCCAGATACCGTCCGCGGGAGCGGCGACTTCCGACTCTTCACCGCGCCGCCGCAGCAGAAAAAAGCGCGTGAAGTTAGCGCGGTCGTCTTCAATGGATCGCTGCAGAATCTGCGCGCCGTAGATTTCGGCGGCGACTGCGGAGGCGATCCCGGCGGCATCCCGCATGCCGCTCTCCATGACGGTCTTGACGCTTCCGGCCGTATCGTAATGACTTACTTTTTCGAACTCGGGATGATCCAGGAAAAACTGCAGACACTGATTCAACGCCACCGGGTGCGAGTACACTCGTTTTACATCCGTTAGCTCGATTCCGGGTGGCGCGATGAGGTTATGGACAATGCGGAGGCTGGTTTCTCCAGTGATCGGAAAATTATAGTGCAGCAGGTGATCGTAGTTCTCATGCACGGAGCCGTGCAGCGTGTTCTCGATCGGGATGACGGCGGCGTCCACGGTCTTGTCGCGCAAACGATTGAAAACATCTTCAAAGCGAAGGGTGGGTACCATCTCGGCCGCGTTACCGGCGAGTTGCCGCGCGGCCTCCTCGCTGAAAGCGCCACGTTCACCCTGAAATGCTATTCGCATTAGGTTTGCCTCGGGCCGTCCCAACGGCGCACCAGCGCATCGCCTAAATTCAACAAATCAAGAACACGATCAACGCTGTGGTCCACAATATCCATCACAGTCTGAGGTTTATTGTAGAAACTGGGCAAAGGGGGCGCCACAATGGCACCCATTTCAGTGACGGCTGTCATGGCTTTTAAGTGACCCAGGTGGAACGGCGTTTCGCGCACCATTAGGATCAGCCGGCGCCGCTCCTTAAGACACACATCGGCGGCGCGCAGCAAAAGGTTGGATGCCGTTCCGGCCGCAATGGCGGACAACGTATTCATGGAACAGGGAGCCACTACCATAGCGTGGGTTTGGAACGAACCGCTCGCCAGGCGTGCCGAGATGTCCTCATGAGCATAAGAAAACGCGGCCATCGCCCGGAGTTCTCCGACCGCTTTCCCGGTCTCCAGCAGCAGCGTTTTCTCGGCCGCGCGGCTCACGATCAGGTGCGACTCCACCTCTGTATTACAGCGTAAACGCTCGAGGAGGCGAATCGCGTAAATTGACCCGCTGGCGCCCGAGACGGCCACCACGATCCGCACTTTCCAATTTCCTCCGTTTTCTGTTCTGATTCCGGAACAGGATTTAGAATCTACACATTGCCATCGCCAAATCGGTACGGCTATACTGCATTAGTGGAACACGACTAGTGTTTTGGTCGTAGCTGGAATGTGCGCATGAACTCCCTAACGCTTCGCCCGGACACCGGATCATAGCATGGAAGATCCAGGGCAGAAGCTTAAGCGTGTCCGGGAGAGACTCAATTTACGCTACCGCGATGTGGAAGATGCGAGTATCCAGATCGCTACCCGCCACAAAAGCGACGAGTTCATCATGGCGCTCAGCCGCCTCTCCGACATCGAGAACAAAGGCACCGTTCCGTCGATGTATCGGTTGTACTCTCTGTGTACCATCTACCGCCTGGATTTGCATGAAGTGCTCGAGTGGTACGGGGTGGAAATGGCGGCCCAGGCGGCCGACGCCGCGGCCATCAAAATCGATAAAACTCACCTGATCGGTTTCGGCAATAATTCGTTGGGCGAGGCGCAGGTTCCGCTCTCGCTCGATCCCGGGATCGACACCACCAAAACTACTTACCTGAGCCGCGTCATCCAACGCTGGGGCAAATTGCCGCTCTCGTTGCTGAGCTCGATGGATATCAAAAATTATCGTTACGGCTTCATCGGATCGGACGACTGGAGCATGTACCCGCTGCTGCAACCGGACTCGCTGGTGCTGATCGACGACTCGCAGCGAAAGATCGTAAATACTGGCTGGAACAACGAATTCGAGCGTCCCATTTACTTTTTCGAGCACCGCAACGGGTACGCCTGCAGCTGGTGCATTCTTACCGACAAGACGCTGATGCTGCAGCCGCACCCGGCCTCCATGTGCTCGCCGGAAATCTTCAAATATCCCGAAGAGATCGATCTGATTGGACAGGTCACCGGCGTCGCTATGCGTCTGGATCAGGGGAAGCGACGGCGTGCTCGAACTTGAGCATTTCGAGAATGCGTCCGAAATCCGCCAGGAATAATTCCCGTTCCACGGGCCGCGTCTCCGCCGGCACGCACGTCTGATAGGGCGCCACCCGAATCCAATTCGCAATCACTGCCGCCAGTTCTGTATCCACGCTGTTTAAATACTCTTCGAGATCGAGCTTTTGATCCTGCAGACCGTAGCTGAGCCACTGGTAGAAAATCTGGACATGACTTTCCCGCAGCACGCGATCGGCTTCCGCCGCATCGAAGCGCTGGGCCAGGCCGAAGTGCTCATACTGCCCGCTATTGAGATTACGCAGCGAAGCCAGATACGACAGCCGCCCAAACAGCGAGGGGATTTGTTCGAGAGTATGGCGCCACAGGTTTGATGCCGCGTCGGAATCCGAAGTCATAAGAGGATACACCGCCCAAAACACGTATTCATACGTACAACACAATTTAAAAAGGATAGCAACTAACGCCTCAATTCCCAAGTAATGCTTGCGTTTGTTCTACTTCTGTAAAAAAAATGATTTAATTCCCCTTTCCGTTATGTCGGGCGATAGACTCAGGCTCGAACCTTTGAAATGTTCGAATCAGTATTCAAATCAAGGAGAACTCGTATTGATGCTTCGCAAACTCGTTTTGATCGCCGCTCTCACTCTCTCGTATTTTGCTATTCCGACCGCCTCGCAGGCCTATCCGCCGCTGCCCGAGTGCGGCACAGCCAGCAACCCGTGTCCCTGGGTCCGATAGTACATCGGCATTTTTGAGGAGAAACGTATGATCCGGAAGTTGGTTTTAATTGCCGCGATGGCACTTTCCTATTTCGCCATTCCGACGGCATCGCAGGCCTATCCGCCCCTTCCAGAATGTGGCACCGCCAGCAACCCGTGCCCCTGGATCCGGTAGAATAGGTCGAGCCACTTGTAACGCGGTGGCCGTAAGGAGCCGGAACTCCCACTATGGAGCTTCGCGGGTTGACGGCGGTCCTTCTAATTTCGATCCTGCCAGTATTCGTGCGCCTGCTCCAGTCGGGCCTACGTAAACCCCGTAATTTGCTGCTCGCTTATCTCGGTCTTCAGATCATTGAGGCCGCCGTCTCCCTGGGTTTCGGGCCAAGTACCTCCTTCGCCTTCTGGCTCTATATCGTAGGCAGTCCCATCCGCTGGGTTTTATACGTCGCGCTAATCAGCGAAATCTATGCCGCGGTCTTTTCCAATTATCCGGGGATCCGCACCGTCATCAAATCGTCCATGCTGAGCGCTTTGCTGCTGGCCAGCCTGTTTTCGAGCGTTTTGGCCTGGTACACGTGGCGCGAACACGCGGTGTGGGCCGGCCACCTTTACTATTTCGAACTGGCCCAACGAACCGTGCTGCTGACGCTAATCTTTTTCGTGCTCCTGCTTTTCGTACTGGTGTCACGTTACCCGCTGCGCGCGGATCATAATCTATTAGCCAGCAGCCTGGGTTTTTGCGCCTTGTTTTCCCTGGAAGCGTCGGCTTTGCTCCTCGAATGGGTATACCCGGGGGTGTTCACCCGGCAACTCAACCTGGTTCTTGCCGGCTTCAGTACCATCTGCTATGTCGTTTGGGCTGTAAACCTTAGGACCAGTACCGCCCCGGCGGTGATCCGCCGGCCCGAGCCCGCCACAGCGGCCCACGAGGACGACTTATTGCAACAATTAAGCGCAATTAACGCCACGCTATTACGCGCATTTGGCCGCTGAAAATCTTTCAAAGTTGTGTTGCAATCAGAAAAATTTCTGCTATTCTCGATTAGTTCTGTAAAAGACAGGTGTCAACATGATGCTCACTGCCGATGTCGCCGTTGCTGTAATTGCTATTTTGGCGCTTGCTAAAATCTTTCGCCTCGACTTGGTATATCAATCGCGGGCTGCCAGTCCGGTGAGCGCATGCGTCGACATTGCCGCTCGCTATCGGCCCATGCAACGCTTGCTGGATGCCGCCGATTTCGATTTCCTGTCCTCGCATCCCGCCTGTAACTCTAAGATGTTGCGGCAGATGCGTACTGACCGTGTCCGCTTGTTCCGAGCCTACCTGCGCTCCCTGACGCTTGATTTTGCGCGGACCGCCACGGGCCTCGAAAGTGTGATGATCGCGTCCAACGTTGACCGGCCGGATCTGGCCAAACTGATCGGCAAGAGCCGCCTGGGCTTCGCCAAGGGACTGGTTGTAGTGGAAATCCGCCTGGTCCTGTTCCGCTACGGCCTCGGCACCGTGGACATCCAGCCGCTGGTTGCTTCGATCGCCCGCATGCGCGAACAACTGCAGCTTGGCGCGATGCTGCCCGCCGCCGCCTGACCTGCTCCCCAACATTCCTCCAACGCCGGCCTGGCAACTGGCCGGCCTTTTTTTTGCCGCTTAAATCCGCTTCAAAGCCGCTTGGGCTTCTTTTAACAGCGGGAACTGCCGCTCCGCCTCTTTAAAATCATGAGTATGGACGCACCGGCGCCTTCGGCTGTGGTCCACCGGAAACCGCAGATGCAGCATCTCATGGAACATCACAAACTCCAGAGCCAGCGGCGGTAAATGTGGCTGGTCGAAGATGCGGCTGATGATGATGGCGTTGTGCGAGGGATCGAAATGGCCCAATAGCGTGCGGGAACGGCCCCGGCTCCAGCCCAGTTGGGGCTTGCCCATCAAGCCATCGAAATAGGCCAGATTCGAGCGGTCAAATAGTTCGGAAAGATCGAAATATTCACCTTGCGGGCCAGACAGGAATTTCCTTCCCCGCACCTGCCGCAGCAGATGCCG
>DOZZ01000088.1:627-1060 GCA_003517725.1 Bryobacterales bacterium | reverse complement strand
GGCGCCGGGGCGCCCTGCAGCAGGTCGGTGATTTTCACCATCGCCTCGCCGTCGCGCACCCAAATCTTGCTGTCGGCGTTAGCGAACGGGTAAAACCGGATGCGGAACCGCGGTACCGGGCCGGATGCCCGCAGCGATCGATAGACGCGGGTGTAGATCTCCTCGGGCGTCTCAAACAGCAGCGCGCTCTGCCAGTCGGGATCGACTTGTTGCAATTGAAACTCCGGCTCGCCGATTGCGCTCTGCACTACACTTAATCTAGCAATTTTTTCAGCGCTCTCATGTCGAATCCTCAACCCATCATCACGGCCGTCGGCTGCTTCACGCCTCCCGACGTGCTCACCAATTTCGATCTCGAAAAACTGGTGGAAACCAACAACCAATGGATTTTAGAGCGTACCGGCATCGCCGAGCGCCACATCGCCGGCGTGGG
>DOZZ01000088.1:0-410 GCA_003517725.1 Bryobacterales bacterium | reverse complement strand
ATCATCTGCACCGTAACGCCGGACATGCTGTTCCCCTCCACGGCCTGCCTGGTGCAACACGCGCTGGGCGCCACCCGGGCCTGGGGCTTCGATCTGAGCGCCGCGTGTTCCGGGTTCCTGTATGGTTTGACCACGGGGGCGAGCCTGGTGGCCGCAGGCATGCATCGCAAGGTGCTGGTGGTGGGCGCCGACACCATGAGCCGCATTCTTGATTATCAGGACCGCTCGACCTGCATTCTGTTCGGTGACGGCGCGGGCGCGATGCTGATCGAGGCCGCCGAGCCCGCCGCGCCCGGAGCAAACATCAAGGACCGGCTCGGCTTCATTGATTTCATCGGGGAAATTGACGGCTCGGGTGCCGAGTTTCTGAGGATGCCGGCGGGCGGCAGCCGCCTTCCGGCCAGCGCCGA
>DOZZ01000146.1 GCA_003517725.1 Bryobacterales bacterium | reverse complement strand
GTCTGGGCGATTTCGGCGAACAGCGCGCCCAGCACGCGGCGCTCCGGCAGGTAGCGCCGCAGCCGCCACATGGCGAGCGACAGCCCCACCTGCAGCAGTCCGCCCGCTAAGGCCAGCAATCCCGCGAGCGCGGCGCGGCCGGGCGTGGTGGGACGCGTGGCAAACACCACCAGCGTGACGGTGCTGATGGTACCGACGGCGGCGGCGGAGGCGCCGACGGCCACCAGCATGCCAGCGGCGAAGGCCCACAGCGCCGAGACCAGCACCGCGGCCGGCGCGGACTGCGCGATGGTGGCGCCGATGAAAATGGCGCAGGCTACCAGGACGCTGGCCGTAAGCATGCGGCGGGCGCGCTGCGCGTAGGGGCCGTGACCATCCGAGAACGCCACGTTCAGCGCGCCGGTCGCCACGACTACACCGGTCAGGAGGTTGCCGCTGATGGCACCAGCCACTAACGGCAGCAACACGCCCACGGTATTGCGCAGCGCCAGCCAGGGCGTCAACTTCCCGGCATCGAAGCGCGTGACCGTGCGCCAGAGGGCGGCCCAGGAAGAGCTCATCCGGTCTCTATAGCGGCGGACGGCGGCGATGCCAGTCGGTGCGCTTTTGAAACTCGCGCCCGATGGCCAGCAGCGTGTTTTCCGAAAACGGATTGCCCACCAGCTGCAGCGCCACCGGCATGCCGGCGGCGAAGCCACACGGCAGGCACAGCGCCGGCAGCCCGGCCAGATTTCCGGCCTGGATCAGCCCGGTCATGCCCACTTTCGCGGCCGGTTTGGGCGACTCGGCATCCAGGGGTTCGCTGATCTTTGGCGCGATCGTTAAGCGGGCCGGCGCGACGA
Organism: Bryobacterales bacterium; assembly: GCA_003517725.1. GTDB lineage: Bacteria > Acidobacteriota > Terriglobia > Bryobacterales > Bryobacteraceae > DOZZ01. Next base: position 10,801 of record DOZZ01000146.1, on the reverse strand, counting down.
GCACGTCATAGTCCGCGAAGATGCGCCGGAAACCTTCCTGCACCAGCGCGCGGGCCTGCATGGCTTTCAGGTAGAGCATCGCTGGAATTTCCGCGCCGGCGCGCAAACCCGCCGCCTGCCTGGGGTCCGCCAGTTGATCCACCCGGCCGCTGCTCACCAGCTTTTCGAAAGACGCCGCGCCCTCCACGCCGATGATGGCGCCGATGATGGCGCCGAACGGGAAATCCGGCAGCGCCGTTTCGCGCGGCGGCAGGCCCATCTGCCCCAACACCGCCAGGGCCTCCGCAAAGGCGGACCGTGCTTCGGGCTGCGCCCAGTCGGAAAAATCAGTGGCCGCGTAGCCCATTTTCAGATCCGCCAACGGCCGCGCATACTCGGGCGTGTAGTAGAAGCTTTTGCCCGCCGAACCCGGATCGTTACGGTCGCCGCCGGCGATGGCTGCGAGCACCAGGCCGCAATCCTGCGCCGAGCGGCACATGGGTCCAATCTTGTCGAGGGTCCAGGCCAGCGGCATGGCGCCGTGCCGGCTCACCAGCCCGTAGGTCGGCCGCAACGCCGTGACGTTGCAAAAAGCGGCAGGCGTGAGGATCGATCCCGAGGTCTCCGAGCCCAGCGCAAACGGCGCCAGCCCGGCGGCCACGGCGCTGGCGGCACCGCTCGACGATCCGCCGGACCAGCGCGTGCGATCCCATGGATTCAGCCCCGGCCCGAACAGCGAGGCGCCGGCCAGCCGGTATCCGCCTCCCCCCGCCAGTTCCACCATGGCGAGCTTGCCGATCAGCAGAGCGCCGGTCTTTTCGAGTTTCTGGATCACCGTCGCATCTTCCTGGAAGACTTGTTCCGCATAGGGCCTGGCGCCCCACGTGGTCACCAGGCCTTTGACGCTGAGCAGATCTTTGGCGCCGAACGGAATGCCTTGCAGCGGCCCGCGCCAACGCTCGCGCTTCAAGTCGCCGTCGACAGCTTTGGCTTGCTTGACGGCGCGCGCGGTCAGCGGCAGAGCCAGCGCGTTGTAGGTTGGGCCGAGTGCTTGCAGCCGCGCGCCGAAGGCCCGGGCCAGTTCCACGGCCGAAACCTGGCGTGCGATCAGCTTCTGGTGCAGTTCCGCGACAGTGGCGAAATAAAGTTCCGGATCGAGCGTCGCCATGCGCTTCAGGGCCGGAACACGAAGGCCGGTTCCGTTCCGGGCGGCACGTCTACGGCGGCCAGCAGTTCGGCATTGCGACGGATAGTCTGGCGCGCAACTACAAGCCAGTCTTGAGGCGCGGCTTCTTGCGCGGGGGCGGGCGGCGCTACAACCGAACTTACTACGCCTCCCGCGGCGGCCGAGACCAGCAGTTGGCGGCGCGTGATTTTCATGCCGCTATTATAGTGGCCCGGGGCTGCGAGCACTGTGTGAAGGCAGAGCGTTCGTGGGGCGCTCTTCGCGGGCCGCGAACTGGCGGGCTTGAAGCCCGCCGCAGGCTGAAGCCTACACTACGTTAAAGTATTAGGTTGCCTGCTGTTCCCGATACCCCGAACGCGCTGGCCGCGATGCTGGCGGACGCCGCGGCTAACAACCGCACCATCACGCTTGAGGGCCACGGCTCCAAGCAGGCCATGGGCGGGCCGATCGCGCCCGCGGACCTGACTATCAGCACCGCCGGCTTGAACCGCATCTTAAAATATGAGCCCGCCGACCTCACCATCAGCGTGGAAGCCGGCCTGGGCTTTCGTGAGTTGAGTGAGACACTGGCGCGCCATCGCCAGATGATTCCGCTCGATCCGCCTTATGCCGACACAGCTACGGTGGGCGGCATCCTGGCCGCCAATTCGAGCGGGCCGCGACGGCGTCTCCATGGCACGGCGCGCGACCTGGTGATCGGGATGCAGTTTGCCACGCTCGAAGGAAAACTGGTGCAGGCCGGGGGCATGGTGGTTAAAAATGTCGCGGGGCTCGACATGGGCAAGCTGCTGATCGGCTCGTTCGGAACTTTGGGCGCGATTGCCATCGCCAATTTCAAACTGACGCCCATGCCGGAACGCGAGGAGAGCAGCCTGTTATCTTTCCCGACCATCGCGGCGGCCATGGAACGCCGCGACCTGGTGTTGCGCGGCGTGATTCATCCGGCCGCCATTGATGTTCTGAATCCCGCGATGAGCGCGCGCTTCGGTCTGAACGATTTCGTCCTGGCGATGCAATTCGGAGGCGATGACGCCGTGGTCGCGCGTTGCCTGCGCGAGATCGGAGGCGAGCGTGCTCCCGACGGCTTCTGGTCCGGCGTGCGCGAGGTGACCACGCAATTCACGAGCGGCGCGGTGATTCGCATCTCGACGAAATTGACCGGGATGGCCCAGGCTTTCGACACCCTGAGTGTTCCCGCCATCGGCCGAGCGGGCAATGGCGTGTCGTACGCGTGCTTCGCGCAGGCGGCGGAAGCAGCGGCCTGGATCGCGGCGCACGGCGCAAAATTCCGGCACGTGGTGGAATCCGCCAGCCCGGAGTTCCGGCGCGACGCCGTGCTGTGGCAAGCCGCCACTTCGGATTTTGAGATGATGAAGAAGATCAAGAACCTGTTTGACCCGAGGCATCTCCTAAACCGTGGCCGACTCTTCCGCGCTATCTGAAATTCAGTACGACAAGCCGCAGCAGCAGGACCTCGACAAGTGCGTCCACTGCGGCCTGTGCCTGAACGCATGCCCCACTTACCGCGAGCTGGGCGTCGAGATGGATTCGCCGCGCGGCCGCATTTACCAGATGGTGCAAGTGGCGGCCGGCGCGCCGATCACCGATTCCTACCGTGAGCATATGGACCTGTGCCTGGCGTGCCGCGCGTGTGAAACGGCCTGCCCTTCCGGCGTGCAGTACGGCAAGTTGATTGAAGCCGCGCGCGCCGAAATTCAAAATAAAGCGGAGTTCGCGTGGTATGTCAAAGCGCTGCGAGCCTTCGTCTATGGGCCGCTGTTGCGCTCGCCGGCGTTGATGACGCTGGCCGGCACGGGCCTCTGGTTGTACCAGGCTAGCGGGCTGCAAAAGCTGATGCGCGCGTCGGGCCTGCTGAAACTCGCGGGACTCGAATCGCTCGAAGCGCTGACGCCCACCGCCCAGATTCCTTTCTTCTTCGGGCGCGTGGGTCAGGTGTATCCGGCCGAGGGCGCCAAGCGCTACAAGGTGGCGTTCCTCGCCGGCTGCATCCAAAATGTTTCGTTCGCGCGGCTCAACGAGGCTACGGTTCGGGTGCTGCAAAAGAACGGCTGCGAGGTGCATATTCCCCAGCACCAGAACTGCTGCGGCGCTTTGCACGCGCACGCCGGCGTTCGGGACGAAGCCCGGCGACTGGCCCGCCGCAATATCGACGTCATGCTGGCCGGCAACTTCGACGCTATCATCAGCAACACCGGCGGCTGCGGCTCAACGCTTAAGGAATATGACGAGTTGCTGGAGCACGACGCCGAGTATGCGGACAAAGCCAAAGAATTTGTGCGGCGCATGCGCGACGTTAACGAGTTTCTTGCTTCGATTGACCTCAATCGGGAGATGCGCCCGCTAAACATGGTCGTGACGTACCAGGATTCCTGCCACCTGGCTCACGGCCAGCAGGTCCGCACGCAGCCGCGCCAGTTGCTGCGCGCCATCCCTGGTCTTGAGCTGCGCGAGATGATTGGCTCGGATCTCTGCTGCGGCAGCGCCGGCGTCTATAACGTGCTTCACACCGACCTGGCAATGGACATCCTGCGTTCCAAGTTTCACAATGTCGAGCGTACGGGCGCGAGCGTGATTGCGTCGTCGAACCCCGGCTGCATGCTCCAGATGGAGACGGGCGCGCGGCTCTTTGGTCAAAATCAGAAGGTTTACCACGTGGTGCAATTGCTCGACATGGCTTACCAGCGGGATTAACGGCCCGGCAGCGTCAGTTCGCCCACATCCGGCGGCGCGGCTTTGGCGGACTCCTGATCCTTATACTGCAGCTGGTAGAGCTTCCAGTAGATACCGCGCTGGGCGAGCAGTTGCTGGTGCGAGCCCTCTTCGCGCAACTGGCCGCGGTGCATCACCAGAATGCGGTCGGCGCGCTGCACCGTCGACAGGCGATGCGCAATCACGATCGACGTGCGGCCTTCGATCATGCGCGCCAGAGCGTCGCGCACGCGCAACTCCGTGTCGGTGTCGACGCTCGACGTGGCTTCGTCCAGAATCAGGAACCGCGGCTGATGCGCCAGCGCGCGGGCGAAGTTGATCAGCTGCTTCTGGCCGGTGGAAAGCGAGCTGCCGCGTTCGCGCACGGGCTGCTCGAATTTCAGGGGCAGGGACTCGATGAAGTCCAGCACGTTCACCTGGCGAGCGGCCTCTTCGAGCGCGGCATCCGTAATGCCCTCGGTGCCGAGCCGAATGTTTTCGGCAATGCTGCCGCTGAAAAGATACGGGTCTTGCAGCACCACGCCGAACTGCCCGCGCAGCAAGGCAGGATCGACGTCGCGCACATCCACGCCGCCCAGGCGGATACTGCCGCGCTGTACGTCATAGAAGCGCAGTAGCAGGCTGATGATGGTGGTTTTGCCCGCGCCCGTGTGGCCCACGATCGCCACGGTCTCGCCCGGCTCGATCGAAAACGATACGTCGCGCAGTACCCAGTCCTCGCCTTTGTAGGCGAACCAGACGTGGTCGAACTCGATCCGCGCAATATCGGCGGGCACCTTCGGGGCGGCAGGGACTTCGATCTGCACGGGTGTGTCGAGCAAATGGAAGATGCGCTCGCTGGACGCCATGGCGCCCTGCAGGATGTTATATTTTTCGCTCAAATCCTGAATGGGCCGGAAGAAGCGCAGTCCGAACTGCAGGAACGCGACCACCACGCCCAGCGTGAGCTTGCCCTGTCCCACGCGCCACCCGCCATAGGAGAGCACGAACGCCAGCGACAGGTAGGCCAGAAATTCCACCACCGGATAAAACCATCCGTAGGCCACGATAGTGTCTTTGTAGGCTTCCATGTGCTGGCGGTTGATGGCATCGAATTCGGCGATACTGCGGCGCTCGCGGTTGAACAGCTGCAGCACCGCCATGCCGGCGATGTGCTCCTGCAGATAGGCGTTTATGCGCGCGATGGCCAGGCGGATGCGGCGGTAACTGTGCGCCACGGTGCGCCGGAAAATCATAGTCGCGAAGATCACCAGCGGCATCACGGCCAGCATCAGCAGCGTCAGCCCCACGCTCATGCGGAACATCGCCAGGATGATGAAGCTGAGCGACAGCAGGTCGCCCAGAATCGTCACCAGCCCGGAAGCGAACAGGTCATTGAGCACATCCACATCGCTGGTCATTCGAGTGACCAGCCGGCCCACCGGGTTCTTGTCGAAGAAGGCGATCTCCAGCCGCTGCAGGTGCGTCATGAGCTCGCGGCGCAGATCGAACATGGCCAGTTGGCCGGTGTATTGCATCAGCACCATCTGGCCGAATTCACTGACGAACGACGCCAGCAGCACCAATAAATAAAGGCCAGCAACTTGCGCCAGGCCGGTGATCGGATCGGCCGCCAGCCAGTGCAGCCACGGACCGGGATCGGCGTGCTCACGGGTCAGGTAGCGGTCAATGGCCAGCTTGGTCAGCAGCGGCCCGCATACCTGCAGCGTGGAATACGCGAACAGAAACACCAGCGACAGCAGGACCTGGCGGCGGTACGGCAGCATGTAGCCCAACAGCCGGCGCATCAGACGTCCGTCGTAGGCTTTGCCGAGGACCTCTTCTTCCATCAATTCAGGGTAACCCGGTGTACACTAGCCCCATGAAACGTGTTGCGTTGCTGTTGCTTGTAGTGTGCGGAAGCGCGCTGGCTGAAACCTGGAGCGGCACCCTGGTGGACGTCATGTGCAAAGGCAAGGACCTGGCCGGCCACACCCGCGAGTGCGCGCTGGCCTGCGCCAAGAGCGGCTACGGCCTGGTGACGGCCGACGGCAAGTTCGTCAAACTGGATGAGACCGGCAATGCTCAAACCCTGGCGATGCTGCGCAAATCCACGAAGGAGAAAGACCTGAAGGCGAAAGTCACGGGCTCGATGGACGGCGACACCTTGCACGTCGAGACGATCGAGCTGCAGTAGTCAGCGCTGCTCGGCCGCCTGCCGCAGCGTGGCCCAGATGGGAAAGACTGTCGGGTCGTCGAGCCACACCAGCATCCACTCCACCATGCGCGCCTTAAGCTCGCGCTTGGCAAGCTCTGCCTTCACGCCGCGGCTGGCGAATCGCGCGCGGTCTTTGGCCGCGATCACCATCGCACGGCACATGCGCTGTGCATCCTTTTCAGACCCCGCGTAGTACGCGCTTAACTCGCGCAGCGTCTGCTCCAGCCCTTTGAGCGATCCGGTATCCACGCCCCGAAATGGCTGCTCCACGCTGATGGCGGCCTCGGCCAGCACCTCGTTGAAAAGTGTTTTGCTGTTGTCTGGAAATGCGGCGCTGAGCTCGCCCCACTCGGCGGCGCCCACGTGCCGCCATCCGCGAGCCTGGACCCACTCGCTAATTTTGCGTCTGCTGCTTCTCGGCACGGCGCAGAGTTTGGGTGGCTTCCTGGTGCTCCGCCAGCGTTTGCGTGAAGGCGTGGCCGCCGGAGCCGTCGCCCTTGGCCACAAAGTACAGGTACTGGCTGCTCTCCGGGTGCAGCGCCGCTTTGAGCGAGCTCAAGCCGGGATTGGCGATGGGCCCCGGCGGCAGGCCCGGACTCTTATAGGTGTTCCAGGGGCTCTCGCGATCCAGATCGCTGCGGTAAATCTTGCCGCGGTAGTCGCCGGCCAGCAGCGCCGCGTAGACCGTGGTGGGGTCGCAATCCAGTTTCATGCCCAGATCCAGACGGTTCTCGAAGACCGAGGCGATCCGCGGGCGTTCCTCCGGCCGGCGCGCCTCGCGCTCCACCAGCGACGCTAGCGTGACGGTCTTGTGCACCGACTTGCCGTCCAGACTGCGCCAGGCGTTGCGGAAGCGGTCCGTCATGGCCATCGCAAGTTGGTGCGGCGTCGTCGCGCGTGTCAAATGATAGGTGTCGGGAAAAAGATAGCCCTCCAGGCTGGGCGCGTCCGGATCCAGATCTTTGATCAGCGCCGGATTGCGCACTTCCTTTAGGAACGCGGCATCGGAGAAAGTGCCCAGCTTCTTGACAGCGGCGGCGGTGTCGAACATGTTGTAGCCTTCGGGCACGATCAGGCGGAAAAAGAAGATGTCGCCGCGCGCGATGCGGTACAGCACTTCATTGGGCGACGCGGGCCGCGCGAAGCGGTATTCGCCGGCCTGCAGCGTGATGTTGCGCCCCACCACCTGTTGGATGGCGCGCGCCGCGATGAAGTCCCAGGAGCTGCGGACGACGCCTTTGCGCGCCAGCAGGTCGCCGATAAAACGCGTGTTGGCGCCGTGCGGAATGTCGAGGTAGACCTGGTCCTGAAAGCCCTGGTAGGTCTGCGTGGTGCGGAAATAAGCGAACCCCGCGGCCAGGGCGCCCAGCACCACCACAATCGCCAGCAGCCGGAAGAACTTCACGATTGCGCCCCCGCGGCCGCCAGCGAATCCAGATAACTTTGCAGCAGGATGGTCGCCGACAGGCGGTCGATAGCGGCCTTGCGCTGATCCTGAGGCACGCCGCTGCCGCGCAACGCGCGCTCGGCCTCAACGCTAGTCAGGCGCTCATCGCGCAACGTCACCGGCACTCCACAATATTGTTCCAGCACGGCGGCAAACTCACGCGCCCATTCCGCCTGCGTGCCGGCTTCACCGCTCATGCGCAGTGGCAAGCCCACCAGGATCAGCTCCACCTGCCGCTCGCGCACGATGTTCGCGATAGCCGCCAGGTCGGCGCGCTTGTTGCGTCGCAGCAGTGTTTCGAGCCCCTGGGCCGTGATGCCCAGCCCGTCGCTAAGCGCCAGGCCAATGCGGCGCGTGCCGAGATCCAATGCGAGAATGCGCCCCGGTCGTGAATTCATTATTCAGGCGCTATTGCACCACAAATCCTGAAATTTCCTGCATGCTGGATGTGGCCTGCCGCACCGTTACGCGCACCTCGTAGGCGCCGGGGCGCAGCCGCGCCTCGGTCACGAACGGAATCGCGCCGCTCGCGTCCGGCGGCGGCAAGGCCGGTGTTTCGCGCGCGACCTCTTTGCCGTCGGCGAAGAATTGCAGGGTTAATGTCGGCTGCTCAACGCCCGCCTCGCCGCGCGGATACACCACGAAGTACATCGATACGTCGTCGCCGCTCTTGACCTCGTCAGCCAGCGTGACCGTCACCTTGCCGCCTTCGAATTCGAGCGGATCCGCCGGATCGCGCGGCGCTTGCAACGGGTCCACGCGGCGCACCAGCGCAATGCTGCTGAGCCCCACGCCGGCCGCGCCATCCACCAGCAGCACCGAGCGCTTGGCGCTGGCCTGGCCGGAGTTCATGTCCACCACCGACGTCTCGAGCGTGTAGCGGCCCACCGGCAGATCGAAGGGTTCGCTGAAGATCATGTTCCCCGCTTGAAACTGGGTCCACTTCGACGACGCCACCGCGTGGGGCACGTCGCGGCTGATCTTGCTCACCACCTGCCCGGTCACATCTTTCACCAGCGCCAGAAAGCTGGCATGCACCTGGGTCTGCTTGTGCTCGGCATCTTCGACCGCCTTCAGATTCGCGATGGGCACCTCAAACGTGATGGAGCACTGGCGCGATTCCGGGTTAGGCCGGAAACGCAGCGCCTCGGCGCGATACGCGAAAGCCCGCGGCAACGTAGACGCGCTGAGCGCCGCCAGGTTGGCCATCTCGAACGGCTGCACCGCATCACCGCCTAACGAAGGCAGCGCGTAATAACCGTTGCGCGTTTGGACGTGCAGGTTGGCGGGCACCAGCCGCACCTCCAGCTTACGGAAGCGGCCATCGTATTTAGTCGACTGCGGCACATACGTCAGTTCGTAATGCGTGCGGATATCCTCCATCACGCGCGCCAGCGGCTTCTTCAAATCGTTGGTGTCGGCGATCAGAAAGCCGCCGGTGCTCTGCGCCAGTTCGGCCATGCTGGCCTGCGTATTGGCGGCCCGCACCGCGTACTGCAGATAGTCGTCCTGGAACTGCCCGCCCACGGGGCTATTGTCGGTTTGATGCCGGCTGGTGTTGGCCAGAGCCGACAGTTCCGCGAGTCCGCCCTGGGAGGCGCTGGCGGTGGTCAGGCCGCGAGTATCGACGGAATAGAAGCTGACGTTGTTGCGATTGGCCTCGCTGATGGCCCTGTGAAACAATCCCTGGTTATCGGCCGGCAGCACCAGGCCTTCCGACAGGTACAGCACCGTCTTGCGGCCCGGCATGCGCCCCAATTCGCGCGTCATGGCCAGCAGCGCGGCGGTCGAACGCATACCAACCGAATAGTTATCCACCAACAGCGACGAGTGCACGATGCCGGCCAGCACCTTCGCGGCCCCGTCCAGACTCGCTTCAATCCCGGCCGTGGCAAGTCCCACGGTGGTCGCCGGATCGACCGATGGCGTCACCTGAATCCCAGTCTCGCCGCCGCTCACGGTGTAGCCCACGTGATTCAGAATGTCGTTCGAGGTCTTGGCGAAATCGGAGTAGTTACCGGTGGACGCGCGTTGCACCGCGGCCAACAAGGCAGCCTTGTCGTTGGTGAAACCCTGCAGCGCGTTCAGGCGGCTGTCCAGGCTGAACACCGCCACGTAGGTATTGGGCAGCATCTGATTGGTCAGAAACTCCCGCGCCGCGGTCCGCGCAAAGTCACGGCCTCGCGGGCTCATGGCCTGAAACACGATGGCTACCAGGTTGATGTTGCGCACTACCTGCGCGGGCTTGCCTGGCCCGGCCGCCGCAATGGCCTGCTGCTTTTCGTACTCCAGCTGTTCTTTGCCGCTGACCAAACGGAAGCTCTTGATGGTCTGGCGCACGCCATCTTCAAAAACTTCGACGTCCTCGGCTGTGAGGCCAGGGACCAGCTTTTCATGCTTATCGCGGACCACCAGGTCGAGCAGCACCTCGCGCGAGGTGGTGCGCAGCACCACGCCCGAGTCTGGCGTGCTCTGCGCGGACAACCCGGCGCACAGGCTCGCCACCAACAGCAGCTTCCTCATAGGATATTCCTACTATGCGAGTTTAGTCGCTTTCGGAGCCGGGTGCGTTGGCTCGATCTCGTCAGTTCCGGCGAGCGGCCAACATCTGAATTCCGCCGGCCTCAATAATGCTGATGTGTCCAGCCCACGCACGGTTTGCCTCGACGAACGCACGTACGAGCGGCTTGAGATTCTCCGAGGTTGCGGGGTGCGCTCGAAACAACACCACACCGCTCCGTTCGAGAGAAACCCGGCGTTGAAGGGCAATCTGCCAGAAGTCTTTGTCCAGCCTCGGCACGATGCGGGCTTCTGATTCGGCGAAGTCTAACAGGACAGCATCCTTCGATCCGGAGCGATCAGTTCGGGCCCACAGTACATCATTGCCGTCGCGGAGCCACTCGACAATCGGCTTCGGAAAGTTCTCGTCAGCCAGCAGGCGCATCTACGCTGGGATCGGATAGGCCTTGTATTCGTGGGCCAAGTAGCTGGCCTAGTCGCTAGGTGGTTAATGGGCGGTCGGTGCGCTTGCGCCTGACCCAGCTGTCCCGTTGCGGGAGCGCAACGGCGTCGGCGTGGAGTGGCGCGCGGACTACGACCCGACCCGCTGCACGCGGCCATCGTCAACAGCGGCTTCACGGTCGACGTACGCCGCTTTAGGAGGTGTGAAATGGATATTGCGTTGATCGCGCAAATTGCCACGGATCGACGTGCCCCGTTTTTCCCATACCTGCTGTACCTAGCCGTCTGCGTCAAACAGAAT
>DOZZ01000322.1 GCA_003517725.1 Bryobacterales bacterium | reverse complement strand
TGCGCCGGCATCAACGTCATGCGCCGCAAAGCCTCCATCAGCGGCAAGACTTTCTCCTCCCGCGCGTAGTACCCCAGCACGCGCGCATAACAACCGGCGCTGCGAGGATGACCTTTCCCATTCGTCAGAAAACCATCGCTCGCGATCATCACCAGCGGATTCCGCAGCGCCAACCGCACCACATCTTCCGGTATCGAATGGATCACGACGATGCCGCCCTGCGCCCGGTATTTCGCAAACGTCTCCGCAGTCAGGCGCTCACCCGTCGCGACCCACTGCAAATCGCCGTACCCAATCCCGAGACGCTCCTGCCACCCCGGTTTGAACACGGCCGAGTCCAGCGCCGTGCTCCCCGCTGTATAAGGATAGGCCTCGGTCGAAACATCCACCCCACGCCGGCGCGCCGCCTCGATCATCTCCAACAGCAAGCCGGTCTGCCGCATGCCCATGCTGGTGATGTGCACAATATGCAGCGGCGCGCCGCTCACCAGCGCGTCGGCCAGCACCTCCTGCGTGGCGTCCACCACCCCGGGCTCCACCGGCCCCGCATCGCGCATGTGCACAAACACGCCAACTTTTTCAGACGCGGCCAGTTGAAACATCTGCAGAATCTCGGGACGGCTGGCGCCCGGCACATAAGCAATGCCCAGTCCGATGCCAAGGGCGCCTTCGCTCAGCCCCTGCCGCACCGCCGAGAGCGTGGCGTCCACTTGCGCGGCGCTGGCTTTCTTCTGCGCTTCATCCTTGGGCAGCCAAACTCCCGTGTCGTGCATCACCGCCATGCGCGCCCGAACATGGCCGGCCGTCGCCCCAAAGTTAACGCGCGCGTGGCCTTGCCGCTCGGCATACCAGGACGCCACCGGGTAAACACCAATCTCCATTTCGAGCGCCGTCGTGACCCCGTCGCGCGCCTTATAGGCGTAGTTCTCCGGGTCCTGTCCATGCGAATGCAGATCGATAAACCCGGGCGCCACTACCAGCCCGCGCGCGTCAATCTCGCTCTTCCCGCGCAGCGCCGTCTCCGAGATAGCGGCGATATGTCCGCCCACGATCCCGACATCGCGCACCGCATCCAGCCGCGATTCCGGATCCATCACCCGCCCGCCGCGCAGCACCACATCGAATTGCTGGCCATAGGCAGCGGTCATCAAAAAGCTCAGAAGTAAAAGTCGCATTCTATGTGCTCCGGCGATACGGCGAGTTGATATAGCGCCTGGATTCCTTGGCCGCATCCGCCTCCGGCGCGAAAGCAATCGCCCGGCGATAGGCCTCAATGGCCTGGCTGTGCCGGTTGGTCAGATCGTAAATCTGCCCCTGCCGCATATACGACAGCACGCCCGTGTTGAGATCCAGCTGTTTCGGATTCGCCGTAACCTTCTTAAAATCCTCCAGCGCGTGCGTCAGATCGTTGTACCAAAACTCCACGCTGGCGCGCTCGTACCAGATTTTTTCATCCGGAATGCGTGCGTAACCCGGCGCCTTGTCTTTCTTGAGCTCCGCCAGCTGGTCCAGTTCCTTCAGAGCCGAAGCCTTGTCGCCGATCGCGCTGTACATCTGCTCTTTTTCGAAGCGCAGCAGATAGTCGCGCGGATAGCGCCGCAACAGATCGTTCAGCAGCGGCAGCGCCTCGCGCGGACGGCCCTCGCGCCGCAACAGCGCGCAAAGCAGCACCTGGGCGTCGGTCCTGTTGTGCCTGCCCTTGGCCGCCACCTCTTTTAAGGTGCGTATGCCGCCGGCGCGGTCGCCGCGCACCCCAAACACATTCACCAGCGCGCGATAAAAAGCCGGCAGGCTCCCCACCACGTAATCGTGCACCCCCTGCACCAGCCGTGCATCGTAATTCGACGGGTCGAGCTCCGTCACGCGGTTATGCGCTTTGCGGGCTTCGCCGGCGTCGCGCAGCGAATCGGTCCAGGCCTTCTTAACCAGAAAGTTGTAGTTGGCCCTCAGGCCATAGGCCACGCCAAGCGTGTAGAGCGCGTCCGTGTCGTTGGGATTTTTTGCCAGTTGATCCTGCGATAGCTGCAGCGCCGTGGCGATCTGTGTGTTGAACTCGTGCTCCACAACCGCCGGCGCGTTGAGCTTGGGCCGCCTCAGGAACGCGTTATTGCCCGACACCATTTCACTTTCGAGCGCGCCGTTGCGGAACATCTCGCGGTACAGCAGCGACTGCGCCACGTTGTTGCGCAGTTCGGGCTTGTCCGGGTGCGCCACCACGGCGGCGCGAAACTCCGCCAGCGCCTGGTCATATTCCAGGTTGTAGAAATGGTCGAAGGCGCGTTCGACGTCAGGTTCCGGCACGGCGTTGGCAAGCAGCGCGCAGACAAGGCCCAGCAGCAGCGGGCGGACGGTCGGCATGGGTCCTTTCGATCTTACACGGAGGGCAGCAGGCCCAAAGCCCACCGCGCGCTCTCCGCCACGGATGGGTGGCTATGCCGCGACAGTTCTTCGAGCGCGGGCCGGAAGCGCGTCTCCGCCGCGTTGCCCATGGCAATCGCGACATTGCGCAGAAAGCCCGTGTACCGCGCGTGCGGCACCGGTGTGTCGCGATACATCGCCTGAAACTGCTCAGCCGTCAGCGCGGCCAGCTGCTCCAGACTCTGCGCTGGATGCAGCGGCGCAAACTCATCGGTAACCGGAGCCCGCGCGTTCCACGGGCACACGTCCTGGCAGATATCGCAGCCGAAAATACGGTTGCCCATGGCCGGCCGCAACTCCTCCGGAACAGCGCCGCGCAATTCGATCGTCAGGTACGCAATGCACAGCCGCGCGTCGATGCTATGCCGGCGCCCGTCCAGAGGAAGGATGGCCTGCGTGGGGCAGGCGTCGATACAGCGCGTGCAAGTCCCGCAGCGGTCGGCCGCCAGTTGCGGCTCGCCCGTAATCCGCAGCGACGTCAGCATCTCGCCCAGAAAAAACCACGACCCCGCCTGCTGGTTGATCAGGCACGTGTTCTTCCCGATCCAGCCCAGCCCGGCCAGCTGCGCGTAAGAGCGTTCGAGCAGCGGCGCGGTATCGACGCAGATCTTATACTCGTGTTCCCCAAGCGCCCGCGCCAATTGCTCCAGGCCTGCGCGCAAGACGTCGTGATAGTCGCGGCCCCAGGCGTAGCGCGAAATTTGCGGATGCCCGGCCTGCGGTCCGTTATAAAGCTTGCCGACACAAACGACGGTCTCGGCCGCCGGCAGCAGGCTGCGAGGATCGCGCCGCCGCTCCTTGCGGTAATCCGTCAGGTAGCCCATGCGCCCGGCGTAACCGGCCTCGGCCCACCGCTCAAACCAAACCGCGTCGGCAGCCGGGCGCGCGGGGGTAACCCCGCACAGCTCAAAGCCGCAGGCGGCCGCAATATTCCGGAGTTCCGCCAGGCTCATCGTAGATGCATT
>DOZZ01000108.1:2501-5573 GCA_003517725.1 Bryobacterales bacterium | reverse complement strand
CTGAATTCGACCGACATTCAGAAATACGACGTGCGCTACCTGGGCAAGCAGAATGTCGACGAGATTCCGTGCTACACGTTTGCCGTGAAGCCCAAGACCATGTTGAAGGGCGAGCGTTATTTCGAGGGGCAGATCTGGGTGGACGACCGCGATCTGCAGATCGTCAAAACTTACGGCAAGGGCGTGGGCCTGCTGAAGCGCGGCTCCGACAACCAGTTCCCGAAATTCGAGACCTATCGCCAGCAGATCGACGGCAAATACTGGTTCCCGACCTACACCACGGCCGACGATACGCTGCGGTTCGCGCAAGGTCCGCAGCGCATCAAAATGGTGGTGAAGTACGAGGACTACAAGCAGTTCAAGAGCGACGTGAACATCAAGTTCGGCGACGAAGTGGCGGTTCCGCCGGACAAGCCCAAGCAGTAAGGGTCGCGTGCTAGCATCGCTGAAGATGCCTGACACCAAAATCACGGTTTTAAACGACGGATCGGTACGAATCGACGGGGATTTCGAACTGCTGGACCAACAGGGCGCCAAGTTCGGACTGGCCGGGCGGAAGGTGATTTCTCTCTGCCGCTGCGGTCAGTCTCAGAACAAACCTTTCTGCGACGGCTCGCATGCGCGAACCGGCTTCCAGGACAAAGTAGTGGCGCGGGAACTGCCGCCGCCTAAGCCGAAGCTGTAGCGCGGGCGGGTGCGCTGGTTTACCGCGACGGGTAAACCGGCGCCATCTGGAAGAAGGCTTTTAAGAAGCCGCGGACATTGTGAATCGTTCGGCGCGTCATGTTCAAATTTCTCCCCCTTCATCCGCGGGTGAACGCGCCCGCTAGATGTAATACGTAATAGCACACCATCACCATCATCAGCACCATATACGCGCGCAGCGCCAACAAAGAGTACCGCACAGCCGGGGTCAAACGCATGGGACCCAGGTGAGCCGTGCCGACCTTCTGCTCGACGACATCGTCGAGTGGATGTACAACCAGGAATCGACGGGACTGCCCGCTAACTTTAGTAGCCTCTTCGAGAACCATTTCTCACCTCCTCTTCTTTCATTTAGAAAATAGAACCTGCGCGGCCAGCACCAGGGACAGCAGAAACAAGACCGCGATGATGCTCCAGTTGACCGCGTTGTTCCAGGGTTTGTTGACGAACCGCTCGCCCAACAGCTCCCGGTCATTCAGCAGCAGTTGCAGGAACACCACGGCCGAGGGCAGCATGATGCCGGCCAGCACCTGGACGCCCACGATAATCAGTTGTAGCGGCGCGCGGGGAATCAGCACCAGGCCCGCGGCGGCCGCCACGCACAGCGCATACACACCGTAGAAACCGGGGGCTTCGCGAACCGACTTTTGCAGGCTGTGCGACCAGCCGCGAACTTCGCCATAGGCCCAGGCGCTCGAGAGCGAGATGGCCGTGGTGCCCAGGACGGCGGCGTTGATCATCAACAGCAGCAGTGCGTTTTTAAAAAAAGGTCCCAGGGCGTGGCCCAAGTCAGCGGCCATGCGCGCCGGATCAGTGAAGGACAATCCCCGCGCGAGGGCGGCGTTGCCGGCCAGCATCATGCAACCGGCTACCAGCACCGTGAACACGGCGCCGATCAGCGTGTCGAGCCGGGCCCACTTCAGATCAGAGAAGCGCAGGCGCTTATCGGCCACGCAGCTTTGCTGGAAGAAGAGCTGCCAGGGCGCGATGGTGGTGCCGACGATGCCGATCATCAGAAACACCAGGCCGGTGGTGAGCCCGCCCAAGGGCGCGGCCGGGACGAAGGTGTCGCGGGCCACGGTGCTCCACAGCGGGTGGGTCTTGAACGCCAGCACGAACCAGGCAATGTCGATCAGGCAGAGGAACACCACGATGCGCTCCCAGCGGCGATAGCTGCCCGTGAGTACCAGACCGACCAGGGCCACGGCTGCCACCGGAACGCCCACGGCGGGCGCGACGCCCAGATGCTGCAGGGCGAGCGAGATGGCGGCAAACTCCGTCACGAGAGTCAGGAAATTGACCAGCTGCAGATCGACCAGCGAAAAAAGGCCCCAGGCTTTACCGAAGCGCCGGTAGATCATGGCGGCGTGGCCCTGGCCGGTGGCGATGCCGAGGCGGACCACCATCTCCTGAATGAAATAGGTGATCGGCAGCAGCAGCAGCAGCAGCCACAAGAGACGCGTGCCGTAGAGAGCGCCGGCCTGCACGTAGGTGGAGACGGCGCCGGCGTCGTTATCGGCCTCCATCACGATCAGGCCGGGGCCGAAGACCATCAGGAAGGTGAGCGCATTGCGGGCCCAGCTCTGGCGCACGACGCGGCCGCGCGGGGCGGCGGGAGGAGCTTCTACAGCGTGAAGATGCGGAGCGAGCAAGGGCATGCCGGTTCCCGAAATGCCGACGCGGTTCCAAGCTGGCGCGCGCGTGCCTTCTACTTACGCGAGCAAGCCAGGTTAGAGAATAGTCAAAAAAGCAGTTGAAGACGCCGTGCACCACGCACGAGTGCGCGATGAGAACCGAGGTTAAAGGAGGTCAGGCTTGCTCGCCGGCACTCTTCCGCGGGGCGGGATCAGAGGCGGCGGGTCGAAGACGGAGGCTCCGCTGAGTCAGTAGTAGACGAGTCTTCACACTGCTTCCAACTATTACTGCCGTCGGACATCAACTGGGCCTCCTTTCTTCCTTAGAGATGAGCGAGCGCCGAGCGGCGACTCTTTCATCAGCGTAAACCCTAGACAACGCTGTTGTAAAGCTCGATTCCGCATTTTGTGTCACGGGATTTCGAGCGGCGCGGTCTAATGGTGGAAATGTCACCAAATGGTAAGACGCTGGGCGTGCCAGAGTGCTGCTGAATCCGAGCTGAAAAGCTGTGAGGCTGGCGGTACCAGAAGTCTGTCTTCGGGAAGTTCAAGGAGACTCGAATTAGCTGGGTTGAAGCACTACTTTCATTAGGTTCGGTTCGTGATTGTAGAGGCGCTCGAACCAGCGCGGGCCGTCTTCGAGCGGGGCCTTGGCGCTGATGATGCGGTCGACCCGGATTGCGCCGCTGCCCAGCAGTTCGATGCAGGCCGGATATTCGCCGTTCGAGGCGCA
>DOZZ01000108.1:1759-2256 GCA_003517725.1 Bryobacterales bacterium | reverse complement strand
CCGGCGATGCGGATGGCTTGCAGCGCCAGCAGGCCGATCATGCCGGTGCCGACGACCACCGCGGTGTCGCCCAATTCGACCGGCGTGATGTTGGCCGCGTGCACCGCGATGGAGACTGCTTCGATCAGCGCGGCATGCTCAAAGGCGAGCGCGTCGGGCAGCTTGTAGGCGATGTTCTGCGGAACCAGCACGAATTCGGCGAAGGCGCCGTTGCGGCGGTACTCGCCGCAGGAGACGCCCAGCACCTGCCGGTTATCGCACAGGTTGATCTGGCCCCGGGTGCAGAAGAAACAGTGGCCGCAGGAGACCGTCGAATCGAAGGTGACGCGATCGCCGGGCTGGTAGCCTTTCACTTCGCGTCCGACAGCCGCGACTACGCCGGCGGCCTCATGACCCATCACGATGGGGGGCACGCGGCGGCCCGTGCTGCCGTCATAACCGTGCACATCGCTGCCGCAGATGCCGCAGGCTTTCACCTGCACCAGCAGGTCTTGCGG
>DOZZ01000108.1:731-1586 GCA_003517725.1 Bryobacterales bacterium | reverse complement strand
AGGAGCAGGGCTTTCATAGGCGTACACTGTGGGAACGTTCGCGTTTTCGCTCCTAAAGCTAACACAAATGAGCGGCGCGGGCCGGAAATCGAGGGTGGCGGGCATGGCATTGCAAGACCAGGTAGTGCTGGTAGTGGGAGCGTCGAGCGGGATCGGGCGCGAGACGGCGATTTTGTTTGCGCGTGAAGGGTGCCGGGTGATGGCCGCGGCGCGCCGCGAGGACCGGCTGAAGGCGCTCGCGGCGGACGCTCCGGGCATCGAAATCACGGTGGCCGATGCGTCGAGCGCCGACGAGATGGACCGGCTCTGCGGCCAGACCATCAAGCGCTTCGGCAAAATCGACGTGATGGTGTACGCCACCGGAACCAATACGCCGGACCGGTCGATGGCGCGGCTGACGCCGGCCATCTGGGACATGATGATGGGCGTAAATCTAAACGGCGCTTACTACATTACGCAGGCCGTGCTGCCGCATATGCGCGAGGCGCGCGCGGGACACCTGATCTACATTTCGTCGATCTCGGGATTGGTACCCGATGTTTCGGGCGCCGCGTACCAGGCCGGCAAGCGGGGCATTTTGGGCCTGGCGCACGCGGTGCGCGTCGAAGAGAAAGAGAACGGCATACGCACCTGCGTAGTCTGCCCTGGTCTGGTGGAGACCGAGATTCTGGCCAAGCGCCCGGTGCGGCCGACGGCCGAGATTCTGGCGAAGGCACTGCAGCCGGGGGATGTGGCGGAGATGGTGTTGGCGGTGGCCAAACTGCCGGCGCGCGCGGTGGTGCCGGAGCTGCAGATATTACCGACGTATTTGTAAGAGCGAGATGAATTTGTAGGTGACGCAACCCTTTCTTAGAA
>DOZZ01000108.1:0-594 GCA_003517725.1 Bryobacterales bacterium | reverse complement strand
TTCTTAGAAGCTGCCGTCTGGTGGACTAATGAGCACGCCCCGGAATACGATACAACTGGAATTAAAACCTCGATTGTTACAATTTTAAAACCGGACTAAAAAACTTATGCCCCGCTCTACTGTGAAGGAAGTTCCTGCTCTGGAATCCCGCTTGCTGCTCGAAGCCTTGCTCAACTGCAAACGGGGGGATTTTTCGGTTCGCCTGCCCTCCGACGAGGTGGGGCTCACGGGCAAAATTTTCGATACGCTGAACGACATTCTGGAGCTCAACGCCAACATGGCGCTGGAGCTCGAACGCGTCGGTACGGCAGTGGGCAAAGAAGGCAAGATCACCAAACGCGCGTCGCTGCCATCGGCCACGGGCTCGTGGCTGGTGTGCGTCGACGCGGTCAACGGCCTGATCAGCGACCTGGTGCAGCCGTCGACTGAAATTTCGCGCGTGATCGGCGCGGTGGCCAAGGGCGACCTGTCGCAAAGTATGGCGCTCGAAGTGGACGGACGCTCGCTCAAAGGCGAGTTCCTGCGCACGGCGCGCATCGTCAACACGATGGTCGACCAGCTGAATTCGTTCTCGTCGGAAGTGACGCGCGTGGC
>DOZZ01000069.1:7261-15199 GCA_003517725.1 Bryobacterales bacterium | reverse complement strand
GGCAGAACCGACGGATCAGCACCGATGGTGCCCCTAAGCTTCGCGAGATAGCCGTCGCTCGAGACCTCCGCCAGCCGCGCGCGTGTCTCTTCCAGCCGCGCTTGCCACGCGCCGGCCGCGTGCCCCTGGAATGCTTCGAGTGCCTCGCAATGCCGCTGCCACAACATCCTGTCGACTTCGCGCTTGGCCTGCAAACGCTCTCGATACCAGTCACTCGCGATCAGCGCTTCTCTCGAAAATAGCCCTCGAAAATCAGCATCGCTCTCGCGCATTCCCCGATACTCACCGTACGCCGTCATGTGCAGCAGCGCCTTCACCGGCGGACAGGCCAACTCGATGCTGCCATCCTCGAAATAGTTCATCGCTACCGCGCGCTGCGTCTCGACAATGGCCTCGACCCCCGCGGCGAACACCGCCGCGTCCTGCTTCTCGGGCCGCAACAATTCCTCGGGGAACACGGCTGCCGGCATTTCAAAGATGCGCCCCAGAAAGCGGTCGACGAACGAGGCCGTGATGCGGTAACCCAGACGGCTGGCGCGAATCGTCCGTCCCTCAAACTCGAAGTCCTGCAGCTTTTCCAAATAGCCGTTGGCGATCAGAAAGCCGGCGTCGCGCTCGGCCACGCGCATGCGGCACCACAGCTCCGGCACCAGCATGCTGTTGTCGTGATCCACGCGATAGTTCGGCCCAATGTGCCCGGCCGCCGTGGTGAACCCGTCATAGCCGGTCAGGATCGCGGCCACCAGCGCGTTATTCACATCAATCACCGGTGGCATCGCATTAAACGGACCTTTGGTCAGCGCGCCCTCGCTGCCGAACCCCGTGGTGGATGGCGACTTGCCCGTCAGGCTGCAGATAAAATCCATGAAGAGTTCGGGCAGCTCCTGATAATGGATCGGGTTGTAGACCGCCAGCGGCGGGATGCCCGCCTTCAGGTCCGGAGGATTATTGCGGCGGC
The DNA here is from genome assembly GCA_003517725.1 of Bryobacterales bacterium. Lineage (GTDB taxonomy): Bacteria > Acidobacteriota > Terriglobia > Bryobacterales > Bryobacteraceae > DOZZ01. The sequence goes on along the minus strand of DOZZ01000069.1, from coordinate 14,241 downwards.
CGGGCAGCAGCGCGTTCACCGGAAAATAGGCGGGGAGATCCGGCGGGATTTCGCGCGCCAGCCGCGTGCCCATTTCGGCCACGTAGGCCTCGCGCGGGTGCTCCAGATCGGGGCGTTTCTGCAGATAGCGTGGGTTCTTCGAAGGCCCGCCTTCCACCAGCCGCGCATGCGCCGACGACACGACGAAATCCGGACGCGGGTCCTTCAGAAAGCTCGTCAGCAGTTGCTTCATCGGTTGCGTGTATTTGTCGAACTCCACCACGTCATCGACGATCTTCTGAACCGCCTCGGCGGTCAGCGGCTCGAAGTTCGAAAGAAACACGTCGGAGGAGGCAATGTCCGCCTCGGCGTCTTTGTCGAAGCCGCGATGCACCGCATCGTCAGGCCGCTGGAACAGCATCGTCTCGCAGTTCGCCACCAGCTTGACGCTCTGGTTGCGATACTCCGGGTCCAGATGGGTCAGGCTTGCGCGCGGCAGCACCACCGACGCCGTGATGTCGTCTTCCACCTGCACCTTGTCCGCAGGACTGAAGTCGGGACGCAGCTTGTAAATGCGCCATGAGCCGTCAGGGTCGTAGCCCATGCGCAGGTAGTTCGCCAGCAACTTCTGCTTCTCAAACTTCAGTTCATGCCCCAGAAAGCTGTCGATGCGGTCCACGCTGAAATGCTCGCGCCAGTTTTCGCCCCACTGCTGCAGGTAGTAGCGCTTCACCGTGATCAGCAACTGCCGCACAGTCTGAGGAATCGACGCCAGCCAGGCGTTGTGTTCCGGCGTGTAATCGGGCGATGGCGTCATCAGCTTGATGACCGAACCGAGCGAGCGCTCCTTGCTGAGAATCGGCCGCCGCGCGCGCTCCGCGTCGATCGGCTTCAGATAGATCGTGGAGAAATCCTTCTTCAGAATTTCGGCCACCTGCTCGATGTCGCGGTAGAAATCGGCCACGAAGATCGGGCCGCGCAGTATGATGACGCCGATCGATTTCGAGATCTCCGACTTGCCGCCGCCCGAGACCGTGCAGGGCTTGTGGCACAGCACGCCGTCAGCGCGGGACGCGATTAGCCGCCACGCCGTGCCTCCGGTCTGCTTCTCCAGGCGAATCTTGGTACCCCACGGCAGCACGTAAGTCTCGTTGCTACGCAGCATCAGAGCGTGGCGCTCGCCGTTGGGCCGCAGCCAGCTGACGGTGGCCTCCCGCACGTGAAACTCCGCGTCTTCCGGCACGTAAAGGATGTCGCCATAGCGCCGGTCCTTGGCGTAGCCCTCGGGCTGGATTGCGACGCGATCTCCCAGCCGCGCAATAGCCTGGTCGAACTTCACCGGCTTGGTCAGCACCGTGCGGCCCGCGTAAAACTGCTGGCCCAGCACGTAGGCCGGAAACGCAATGGCGCCGCCCGCGTGCTCCTCCTCGCAGTTGCCGTACAGGTTGGCCGCAAAGCTGATCTGCGTCTTAACCTCTTTCTTGCAATAGCCGTAGTAGCTGTCGGCGATGATCGTCAGCATCACGCCCGAGTGGTCGCGGCACGCCAGTTTGAACGCGCTGCCTCCGTTGTAGAGTTCGCCTTCCTCGCGCCAGCACATGCCGTCGCGGCGCTGCCGGTCCGTCGCGTCCTCGTAGCGCGGCAGGCCCACATCTTTCTTCGGCGCGCCCACCAGGTGCGGGGCCAGAATGACGCACCCGGTCTGCCCCGTCCAGTGCAGTCCATCCAGCGCGGCGTCGTTTTCCGGAAGATCCGGATCGCCGCCATTGCCAAAGATGCTCTCAATAAAATCCAGATTGCTGACCAGGCTGCCCGGCGCGAAAAAACGAATCTCCATCGATTTCGCCGGCTCGCGCCCGGTCGCCGGACACACCATCGGCCGCAGCAACAGGCTCGCGAAGAGCCGCACCTGTTCCTGCTGATCCGCCGTGAACGGCAGGCTCAGCACCTCCGCCGGTGGATCGAGCGCCAATGCCAGCAGGCTCGCGAAGGTGCGCTTGGGTACCGCGATCTTGTCGGCGGGAATCGGGAACCCGCCTTCGACAATATGAAAAATTCCCTTGGTTGTCCGGCGGTCGCTGCGCGGGTTATGCAAAATACCCTGGCGCACGCGGTACGACTCCAGATAGGGCGAGTGGAGCCGGTCTTGGCCGGGCGGCAGCGACATCGCGCGCACCAGCCCCGGCCGGTCCAGCACGAAAGTCTTCGACGGCAGCCGCGGCGTTTCAGCGCCAAGATAGCGCTCCAGAAACGCCTGTATGCGGGCATCCACGGGACACAGCCGGTCGCCCAGCAACTGATCCTTCTGGTAATAATTTCTGAGCAGCGGCCGCGCGATATCCAGAAAGTAAGGCTCAGTGGTGGCCGCGCTCGTGGGCTGTCCCAGCGCGGCTAATTTCAGATTGATATAACGGACCAGTTCCCCGGCATTTCCCATAAATCTAATAGTGCCGGTTTTTCCGGGAAGCCGCTCGCCGCGCCGCCAACTAGACCTGGCTGCGCTGTCCTACGATCTCGAGCGCCTCGTCAATCCCCACGCCATTGTGGGCCAGTGCCAGCAGCGCTTCCAGAATCTGTTCGTCCAGGGTCCCGACGCACAGCCCCTGAGCCGTATCTTCCAGGCAGGCATGCGCGGTGCGCACCAGTTTCTCCGCCGCGATATTCTCGAGGGCCACCAGCAGCGGGCGCCGGCACGACTTCGCGATCGCGCGCAGCGGCTGCTCTTTACGCGAGCCCGGCCGCACTTGAATCACGTCCACGCCGAAGTCGGAGATGACGGCCAGCGTGTCGGCCGACGCATCGCCCACCATGTCCACAATCAGCGGCACGCCAAAATGCCGGGCATTTCCCGCCACGGCGCCCAGCCGGTCCAGATCGCGCTCGTCCGCGGACGATACGCTCAGCATCACGGCTTCCGCGCCCAGCCGTAGCGCGCCTTCCACCGAACAGATATTGCATGCGCGTGCCGACGCCACATTCAACCGCACCACCACCGCCACCTGCACGCACTCGTCGCAGACGTCATCGAGCAGGCCTGGCGAGACCACTACCGCGTCCGCGCCCAGCCGGTCCAGGCTGCGCACGACCGCCGCCGGATGCTCCACGCCGTGTTCGATCTGCACCATTACGGCGCGGCCGGCGCGAAACAGCCGTCTGAGTCTAAGTGACTTTCCGGGCATCGTGGCTCCGTTTGAATAAACGTATCTTCATTCACGCTGGGCATCCCGGTCCCGAGCAGTATCCACCATAATTGAACTTATGCTTTATCGCAAACTTGGCAGGACCAACTTTGAGGTCAGTGAGATCGGTTATGGCGCCTGGGGCATCGGCGGCAAGCAGTGGCTCGGCGCATCCGACCAGGGCGCGTTGAAAGCCGTGCAACTGGCGTTCGACAAGGGCGTCAATTTTTTCGACACCGCCCTGGCCTACAACGAAGGGCACAGCGAACGCCTGCTGGCGCGCGTGCTGGAGCATGCTCCGCGCCCCGTTCATATCGCCACCAAGGTGCCTCCGAAGAACCTGTTGTGGCCCGCGCGGCCCGGCATCGGCATCGACGACGTGTTTCCCTACGACCACATCATCCATTCCACCGAAACCAGCTTGCGCAACCTGCGTCGCGATTGGATAGACCTGCAGCAGCTGCACGTGTGGAACCCCGAGTGGCTGGATCGCGACGAGTGGCGGCGCGCCTTCGAAGACCTGCGCACGTCCGGCAAAGTGCGTTTCATCGGCGTGTCGATCAATGACCACCAGCCCGATTCCGCGCTCGACCTGATCCGCACCGGCCTGATCGACACGGTGCAGGTGATCTACAACATCTACGACCAGACACCGGCCGAGAATCTGTTCCCGCTCTGCCAGCAGCACAACATCGGCGTGATCGCGCGAGTGCCGTTCGACGAAGGCTCGCTGACCGGCCGCATCAACGAAGACACGGTCTTCCCCGCCGGCGATTTCCGTGAGTCTTATTTCGCGGGGGACCGCAAGCGCCAAGTGATGGAACACAACGCCGCCATCTGCCGCGATCTGGGAGTTCCTCTGGAAGGGCTGGCGGCGCTGGCGCTGCGCTTCTGCCTCTCGAATCCGGCCGTCTCGACGGTGATCCCGGGCATGCGCAGCCTCAGCAGCGTCGACGCCAACACTAGCGTCCCAGGCCAGGGCCCGCTGCCGCCGCACGCTCTCGAAGCGTTGGCGCGCCACGCCTGGGATCGCAACTTCTATCAGGCGTAGGTCGCCGTCAGGTACTCAAGATCAAGCATGATGAACTACATTCCCGCGTCTTACGGCCCGCGCCTTTGCAGCCCTCGGCGAACGCAGGTCGAAGCAACTCCGCCTATCGGTACGTGGGGCGGGCGTTCAGCCTGCGAAGGGCTTCAGCCCGCTGCACCGTAAGGCGCTGATGGTCGCCTTGCGTGTGTTCTTGAAGATTGTCGGGCCGAAGCCCTCTGCACGCTAAAGACGTGCCCCACAAAAAACAGGTGATTGCGGGCCAGTATTTTTCATGAGCTTGTGTCACCGCGATTCGCGAAATAAATTTAACCCGCAATCAACAACTTCCCGACAGCCTCGCGCCGGCATCGGCGCTTCACCCCTACTCTGAAGCCGGTCGAGGGAGTTCGGTCCCCAAAGGTGTTCCCCTTGCTGACCTAGCTGACCACCCAATCCCACCCGCTTTGTAGGAAGCGTCCTTCCTTACCCGCCGGGCTCCCTCTACCGCACCTCTCGATAGGTCTCCATCAATGCCCGCAAATCCCGCAGATCCTGCTCGCGGCACGCAGCCAGCGGCGGACGCACTGGCCCGGCCGGCATGCCCAGCATTTCCATCGCGGCCTTCATCACTGTCACTTCGTACCCGCGCATGCGTTCCCGCAACGCATAGAGCGGATGCACGTAGCGGTTCATCAGTTCCGTCAAGCGCGGCCAATCCGCGCGCGCGCCGGCCTCCGCCAGTTGCAGCGAAAGCTTCGGCGCGATGTTGGAGATGCTCGACGTGTAGGCCTGCACGCCGATCGCGAAATAGCCGGGCACGCAATCGTCGCCCAGCCCGCCCAGCCACGCCAGCCGGTCGCCGTTGTCACGCATAATGCGCTGATATTTCTTCACATCGCCCTGGCCGTCCTTCCAGAGGGCTAGCTGCGGCACGTGGTCCGCCAGGCGCGCCACCATCTCCGGCGTAAACACGGCCCAGTCGCGGCTGTAGACCATCATGGGCAGGCTGCTGGCCGCTCCGATCGCCCGGTAGTAATCGAACAGCCCGGCTTCGGGAGCCTGTATATAGTAGGGCGGCAGCGCCAGCACGCAGGCCGCGCCGGCCCGCTCCACGCGCCGCGCAATGTCCGCGCCGAGCGCCGCATTGAAGCCCGTTCCCGCCACAATGGGCATGCGTCCGCGCGTCGCGTCTACCGTCACTCGCACCACTTGCTCGATTTCCGCGGGCGTCAGCGAATACAGTTCGCCGGTGCCGCCGGCCGCGACCAAAGCGCAGAACGGATGCGCGGCCATCTCGTCCACATTGCGCGCAAGCGCGTCGAGATCAAGCGAAAGGTCCGTTTTGAAGGGCGTTACCGGAAAACCCAGGCAGCCGGTCAGGCTATCTCGAAACTGGCGGTGAGTCACCCCCCACCTTTTAGCACAATCGGCTGAGAACTAATGCCGCGCACCGCGACCCTGCTTGCATGCCGACTTTGCTGCAGTGGCGATCCTTGGCGCCGGTCGAAGCCCTTAAACTGCGCTTGGTCGCGGGCGATCGGCAGTTTGGCCTGTATGGGCTACGCTCGTTCGTGATTCTGCCTGAACGCGTGCAGGTGCTGCTCGATTTGCACGCTGAGCTGCGCTTCATCCTAGTCGCGTGGCACGTCACGCAAGCCAGCAACCGCTGGATCGCCTTGGCGCGTTCCGCCAGCCTCATCCGCCAGATGGAAAACTGTCCAGTCCGCGCCGGCCTCGCGCAGCGTCCCGAACAATGGCGTTGGTCGAGCGCCTGGGAAGACTAACCGCTTATAGCAGTTTCGCGGCGGCGGGGGCGAAGTAGGTCAGGATGAAGTCGGCGCCGGCGCGGCGAATCGAGATCAGGCTTTCGAGCATGGCGCGCTCCTGATCCAACCAGCCGTTGCGGGCGGCGGCCACGATCATTGCGAACTCGCCGCTCACCTGATAGGCGGCCAGCGGTACGTCGAAGCGGTCGCGCGCCTGACGGATCAGATCCAGATAGGGCATGGCCGGCTTGATCATGATCATGTCGGCGCCTTCGGCCAAGTCGAGTTCGATTTCGCGCATGGCTTCGCGCGCGTTGGGCGGATCCATCTGGTAGCCGCGGCGGTCGCCAAATTGCGGCGTGGATTCGGCGGCCTCGCGGAACGGCCCGTAGAAGACCGACGCGAACTTGGCCGCATACGAAAGAATCGGGATGCGCGTTAGATCCGCGGCATCGAGCGCGGCGCGGATGGCCGCCACGCGGCCGTCCATCATATCGGAGGGCGCCACGATGTCGGCGCCGGCGCGGGCATGCGAGACCGCCGTCGCCGAGAGCCACTTCAGAGTTTCGTCATTGTCGACGTCGTCGCCGACCACCAGGCCGCAGTGGCCGTGGCTGGTGTACTCGCAGTTGCAAACGTCGGTGATCACCAGCAGTTTGGGGAGCGCGCGCTTGACCGCCCGCACGGCGCGCTGCACGATACCGTCGTCGGCATACGCGCCCGAGGCTTGCTCGTCTTTCGTTTCGGGCAGCCCGAAGACGATAATGCCGCCGAGGCCCAGGCCGGCCAGCTTCTCGCAGTCGCCGACGAACTGGTCGACCGACAGCTGATAGTTGCCGGGCATCGATGAAATTTCGCGGCGCACGCCTTCGCCGGGGCAGACAAACATGGGATAGACCAGCTGCGACGGGGCCAGCCGCGTCTCCCGCACCAGCGATCGCATTTCGCCGGTGGAGCGCAGGCGGCGCGGGCGGTGAAGCGGGAAGGCCATCTGCAAGGAATTCTAGCGCATGAAATGGAGTGGCA
>DOZZ01000069.1:1311-7171 GCA_003517725.1 Bryobacterales bacterium | reverse complement strand
GCATGAAATGGAGTGGCAATCTCCAGGAAAAATGCTATCCTCTCAAAATCAGAAGTGGTCGAGTTGTTCTTAAGAGATGAATTTTGAGCCTTTCCATGAGTTCTATACCCGTGACGCAAACCGCCTGTGAACATGCCAGGACAGTGATGCTGGCGCGCCGCGACGGGGTCGAGTACGTTGAGTGCCTCGACTGCCGCGAGATCTTCGAAGCCGAAGATCTGGAGCCAGTTTCGACGGATGAAGAGGAAGACTAGGCCCAGCCCTCCGGAGCCCCGCCCGCGCGCATCGCGCACTGCCTCGGCTGTTAGCATAACGGGATGCACGACCTTGCATTTTTTCGCAACAACTTAGAGCAGGTCGCGGCGCGTTTGGCGACGCGCGGCTTTGTCGTGCCTGTCGAGCCGTTTCGCGAACTCGACCAGCGGCGGCGCGCGGCCATCACCGAAGCCGAAGAGCTCAAAGCCCGGCGCAACGCATCGAGCGAAGCGATCGCGCGACTGCGTAAACAGGGCTCCGACACCACCGAACAGCAGAGCGCGGTGCGCGAGTCTGGCAAACGCATCGGCGAACTGGATGAGCAGGTGCGCGGGCTCGAAGAGGAATTTCGCCTGCTGCTGGCGGGCATTCCCAATCTGCCCGACGATTGCGTGCCCGTGGGATCGAGCGCCGACGACAACGTGGAAGTGCGGCGCTGGGGCCAGCCGCGGCAATTCGATTTCGAACCCAAAGCCCATTGGGATCTGGGCCCGGCGTTGGGCATTCTGGACCTGGAGCGCGCGGCGAAAATTACGGGCGCGCGCTTTGCCCTGTATTGGAGCTGGGGCGCCAAGCTCGAGCGCGCGTTGATGAACTTCATGCTCGACCTGCACGGCCGCGAGCATGGTTACACCGAAGTGCTGCCGCCGTATGTGGTGAACTCGGCCAGCCTGTACGGTACGGGTAACCTGCCCAAGTTCGCCGGCGATTTATTCCGCCTGGAGAACACCGATTTCTGGCTGATTCCCACGGCGGAGGTTCCCGTTACCAATATTTACAGTAACGAGACGCTGGACGCCGAGCGGCTGCCGATCTCGCTGTGCGCTTACACGCCCTGTTTTCGCAGCGAGGCCGGATCGCATGGACGCGACGTGCGCGGCATCATCCGGCAGCATCAGTTTCAGAAGGTGGAGCTGGTGAAGTTCACGCGTCCGGAGCAGAGCGCCGAAGAGCACGAGAAGCTGACGCGCAACGCCGAAGCCGTGCTGCAGGCGCTGGGGCTGCCTTATCGCACCATGCTGCTGTGTACGGGAGACATGGGGCCGTCGGCGCAGCGCACTTACGACATTGAAGTGTGGCTGCCGGGGCAGAACGCCTATAAAGAGATATCGTCGTGCTCCAACTACGGCGCGTATCAGGCGCGCCGCGCGGGCATACGCTGCAAGAGCGGCAAGGGCAAGGCCGAATTCGCCCACACGCTGAACGGCAGCGGCCTGGCGGTGGGGCGCACGTGGGTCGCGATCCTCGAGAATTTCCAGGAGAAGGATGGCAGCGTGGTGGCGCCGGAAGCACTACGGCCTTACCTGGGAGTAGATCGCATCACGGCAGTTAGGTAGCACCGCACAACTGTTGACAGACCGATGCCGACGGGGGACACACCTGCTGATGTGTCCCCCGAGCGGCTGGGCGCGCCAGCCGGGTTTTTTCGAACTAATTCCCCGAGAGATTTATGCCGCTGGGTGAACACCCTGTCTCTGGCTGCATGAAAATTGCCTACGTCACGTCGCACCATCCCGGCGACCGCCGGGCCTGGTCCGGAACCACCTACCGGATGTGGATGGCGTTGCAGGCGCAGGGCGCGGAGATCCAATTCGTGGGGCCCCTGCTGGATGTCTGGCGGCTGCCGCTGCGCATCAAGCAGCAGGTTCATAAAACCGTCTTCGGGCAGCACCATCAATGGGTGCTGGAACCGGCGCGGTTAAAGGGCTACGCGCGGCAGGTAGAGCACGCCGTGCGGTCGAGCGGGGCGGACGTCATCTTCTCCTCCAGCAGCCTGGTGCTGAGTTACGTGGAGGCGCGCCAGCCGCTGGCCTTCTGGACCGACGCTTCCTACGCCGAGTTTGTGCGCTACTACCCGACGCCGCAGCCGCCCAGCGCCGCTTCCATGCGCAACGGCAACCGCGCCGAGCAGAGCGCTCTTTCGCGCGCGGCGCTGGGCATCTATTCGTCAGAATGGGCGCGGCGCTCGACGCTGGAACATTACCAGGTGGATGCGGCCAGGATGCATGTGGTCCCGTTCGGCGCGGGCTTTGAGAAGTTATATAGCCCTGAAGCCGTGGCGCGGGCCATCGCGGAGCGCCCGTCGGACGTGTGCCGGCTGCTGTTTCTGGGCGTGGACTGGAAACGCAAGGGCGGCGCCATCGCGGTCGACGCGCAGCGGGCCCTGGCGGCGCGCGGGTTGCGCTCGGAGCTGACCATCGCCGGTTGCCATCCGCCCCACGGAACCGAACTGCCGGACGGCACGACCGTAATTCCGTTCATCGACAAGACCACGCCCCACGGCGAGCAGGTTCTAATGGAACTGCTGGCGCGCTCGCATTTCCTGATTTTGCCGTCGCGCGCCGATGCCACGCCCATTGTGTTCTGCGAGGCCAATGCTCTGGGCGTGCCGTGCCTGGCCACTGACACCGGCGGTATCCCCGGCGTGATCCGCCCCGGAGTGAATGGCGCGCTATTTCCGGTCTCAGATGGCGGCCCGGAGTACGCCGATTACATCGCCGAGGCTTTTGCGAACTCTCGCGGCTACCGGCAGTTGGCGGAGTCTTCCCTGGAGGAATCGCGCCGGCGGCTGAACTGGGACACGTCGGGCCGGCGGGTCCTCGAGTTGCTACAAAGCATTGAGAATTCCGCGGGCCGCGCGGCACTCCATCAGCAAATGACCAGCACGCCCGCAGGGCCCAAAGAAAGCACTTACAGTCCCATATTCTATTCCGGCATCGCGCGGGGATCGGCCTGCTCGGCTCGCTCGGTGGTGCCGCTGCTGGTAGGTTTGTTGAACCCCGGCAGCGTGGTGGACGTGGGCTGCGGCACGGGTATCTGGCTCGCGGAATTCGGGCGCTGCGGCGTCACCGATGGCCTGGGCATCGATGGCGCTTACGTGCGGCGCGATCACCTGGTGGTGGACGCGGCGCGGTTTGCCGCGCATGAGTTGAACCGCCCGCTGCGGCTGGATCGCAAGTTCGACCTGGCGATCTCGCTCGAAGTAGCCGAGCACCTGCCGCCGGAACGAGCCGACAGTTTCGTGGGCGACTTGACGCAGTTGAGCCCCGTAATCGTGTTTTCGGCGGCCGTGCCATTCCAGGGCGGCACGCACCACCTGAACGAACAATGGCCGGAATACTGGGCCGAAAAGTTTGCGCGGCGCCATTACGTGGCGGTGGACTGGCTTCGGCCGAAGATCTGGAAAGACCCGACTGTGGAGCCCTGGTATCGCCAGAACACGATTTTGTATGTGCAGCAGGACGTGCTGCGTTCGCGGCTGGATCTGGCCGGGCTGGCGGCGCACGTGGCCGACGGCCGCACTTTGTCGCGCGTGCATCCCGAGATGTATGAGCGGGCCGCGCGGAACCACACCCAATTGGGCCTGCGGGCGCTGCTGAAGGCGCTCGGCGGATCGCTTGCCAGGGCCGTGGGCGGCAGGCTCGGCGTCTAACGCGTGTTCTGCACTGACATTCGGTACACTGACATTCGGTGATGCATGCGGCTGGTGGGGCTACCCTGCGCTGGGCGCTCGCGGCGGCGATGGCGCTGGCGGGCGCGGCGTGCATTACGGTTTCGATCCGCCTATCGCTGGCTGACGATCTGGCGCGCCGGCCGGAACTCGCAAGTGCCGCGCGGGCCGTCCGGCTGGCCCCCGGCAGCGCGCGCTACCGGTTGCGCCAGGCGGCGCTGCTCGAACGCGATAATCCGGCCGGCGGCGACGCGGCGGTGGGCCGTCTGCTGGAGGACGCCACCACCATCGAGCCGCGGCTGGCGGAGCCCTGGATGCAGCGCGGCCTCTACCTGGAAATCCACGGGCATAAGAACCAGGCCGAGCAGATGCTGCTGCGGGCCGCGGATGCCGACCACACCTTTAAACCGGCCTGGACCCTGGCCAATTTCTATGCGCGGCATGCCGACATCGACAAGTTCTGGACCTATGCGCGGCAGTGCCTGCAACTCACCGAGCCGGCGGGCTATGCTCCGGAGCCCGTATTCGACCTCTGCTGGCGCGTCTCCGACGATGCGCCCACCATTCTGAACCGGGCGGTGCCCCCCGTGCCGCCGGTGCGCGCCGCCTACGCGCTCTACTTGACGAGTCTCAGAAAACCATCGGCCGCGCTGCCCGCCTGGCGCACCCTGAACCGTACCGGCATGGCAGACGAGTTCGGGCCCTCCCTGCCGCTATGCGACCTGCTGATTCAGACCGGCGATGCGGCCGGCGCGGTGGAGGTCTGGAACGGCTATGCCGCGGCTCACGGGCGCGCTGGCCTCGACCCCGCGCGCGGGCGTTCGCTCACCGACGGCAATCTGGAGCGCGAACCGGCGGGCCGCGGCTTCAACTGGGCGCTGCCGCGATCGCACGGCATCGACAACCGTTACTTCGGGGACGAAAACGAAGTTCGCGTTGAGCTGGATGGCGATCAGCCGGAGAGCGCGGAGCTGCTGACGCAGAACATCCCGGTGGTTCCGGGAGCGCGCTATCGGCTGCGCTTTCAATACCAGACCACCGACATCGAGCCCGGCAGCGGGTTAAGCTGGGCTGCGGTTGAGCCCGCGACCGGCGCGCCGCAGCCCTCCACGTGTGCTTCCCTGTCGAGCGCGGAGCCGGCGGGCGGCGCGTGCGAGTTCCAAACCGCTTCAGGCCAGAGTCTGCTGCGTCTGGCGCTGCGCTACAGCCGGCCGCTCGGGACGCTGCGCGCTCACGGCAGCATTCGTATCTCCCATGTACGACTGGAGCGGCTGGCTTGAGCCTCGGCATGTCACCCATGGCCGTGAAGAAGCCGGGCGCGCGCTATCAGATGCTGGCGGCGCCGCTGGCCGCCGCGCTGATGGCAGCCGCGCTAGTGGATTGGTCGCACGAATACTGGTCCGTCGCGGCGCCGCAGATTGGCGCGTGGGCGCTGGTGATCGTCTGGTGCGTCTTATTCGTCCGGGCCAAGGGCGCGCCGGGGCGGACTCCGCGCATCACATGGGCGCTGCTGGCGCTGGCGCTGTGGGGGCCGTTACAACTCCTGTTCGGGCTCAGCGTGAGCCACTTCGCCACGCTCGAAGCATCGCTTGCGTGGGCCTCCAGCGCGGCCTATTTCTGGCTGGGCGCGCAGGCCCTGGCCAGCGTGGAGGCGCGGGAACGCTTTCTGAGCGTGATGCTGGTGTTTTGCGGCGTGCTGGCGCTGGCGGCGGTGCTGCAGTATTACACGGCGCCCGACCTGGTCTTCTGGATCATTCCCTCGCACGATTGCATCGGCCCTTTCATTTATAAGAACCATTTCGCGGCGTTCGTGGAGTTGTTGTTCCCGGTCGCGGTGGTCCGCATTTTAATGGACCGCCAGCGGGCCCTCCTGTGGGGCGTGGTGGCGGCCACCCTGTTCGCCGCGGTGGTGGTGAGCGCGTCACGCGGCGGCGTGGCGCTGCTGACCGCCGAACTGGTGACGGTGCTGGCGATCGGCGCGCGGCGGCGCTGGATTCCGGGGCGGCGCGTGCTGCTGTTGAGCCTGCAATTGCCGCTGTTGTTCGCGGTGCTGGTAGGCATCTTCGGCTTCCAATCTATCTGGGCGCATTTCCACGAAGCGAGCTCCGCCGACGTCCGCAAAAAGCTGCTGATTTCGACCGCCGAGATGATCCG
>DOZZ01000069.1:0-1124 GCA_003517725.1 Bryobacterales bacterium | reverse complement strand
GGCTTGGCGCGCGCCGTGGGCGATGGGGCCGGCGGCCATTTTCGTGCACAGCCTGATCGATTACCCGACGCGGGATCCGGCCGTGATGGGCCTGATGTTCGTGATGCTCGGCGCGGCGGCGGCCGCCACGGCTCAGCCGGGGAGCGGGGCTGCCTCAGCAAAAACGAGAGCATTGCGACCGCTTTCCTACTCAAGCTAGTGGGGCTCAAGTGAAAACCCGGGGATTTCCCCAAACCTGCCGATAGTATGTGATATCACACTGAAAAAGAGGCACATGGCGGCTATAAAGCAGGGTTGGCGCCGCTCCCGGCCCCGGATTATGCGAAAATTGATGCTAATCGGCAAGCGTCGTTGGCCCCTCTTCGATCTGAGGATTTGATGCAAAAACACCGTCTATTCCTGTACTTGACTCTGCCGCTGCTGGGCGCCACCGGTTGGTCGCAATCGCAACCTGTACCGCGCCCGGTAGCGCCGTCGAACGAGACGGCGGCCAGCAATCTGCCGGCCCAGAAAATCGGTGCGGACGACCTGGTTTCCATCTCGGTGTACGATTCGCCGGAGTTTTCGCGGATGGTGCGGGTAGGCAGTGACGGCATGCTGCGGATGCCGATGATGAAAGATAAGGTGAAGGCTGAGGGTCTGATGCCGGCCGAGTTGGAAGTGGCTTTGGCGTCGGAGCTGCGCAAGGAGCAGCTGCTGGTGGACCCGTTCGTCACCGTCACGATGGTCGAGTATCACAGCCGGCCCATCAGTGTGATGGGCGCGGTGAAACACCCGATCACGTTCCAGGCCATCGGGCAGGTGACGCTGCTGGACGCGCTGACCCGCGCCGAGGGGCTGAATCCGGACGCCGCGGGCGAAATCCTGGTGACGCACCCAGGGCCCGAGGGCGACAAGAAGAACGTCCTGGTGCAGCGCATCCCGGTGCGCGGTCTGATTGACCAGGCGGACCCCGAACTGAACGTGAAGCTCTCGGGCGGCGAGGAGATCCGGGTGCCCGAGGTGGGCAAGGTGTTCGTCAACGGCAACGTCAAGAAGCCGGGTGCCTTTGCCGTGGAAGATGCCAGCGACATGACCGTCATGAAAGCACTGGCCTTGGCGGAAGGGACGCTGCCGTTTACGGC
>DOZZ01000068.1:33193-33831 GCA_003517725.1 Bryobacterales bacterium | reverse complement strand
ATGCCCCAGACCCGCGAGCACATTCTGCTCGCTCGACAGGTAGGGGTGCCCTTCATTGTTGTGGCGATGAATAAGGTCGACATGGTGGACGATCCGGAATTGCTCGACCTGGTCGAACTCGAAGTGCGCGAATTGCTGACGAGCTATCAGTTCCCGGGCAACGATCTGCCGGTGGTGCGTGTCTCGGCGCTGGGCGCCTTGAACGGCGAAGCGCAGTGGGAATCGACGGTCGACGAGTTGATGGCGCAGGTCGACAAGTACATTCCGGTGCCCGAGCGTTTGATGGACCGGCCGTTCCTGATGCCGATTGAAGATATCTTCTCGATTCAGGGCCGCGGCACGGTGGTGACGGGCCGTATCGAAACCGGTATTTGCAAAGTCGGCGAGGAGATGGAGATCGTCGGTTTCCACGACACGCGCAAGACCGTGGTGACGGGCGTCGAGATGTTCAAGAAGCTGCTCGACGAAGGCCGCGCGGGCGACAACGTGGGACTGCTGTTGCGCGGCGTGGAAAAAGATCAGGTGGAGCGCGGGCAGGTCATCGCCAAGCCCAACACCATCAAGCCGCACAAGAAGTTCACGGCGGAGGTGTACGTGCTGTCGAAGGAAGAGGGTGGGCGGCACACGCCGTTCTTCAA
>DOZZ01000068.1:30442-33006 GCA_003517725.1 Bryobacterales bacterium | reverse complement strand
CCGCAGTTCTACTTCCGCACCACGGATGTGACGGGCGTGGCGGAGTTGCCGGAAGGCACCGAAATGGTGATGCCCGGCGATAACGTGGGCCTGGTGGTGGAATTGATTACCCCGGTGGCGATGGACAAGGGCCTGCGTTTTGCGATCCGCGAGGGCGGACGCACGGTGGGCGCCGGCACCGTAGCCGAGATTCTGGATTAGGAATTTTAATGGCTTCGTTGAGAGAGAGAATTCGAATCCGGTTGAAGGCGTACGATCACCGGATTCTCGACCAGTCCACGTCGGAAATCGTGGACACGGCCAAGCGCACGGGCGCCACGGTGGCGGGACCCATTCCGCTGCCGACGTCGATCAGCCGCACTACGGTGCTGCGCTCGCCGCACGTCGATAAGAAGTCGCGGGAGCAGTTTGAGATCCGGACCCACAAGCGTTTGCTCGACATTCTGGAGCCCACGCAGCAGACGGTGGACGCGCTGATGAAGCTCGACCTGCCGGCCGGTGTGGACGTCGAAATCAAGGCTTTCGGCAAAGATCACAAGTAATCAGACGCAGACGCGGGAAGTGAAGACATGAGTCCAGGAATTCTGGGTAAGAAAATCGGAATGACGCAGGTGTTCAGGCCTGACGGTCAGGTAGTGCCGGTGACGCTGTTAAAGGCGGGCCCGTGCACCGTGGTGCAGCGCAAGCTGCCGACCTCGGATGGATACGACGCGGTGCAGTTGGGCCTGGTCGAGTTCGTCAAGCCAGCCCGTATCAACCGCCCGTCGACGGGCCACCTGAAGAAAGCGGGCGCCGAGGGCATTCGTTTTCTGCGGGAGCTCAGCATGCGGCCGGGCGATGACGATCTGAAGCCGGGCGACAAGGTGCTGGTGGATCAGTTCAAGCCCAAAGACAAGGTCGACGTGATCGGCGTGTCGAAGGGCAAGGGCTTTGCCGGCGTCGTCAAGCGGCACCATTTCCGCGGCGGCGAGGGCAGCCACGGCTCCATGTTCCATCGCGCTCCGGGCTCCATCGGCGCGTCCAGCTTTCCGTCGCGTGTCGTGCCCGGCATGCGCATGGGCGGCCACATGGGTCATGAGCGCGTCACGGTGCGCAACCTCGAAATTGTGGAAGTGATGAGCGACGACAACGTCATCGCGGTCAAGGGCGCGGTGCCCGGACCGAACGGCGCGTATGTCGTGCTGCGGAGGGCCAAACGCTAATGCCCGTCGTTGACATTATCGATCTCAAAAACAATAAAGTAGGCTCGCTCGAGCTGTCCGACGCGGTGTTTGCCGCCGAAGTCAACGAAGCGCTGCTGTATGAAGCGGTGCGCCATTCGCAGGCCGGCCTGCGGCGCGGTACGCACAAGACCAAGACCCGGCATGAAGTGGCCGGTTCGGGCAAGAAGTTGTGGAAGCAGAAGGGCACCGGGCGCGCGCGTTCGGGCTCGGTCCGCTCGCCGCTGTGGCGCCATGGCGGCACCTCGCACGGTCCGCAACCGCGCGACTACAGCTACAGCCTGCCGCGCAAGATGCAAGTCGGCGCGCTGCGCTCGGCGTTATCGGCCAAGCTGCGCGACGGCGAACTGCGGGTAGTGCAGTCGTTCACGCTCGACGACCACAAGACCAAGAACTTCCGGGCCTCGCTCGATACGCTCGATTGCCACAAAAAAGTGCTGGTGATCGAGAACGATGCCCCGCGCAATCTGGTGCTGGGCGCGCGCAATCTGCCTGGCGTGGAACTGCTCGGCAGCCGCGAAATCAGCGTCTACGCGCTGCTCAAAGCCAGCCACATTCTGGTGACGGAAGCCGCGGCGCGCAAACTTTCGGAGGGCCTGGCCAAGTGACAATTTACGACGTAATCAAGCGCCCGCTGGTGACCGAAAAGGGCGTGGAAAAGAAGGACAACGAGCGCACCCTTTGTTTCGAAGTGGCCTCGGATGCCAATAAGACGCAGGTCAAGCAGGCCGTCGAGAAGCTGTTCTCGGTGAAGGTGGAAGCCGTCAGAACCTCGAACTTCGAGGGCAAGCTGCGGCGCCGCGGCAAGTTCGCCGGCTATCGTTCGGATTGGAAAAAGGCCTACGTCAAGCTGCAGGCGGGCCAGAAGATTCCGGAGTTTGCGGAGGTTTAAGCCCCGCTAAAAGCAAGCATGCCGATCAAGTCATTCAGACCTTTTACTCCCAGCCGCCGCTACATGACGGTGGTGACGCGGGAAGACATCACCCGGCAGACGCCCGAGAAGTCGCTGGTCGAGCCGAAGAAGCGCACCGGCGGCCGCAACTCCACGGGCCGCGTGACGTCGCGCTTCATTGGCGGCGGCCACAAGCAGGCGTACCGCATCATCGATTTCAAGCGCGACAAGGCCGGCGTACAGGCCACCGTGGCGGCCATCGAATACGATCCGAACCGCTCGGCGCGCATTGCGCTGCTGCACTATAGCGATGGCGAGAAGCGCTACATCATCGCACCCGACGGGTTGAAGATCGGCGCGAAGCTGTCGTCCGGTCCCGAAGCCGATATTTTGATCGGCAACGCGCTGCCGCTGCAGAACATTCCGGCCGGCACCGTGGTGCACAACATTGA
>DOZZ01000068.1:24182-30380 GCA_003517725.1 Bryobacterales bacterium | reverse complement strand
GCGCTGCTGAAGCTGCCATCGGGCGAAATACGCCGTGTCGATACCAGCTGCATGGCCACCATCGGCGCGGTGGGTAATTCCGAACACGAGAACCAGTCGCTCGGCAAAGCCGGCCGCTCGCGCTGGCTCGGACGCATGCCGCACAACCGCGGTGTCTCGATGAACCCGGTGGATCACCCGCATGGCGGCGGTGAAGGCAAAACCTCTGGCGGACGGCATCCGGTGACGCCCTGGGGACAGCCGACCCGCGGATACAAGACGCGCAATAACAAGCGCACCGACCGGTTCATCGTGAGCCGGAAGGCCAAGAAGAGATAGGCGAGGTCAACGATGGGAAGATCAGTCAGCAAGGGTCCTTTTACCGACGGACACCTCGAAAAGAAGATTGAAGCCATGGTTGCGGCGGGCGATAAGCGCGTCACGCGGACCTGGTCGCGGCGCTCCACCGTTCTGCCCGAGTTCGTGGGCCAGACCATTGCCGTGCACAACGGCAAGAAGTTCATTCCGGTGTATGTGACGGAGAACATGGTCGGCCACAAGCTGGGCGAGTTCTCTCCGACGCGCACGTTCAAGGGTCACCAGGCCAAGACCACCGAGAAGTCCGGGCGTCCGTAGCCCAGGGGAATCAGCATGGAAGCCAGAGCAGAAGCCAGATATTTGAAGGTGTCGGCGCAGAAAGCCCGGCTGGTAGTGGACATGATCCGCGGCCAGCAGGCCGAAAAGGCCATTGTCACGCTGCGCACCGTCAACAAGCGCATCGCGCCGAGCGTCGAAAAAGTTTTGAAGTCGGCCATCGCCAACGCGCAGAACCTGTCGGACGACGTGGATGTCGACAAGCTGTTCGTGGTCGAAGCGTATGTCAACGAAGGCCCGCGGCAGAAGCGTATCCGTCCGGCGCCGATGGGGCGGGCGTACCGCTACCAGCGCCGCTCGTCGCACATCATCGTCAAGGTGGCCGAGAAGGCCTAGCGGAAGGAACAGGGATTAGCATGGGACAGAAAGTACATCCATACGGCTTCCGGCTCGGCTACACCAAGCCGTGGCGCTCGCGCTGGTTTGCGAAGAACGACTACTCGAAGCTGCTGCAGGAAGATCTGGAGCTGAAGGAAAGCCTGCTGGGCCGGCTCAAGTCGGCCGGCGTGAGCTCGATCGAGGTGGATCGTCCGGGCAACAAGCTGCGGGTGACGATCCGCACCTCGCGTCCGGGCATCATCATCGGCCGCAAGGGCGCCGAGATCGAAAAGCTCAAGACGGACCTGGCGGCGCGCACCAAGCGCGAAGTGTTCATCGACATCGTCGAAGTGCACAAGCCCGAGCTGGACGCCAAGCTGGTCAGCGAGTCGATTGCGCTGCAGCTCGAAAAGCGCGTGGCCTTCCGCCGCGCCATGCGTAAGGCCGTGGATTCCGCGCTGCGCTTCGGTTGCAAGGGCATCAAGGTTCGCGTCTCCGGCCGCCTCAACGGCGCCGAGATCGCCCGTAGCGAATGGTATCTGCAGGGGCAGCTGCCGCTGCACACGCTGCGCGCCGATATCGATTACGGCGTCAGCGAAGCGCACACCACCTATGGCGTGATTGGCGTCAAGGCGTGGTTGTACAAAGGTGAAATTCTGCCCAGCGTGGGCAACCGCAAGGGCGCCTGGTCGAGCGATCCGGAGCCGCGCCGCGACAGCCGTGAGAATCGCGATCGCCGAGACCGCCGCGATGACCGTGGCCCGCGTGGTCCGCGTCCCGATAGTGGTTCGCGTGGTCCGTCGGCTGAGCAGGGTCCCGCGACGCAGGCGCAGCCTGGCGAGTTGCCGCGCCGCAGTGGCGCACCGCTGGTGCCGCCGGTGATGGCGCCGCATGCACCCAGCTGGAAGAAGGAAGCGCAGACCGAGGCCCAGCCCGAGTCGCAACAGCAGCCCAAGACCGGCGAAACGCCGTCGGGCGAATAGGAAAGGGGCCTGGGGAGACTTTTTTATGTTGATGCCCAAGAAGGTCAAGTACCGCAAGCAGCAGCGCGGCCGCATGACCGGTAAAGCCTGGCGCGGATCGTCGATTTCGTTCGGCGACTACGGTTTGAAAGTGATGACGTGCGGCTGGCTGACGGCCCGTCAGATTGAAGCGGCGCGCATCGCGATGACGCGCTTCATCAAGCGTGGCGGCAAAGTGTGGGTGCGCGTGTTCCCCGACAAGCCGATCACCAAGAAGCCGGCCGAAACCCGTATGGGTAAAGGTAAAGGCGCGCCCGAGGAGTGGGTCGCGGTGGTGCGGCCCGGCAAGATTTTGTTTGAGATGGAAGGCGTGGCCGAAGATATCGCGCAACAGGCGTTTCGGCTGGCCGCCCACAAGATCCCGATGCGGACCAAGTTCGTGGTTCGCGAAAAATCGGGTCTCGAGGCCGATTAGATGAAACAGCAAAAAATGAAGGACCTGGGCGAGCACGAAATCGCCGCCCAGCTGCGCGAAATGGAAGAGAAGCTGTTTCGGATTCGGTTCCAGATGTCGATGGGCCAAACCGAGGGTCTGAAGAAGCTGCGCGTCATGAAAAAAGATAAGGCGCGCCTGCTGACCATTCAGCGGGAACGCGAACTGGCGGGGAAGAAGGCGTAGCATGGCGGACGCAAAGAAGAGCACCGCGACGGAAACTCCGGCAACGGAACCGAAGTCGCACAAGAACGAAAAAGTGGGCGAAGTGGTGTCGACCAAAATGGCCAAGACCATCGTGGTCGAGGTCAGCCGGCGCGTGCCGCATCCTCTGTATAAGCGGATCATGACCAAGCGCAAGAAGTTTTACGCGCACGATGAAGACGGCACGGCCCATGTGGGCGACGTGGTGCGCATCATCGAACACCGTCCCATCAGCAAGTTGAAGCACTGGATGCTGGGCGACATTATCCGGCGCGCGGCTGTCATCACGGCGCAGCCCAAAGATTTGGACGTCAAGGTTTAAGAGATTTGGACGTCAAAGTTTAAGCAGTTTTGGATGTCCCGCCGGCGCACGGCGCCGCGGGTCGATCAGTTGATTTGAGGAACCTAGCATGATTGGGATGAGAACGATTCTCGAGGTGGCCGATAACAGCGGCGCGCGCAGGCTGATGTGTATCCTGCCCCGCGGCGGCGACCTCGGGCTACGCGCGGGTCTGGGCGATGTCGTGACGGCCAGCGTCAAGGAAGCGGCGCCGGATTCGAGCATCAAAAAAGGCAAGGTGGTGCGCTGCGTGATCGTGCGCATGCGCAAAGAGACGCGCCGCCGCGACGGCAGCTACATCCGCTTCGATTCGAATGCCGCGGTGTTGATCAACGAAGTGGGCGAGCCGGTGGGCACGCGCGTCTTCGGCCCGGTGGCCCGCGAACTGCGCGATAAACGCTTTATGAGGATCGTTTCTCTCGCCCCGGAGGTAATTTAATGGGACGCGCCACGGCAGCTAAACCCAAGAAGATGTCGCGCGGCAAGGCCGAGGGCGTGCCGCGCCGCATCCTGCTGAAGAAAGACGACATGGTGAAAGTGATCGCGGGCAAGGACAAGGGTAAGACCGGCCGGGTCCTCGAAGTGATCCGCGACAAGGGCCGCGTTCTGGTGGAGCACGTCGGCATGGTCAAGCGCCACACGCGCCCCAATCCGGCCAAGCAGATCAAGGGCGGCATTGCGGAGCGCGAAGGCTCCATCCACGTCTCGAACGTGATGCTGATGACCGCCGGCGGCGTCGCCACGCGGGTCGGCATCAAGGTAGAGGGTAACCGCCGGACGCGCGTCGCGCGCAAAACCGGCGAGCCTTTGGACAAGAAGTAAGGAACGAAACTGTAAGGAAAGCCCATGGCAGCCAGATTAAGAGAACTTTACGTCAAGAAAGTGGTTCCGGCGCTCCAGAAGGAGCACGGCTACAAAAACGTCATGGCGGTGCCCAAGGTCGAGAAGGTTTCGATCAACATCGGCATGGGCGAAGCCACCGGCAACGCCAAGCTGATGGATGGCGCGGTCACGGAACTGGGCGCCATCACGGGCCAGAAACCGGTGATCACCAAGGCCAAAAAGTCGATCGCGGCCTTCAAACTGCGCGAAGGCATGGCCATCGGCACCATGGTGACCCTGCGCGGCGACCGCATGTACGAATTTCTGGACCGCCTGCTGAACGTGGCGCTGCCGCGCGTGCGCGATTTCCGCGGCGTCTCGAACAAGAGCTTTGACGGCCGCGGCAACTACACCCTGGGCATCAAGGACCAGTTGATCTTCCCGGAGATCGATTACTCCAAGGTGGAAAAGACCAAGGGCATGAACATCTCGATCACCACCACCGCGCGCACCGATGCCGAGGGCCTGAGCCTGCTGAAGGCCATGGGCATGCCGTTCCGGCAGTAGCGACTCGTTAACGAAGAGAGAAAAATAAATGGCCACCACCGCCAAAATCGCCAAGGATCTGAAGAAGCCGAAGTTCGCCTGCCGCCACCGCAATCGTTGCTGGCGCTGCGGACGCCCCCGCGGATTTCTGCGTAAGTACGGCATCTGCCGCCTGTGTTTCCGCCAACTCGCCCTGAACGGCGAAGTTCCCGGCGTGACCAAGGCCAGTTGGTAAGCGGCACGGAAGCGAAAGGAACGTTATGACGAGTGATCCCATCGCCGATATGTTGACGCGGGTGCGCAACGCCATCCAGGCGCGCCATCCGAAGGTTGATGTGCCGGCCTCGAAACTCAAGATCGAGATCGCGCGAATTCTCAAAGAAGAAGGCTACATCCTGAACTACAAGGTGGCCGAAGAGGGCATCAAGAAGGTCATCAAGATCTACTTGAAGTACTCCTCCGAGCAGGCGCCCGTCATCACGGCCATTGAGCGCGTGTCGCGGCCGGGCTGCCGTTCGTATGTAGGCTCGGGCGATATTCCGCGGGTGCAGGGCGGCCTGGGCATCAATATCCTGACCACCCCCAAGGGTGTCATGACCGGCCGGCACGCGCGCAAAGAAGGCGTGGGCGGCGAGCTGCTGTGCCGCATCTGGTAAGCGAAGTTTAAAGGGTAAGGGCGAAGAAATGTCTAGAGTCGGAAAAAAGCCGATCCCGATGCCTGCGGGCGTCAAAATAGCGGTCGGCGATCATCTGGAAGTGCAGGGGCCCAAGGGCAAACTGAGCGTGCCGGTGCCGGGAGGCATCCGCATCGAGCAGAACGGCGCCCAGCTCGACATCGTGCGCGATGGCGACCAATACGCGGCCCTGCATGGACTGACGCGGGCTCTGGCGGCCAATGCCGTACAGGGCGTTTCGACCGGGTTCACGCGCGAGCTCGATATCGTCGGCATCGGCTATCGCGTCGACGTCAAGGGCCGCGTGGCCAGCTTCACGCTGGGCTATTCGCACCCCATCGAGTTTCTGTTGCCCGACGGCATCGACATGAAGGTGGATAAGCAGACGCACCTGGTGCTGACCGGCATCGACAAGCAGCTGCTGGGGCAGGTGGCGGCCAACATGCGCAGCCTGCGTAAACCCGATCCGTATAAGAACAAGGGCGTGCGCTACACCGGCGAAGTGTTGCGCAAGAAGGTGGGCAAGTCCGGCGCCACCGCCAAGAAGTAGGGCAGGGAGCCAAAGAGCAACATGTTCACAAAAATTTCGAAGAACGAAATTCGCAACCGCATTCACGAGCGTATCCGAAGCCGGGTGCAGGGCACGCCGCAGCGGCCGCGCCTGGCGGTGTACCGCAGCCTGGCGCATATCTACGCGCAGGTGATCGACGACACCACCGGCCACACGCTGGTGGCGGCATCGTCGAACGAAGGCGGGCTCGAGGTGAAGGGCGGGCATCTCGACGGCGCCAAGGCCATCGGCCAGAAAGTGGCCGAGCGCGCGCACGAGAAGGGCATCAAGAAAGTGGTTTTCGATCGCGGCGGTTTCCTGTATCACGGGCGTATCAAGGCGCTGGCCGACGCGGCGCGCGAAGCGGGACTGGAGTTCTAAAACATGCCGACACCAATTAAGCGCGTCGATCCGCAGTCGCTCAACTTAAAAGAGCAGGTGGTCTCGATCAACCGCGTGACCAAAGTGGTCAAGGGCGGTAAGAACATGAGCTTTTCGGCGCTGATCGTCGTGGGCGATTCCTCGGCCAAGGTCGTGGGCTACGGCGTGGGCAAGGCCAAGGAAGTGCCTTCGGCCATCCGCAAGGGCATCGAGGCGGCCAAGAAGAATCTGCGCCGCGTGAACCTGCTCGAATCCACCATCCCGCACCAGGTGCT